>NZ_CP150231.1:1342857-1659642 GCF_037974225.1 Solibacillus sp. FSL R5-0691
ACCGCAACACATATATATGAATTGGCAGATAAAACGTTGTACCGCCATACAGGTTCGTATGGGGATTTCCTTGAAGCTCGGGCGATTCGTGAAGAAATGAATGCAGCATCACAGGCCAAATTACAAAATCGTTACCGCTCGGAATTAAAATGGATTCGTCGCGGGGCAAAAGCGCGAACTACAAAACAAAAGGCCCGTATTCAGCGTTTCGAAACGTTGGATGAATCCATCGATCGTTCGAATGACCAGTCCGATCTTGAACTGGGGCTTGCAACAACGCGTTTAGGAAAAAAAGTACTGGAATCAGATGGAATTTCCAAAGCTTACGGTGACCGGGTGATTATTCAGGATTTCGAATTTTTACTGCAGCATGGGGACCGTATTGGCATAATTGGAGCAAATGGTTATGGTAAATCGACACTTCTTAACATGCTCGCAGGTGAAATTGAACCGGATAAGGGCGAGGTAGTTGTCGGATCAACAGTAAAACGTCTTCATTTCAAGCAGGCACTGCCAGCAATGAATGAAAATGCACGAATGATCGATTATATTCGTGAAGCTTCAAATGACATTACCGATTCAGACGGTGTTCGTTACTCAGCATCACAAATGCTCGAACGTTTCTTATTCCCGCTGAATACACATGGTACGCCGATCAGCAAGCTTTCAGGCGGAGAGCGCAAAAGACTTCATCTGCTTCGTCTATTGATGGAACAGCCGAACGTATTACTTTTAGATGAGCCGACAAATGATTTGGATATCGAAACATTAGGTGTTCTGGAAGATTTTATCGAAAACTTCCCGGGTGTTGTCATTACAATTAGTCACGACCGTTTCTTCCTGGATCGCATTGCGAAAAAGCTATGGATTTTGGACGGAAAAGGCGGCGTATCGGAAAGCTTGGATGTGTATACCGACTATTTAGCAAAACGCGAGTCGGAACTGCAGCAGGAAGCGAAAGAGATGAAGCAGGAAAAGCCGAAAGTTGAAAAGCAGAAAACAGAAAAGAAAAAGCTATCATTCAAAGAGCAGAAAGAATGGGAAACGATTGCCGATACGATTGCTCAAGTTGAAGAAAAAATTATGTCGACAGAAGAGGAAATTTCATCAGCTGGTTCGGACTTTACAAAACTTCAGCAGCTGACGTCCGATTTAGAAAAACTAAATGAGGAATATGAACAATTAATCGAGCGCTGGAGCTATTTAGACGAAATCGCAAATGGATAGGAGCATAACAATGAAAATTTTATCAATTGAACCAACCCCAAGTCCAAATTCAATGAAAGTAATTATCGATCAGGATTTACCATTTGGTAAAAGTTTTAATTATACGAAAGACAACATCGGTGAAGCATCACCTGAGCTGCAGGCCATCTTTGCAGTAGAAGGTGTAAAAGGCATTTACCATGTATCGAATTTCCTGGCGATAGAACGTAATGCGAAATTTGCCTGGGAAAATATTTTGGCGGACATTCGCCGTGCAATTGGCGGAGAGGCAACTGAAACTACGGAATATGAGATGAATGAGCATTATGGGGAAGTAAATGTACATGTTCAAATGTACAAAGCGATTCCATTGCAAATTAAAGCTTTTGACGGTGAAGGGGAAGTACGAATTAGCGCAGGAGACCGTTTTACAACAGCTTTCAAACGTCTGCAGTTCAGTGTGACGGATGAAAATTATATTTTTGAACGAAAATGGGTCGATTTCGGTGTTCGCTATGGCGATAAAGAGCAAGTTGTACAAGAGGTACTAAAAGAGGTGGATGCACTTTATCCGCAAGACCGAGTTGAATCGATTGTCCAGTCTGCTAATGAACAGGTTGTAACAGCAGCACAAGAGCGGAAAGAAGTGTCATTGGAGCAATATGAGCAAGTGGAAGACTGGCAGCAGCGATTCCAGTTGTTAGATCAATTACCGGATCCGGAAGTAAAGGATATTCCGTTGTTTGAAAAAGCGCTGGAAGACGAGCAAATGTCTATTCGACGCCTTGCTACCGTTTATTTAGGAATGATCGAAGATGTTGCGGTTGTACCGGCATTAACGAAGGCATTGAATGATAAAAGTGCAGCAGTACGCCGTACAGCGGGCGACTGCATGAGTGATTTAGGGTTACCTGAATTTGAGCCGGCGATGATCGCTGCATTGGGTGACAAAAATAAACTTGTCCGCTGGCGTGCAGCAATGTACTTGTATGAAGTAGGGACAGAGCAGGCAATTGACGCCTTAAAAACAGCGAGTGAAGATAAAGAGTTTGAAGTAAAGCTTCAAGCAAAAATGGCACTTGCGCGTATTGAAGGCGGGGAAGAGGCAAAAGGTTCTGTCTGGAAACAAATGACGGAAAGCCGCAAAGCATAAAATTTAAGATGGCCTGATCATCA
Source organism: Solibacillus sp. FSL R5-0691 (assembly GCF_037974225.1). Lineage (GTDB taxonomy): Bacteria > Bacillota > Bacilli > Bacillales_A > Planococcaceae > Solibacillus. The sequence goes on from NZ_CP150231.1 coordinate 1,345,240, forward strand.
ATCAAAAATGCTATTTTCTCCTGAGAAAATAGCATTTTTGATCGCTGTAAAAATTGTTTTCCATTTCTGAACACTAACCGCAGGCGTAGTGCCAACATATTGGTTAGTGTTTTAGTATTACTATATTCATAAAATAATATAGATTACCTACTACACAACTGTACTTCTAATAATTGGCAAATTCCTTTTTATTGTTAAACATTCTCACATTATCTATTAATAAATGGTATAATTTGAGAGAATGATATATATTTAGTAGTGTATAAAGAGAGGTGGGTCCATAATGGAGGAGCTATTGCTGAAAAATCCTAGTTCTTTAAGTGATGAACGTAAAGAAGCTTTATTAAATTTATTATACTCCGAACATTGTAATGACTCAATACTATTAAAAAGTGATGATTTTTATTTCATTTTTCATGATCTTTGGTCACTTTTTGAAATTGGGGAAGAGTACGAAAAAGAAATAATAGAAGAAGATATTAGACTGAAAGAATGGCGAATTTTCTTATTGGATTTTTTTTCAGCTAGAAATGCAAAAAAATTGCATTTTGAGTACTTAAAAGATTCCTCTGTAAAAAATTTTTTTATTGCACTATACATATGGAAAAAAATCAAAAAAAATCATTTTGAGGATATGCGAAAAGCGCTAAAAATTGAAAAATTAATTACTGAATATGAAAAGGAACTTGCAAATAGTCAAGACAACAGGGATATCTATCATGAAATTCACTTAAAAGTTCAAAGCTATTGGTACATGAATTTATATAAATTCAATACAATTTATGACAGAATCCTTGAGGAAGTAATGGAAGAAATAAAAGCGGTTGAGCTGCTATTTGATGATAAGATATGGGATACTATCAGCAATGATAATTTAAAGCAGTTTATGAATTATATTGAAGCAAAGCACTTTTCCGAAGTTTTGTTTTGGAAATCCAAATTCCAGACAGAACAATTTTTGAAAGTTGGACTTGATCCAAACAGTACATATGTTTTTTGTGTTCAAAAAGATATATCGATGAAACGCAGTCTTACGTTACAGAATGGATTGGCATTGGCCGTATCGGAATTTTCACAAAAAAATGAACAAAATTTTGTATTCTTATCATTCATAAAAGCCATTGTTCAGGAAATGATCACACATAAAGAGAGTCTGGATTTTAATAATTACTTTGAGCTGGATAAATCGTTCGGACTTAAAACAGAGCAGATTAACTATAAATATATTATCAATTATGCCTTTACGATGCTAAAGTTAGAATTATCTCATAGTAGCAGCGGCAAAATCTATTTAATCTGCAATGAATTACTGTTTGATGATTTTCCGAATGAAGAAGAATGGATAGAAGCTGTCACAGATTACAAAAAGTCGAAAAATATTGAAATTGTCGTTATTTATATGGGCGATAAAACGAAATTGCAGGCAATATGGTTTGCGGATAAAGTACTGATACCAAAGCAATTGGCACAGTTTGAATAGTAAAAAAACTCTAAATCGTGCGCGGAATAAGATCGCTGCAATTTAGAGTTTTTTTCGTTTCATAATTTATGAACTGCTTGTTTTTATCTTTTTTACGGTTTGTTCAGGCGTAAAGACGGTGTATAAAATACTTCCGAAAATCAGAACAATTCCGAGCACTTGCAATAGGCTTGGTCGGAAAGAAAGCAACACAGCATCCAATAAAATTGCTACTACCGGATCGACAAATACGAGTACAGATACAATGACTGTAGGAAGGTCTCGAACACTGTCAAAAAATAAATAGTAGACAAATCCCGTATGAATAAAACCAGTACCTAATATGTAGAGCCAGTTTGTATTTGTTAAACCTTCAAATGCCGCAAAATCGCAAAAAGGGAGCAACATGACGATACCTACAATTGTTTGAATATATGTAAGAGCATAGGACGACATACCGTGAATCGTTTTACTCGTAAACATTGTCAGTGCATAGCAGATGGCCGAAAGAAGCGCCCATATAAATCCAGAGTTCATAAATTGAGAGACGCTTGTAAAGCTATCAATACCAATTATGAGAATACTACCGAAAAAGCAAATGACTGTTGCACAAATCGCACCGATCCCCATTTTTTCTGCCAAAAACACCGAACCTAATATCAATACAAAAATTGGCGCCAAATTGTATATGGAAATGGCGATAGAGATCGACATCACTTCAAACGCTTTAAATAAAAATACCCAGTTTAACACAAGAAATATGCCGCAAATGACGGTTTTCAATATTTCGCTTTTATTCCAAACTTCTGTTTTTTTACCGCCTGTTATAAACCATAATCCGCCCAAAAAGAATGTGGCACAAATACAGCGAACAAAAACGAGTTCGACTGCAGGCAGGCCGGTTTGCGTAGTAAAGAAGCCGATAGAACCAAAAATAGCCATGGAGATAGTAAGTTTAATCATTGAGCGTATATTCATATGGCGAACCTGCTTTCATAATCCCGTATTGACGGGGCGTAATTTAACTGTCCCAAAAAGCCTAGATGCAGAGATTGACTCCCGCTTCTAGACTTTACAGAGCGGAAAAAATAGGGAAGGAAAAAGTCCCGTAACAGCCCTATTGACTGGAAAATTTCATTATAGAAGGTACATTTTATTCCCGAATTTGACCTGTACCATGAATGTAGTATTTCGTTGATGTTAATGCTGGTAACCCCATTGGTCCTCGAGCATGCAGCTTTTGAGTTGATATCCCGATTTCTGCACCATATCCGAATTCAAAGCCATCCGTAAAGCGCGTCGACGCATTATGGTACACAGCTGCCGCATCTACAGAATTTAAAAAGATTTCAGCATTTTGCATATTGTCGGTGATAATCGCTTCTGAATGGTTTGTTCCGAACTGATTAATGTGCTGTACCGCTTCCAATACGTCATCTACTACTTTTATGCTTAATGCCAGAGCCAAAAACTCTTCGGCATAATGTTCTTCTGTTGCCTCGATCGCTTCCGGCAACACTGCACATACATTTTCATCACCATAAATTTTTATATCAAGTTCATTTTGTAGATAGTCCAAAAATTGCTTGCCATGAGTTTGGAAAAAATTCTGGTGCATCAATAGGCTCTCCGCCGCATTACATACGGATAAACGCTGTGTTTTCGAATTTTTTACAATTGATTTCGCCATATCGAAATCAGCGAATTCATCCAAATAAATATGGCAGTTTCCGGCACCGGTTTCAAGAACAGGAACCGTTGATTCACGTACAACTAAATCGATTAGTTTTTTACCTCCGCGCGGAATGAGCACATCCAAGTATTCAGTAAGTGTAAATAAAGATTTCGCTGTTTCACGGCTTGTATCTTCGATTAGCAAAACGGCATCTTCCGGGTAGTCAACAGCTTCTAGCGCGCGGTGAATCGAGGCAACGAGTGCGATGTTGGAGTATTTTGCAGAAGAACTGCCACGGAGAAGTACCGCATTACCTGTTTTAATGGAAAGTGTTGCTGCATCAATCGTTACATTTGGTCGTGCTTCATAAATCATACCGATTACGCCTAATGGGACACGCTTTTTAGTAATGTGAAGGCCATTTTCTTTCGTCATTTCCTCGACTACTTCACCGACAGGATCCTCTAATTCAATCAGCTGCATAATGGCATCGCTCATCGCTTGAATGCGGTTTTCATTCAGTAAAATGCGATCCAGTGTCGCTTGATCGAGTCCGTTTGCTTTTCCATCAGTAATATCTTTTGTATTTTCCGACAGCAGGAAGTCCATATCGGCAATTAGTTGTTGAGCAATACTTTTTAATGCTTCATTTTTTTCTGCTGTTGTTTTGATATTCGTTAAATAGCTCGCTTTTTTTGCACGCTTACCTTTTTCAACCACTTCATTTGTAATAGTTTTCTTCATAAAGATAACCCCCTTAAATTTTGACCCATTGATTACGGTGAATGACTTCTATCGGATAATGCATGAGCTCTGTCGTACGTTTCCCCATCGCATGCTCCAATTCAGCTGAAGAATAAAGAATTTCTCCACGACCGATACAAGTATGTCTATCATAAACTTCGACAACATCGCCTTTATCAAATTGTCCTTCATAGGCATAAACACCGGCTGGCAGTAAACTTTTCCCTCCATATTGCAATGCTTGGACCGCACCTTCGTCAATAAAAATCTTTCCGGAAGATTTTGAAAGCTTTACCCATTGTTTATTTGTAGGTACGTACTTTTCATTGCGTTCAAAATACGTGCCGTCACCGTTGTTTTCAAGAATTTCGATTAGTTTTGTATGACCGGAACCTGTTCCGATAAAAACTCCGACACCTGTATTAATTGCATGATTGGCTGCAGCGAGCTTTGACTGCATGCCACCGGTCCCGACTTTTGAGCCTGATCCTGTAGCAAAGAGAAGCATCTCTTCTGTAATTTTTTCTATGCGATCAATTCGAACGGCATCTGCGTTTGTTAATGGATTAGCCGTATAGAGCCCGTTGACATCCGTTAAAATAATTAACTGATCTGCATGGACGAGACCGCTTACTAAAGCGGAAAGCATGTCATTGTCACCAAAAGTCAATTCAGCGACAGATACAGTATCGTTTTCATTGATAATCGGGATGATTGAACGTTCCAACAGTTCTGTTAATGTTTCATAAGCATTTCTGTAACGCTGTTTATCATTGAAATCAGAGCGAGTCAGTAAAATTTGGGCAGATGTCTCGTTATATTTGGCAAATTCATCTGCATACGCTTGGATTAGTATGCTTTGACCAACTGCCGCAGCAGCTTGCTTTCCTTTGAGGGTAATCGGTCGAGAAGGATAGCCAAGCTTTCGGAAACCTGCTGCTACTGCGCCAGAAGATACTAGAATAACTTCATGACCTGCTTTTTTTAATGCGGCGATTGCAGCAACATGGTCATGAAATTTTTCATAATCAAGCTCACCTTTATTATTTGTTAAAGAACTGCTTCCGATTTTTATTACAATACGTTTTTTTTCCACCCGAAATCCTCCTCGATAAAAATATTAAATTATCCCGCTACACGATATTGGTCATAGATACGCTGTTACAGGATATGACAGTTTTAACTTATGTTTTTCCACTCTGTTAAGAATAGAAAAAACCCTTTGATGGACTTAAAAGCATAAAAAAGCACATTTCAATCCTATCGATTAGGACGAAATGTGCTGTTTCCGTGGTACCACCTAAATTGAATGCCAAGTTCTTGCATTCCACTTATCTCATAACGCTGAGTCTGCGCCTATTTTTGTAGGAGCTGTTGAAGTAGGTTCGGCAGGTTTTGCTATGCCATTCTTTCAGCCTGTGGAATGTGCTCTCTTGTATAGCCAATTGCTACGTACTCGTCTTCAATATGCCTTTACATTTTCTAATAGCATGCATGATAGCGGATTTTTTGTCAATATCGTTATATCTGATTTATTAGAAAACTATGCGAAAAAGTTCTTTTTAGACCGATTTACCGTATAAAAGTGTGAATTTTATGGCTATTTAACGTGCAAATGTAATTTTTCGTAATAAATCTGTTCTTTGTTTCATTTTCTACAATTCCTTAAATTTGTAGTACCTAGGAATAATCAGTTGTGCACAGCTTTAAGGAATTGGAAATATGCAGGATGTAGAAAAACTTATTTCTGAAAGTGAAACAATAATAAAAAAAGTGATCTATAAACTGAAAATTTATCGGGATTTTGATGAATACATGCAAATAGGAAGAATCGCCCTATGGCAGGCATTACAGAAGTATGATGCTACAAAAGGGGATTTTGCGATGTTCGCCTATATGACTGTAAAATATGCTGTTATTCGAGCACTATCTAAAGCGAATCATATAACCGAGCATGAACTGGCAGTGGAGGAGGACGTAATACTCGTTAATTCACAGCAACAGTATTTAATTACAACAGGTTTGGAATGGCCTGAATGGTTTGAGGAATTAAATAAGGATGAACAATTTCTGCTGATCGCATTGTTTGAAAAAGAGCTTTCGTTAAAAGAGATTGCTGACACGTATAAGCTGAATTATGAAACAATTAAGAAAAGACGTCAGCGATTATTGTCTAAGTTAAGGGGTTTGTTACTATAGATTTTTGGGATGAAAAAAAGTGGAAGCTTATGAAGTTTCCACTTTGTAATATCTTATTGGAGTGTATTCAAAAACTCTGTTCGCTGTTCTTCGGATTGCTGTTCGCCATTTACAAGCATTGCCCCAATACGGTAATCAGTTTGTCCCTTTTCAACAACATATTGCAAATTAACAGGCTGTACTTTGTTGTCAATTTTGCACTTACCTTTAAATTCTACAACATGCTCCATCATTTTAGTCTGGAAGTATTCCCAGCGGCTCTCTTCACAATAGTTTTTGAATGCTTCTTCTGTTGTAATATTACTATTTTCGATAACGGGTGTCGCATGAATATATGTAATGTAGTCATTATCTGTTACGGCTTTTTGTGGACCAAAAAAGTAAAAAAATATACCAATTACCCCAATTGGTATAATCCAAAATATCGTCCTCTTTCTTTTCTCCATAAAATAAATCCCCCCTATATTTGTAGTATCAGTATAACATTTAAATGTTAATATTTTCTACATCGGCATAATTATTAGCTTGATAAAGGAGTACTTTCGATACGTAGGTCATGGAAACCAACAGGATCAGTCTAATAAGATTAAACGTTAACATAGTAAGATTTGTTACTATAAAGATAGGTTAAAGGGAACGAGAATTTATCAATACTTTGGAGGACACAATGTTTTTTATTTTTATGGCAGTATATGGTACACCGATTTTAGCCGTTTTATTTTGTTTAAACTTAGCAATCATCATTGATAAATCGCGAAATAATCAGGATTCCAAATTTAATGTGTATGTAATGACAGGTGCCTTCACGATTATGATGTCATGTATTACGATTGCGCTATTAAAAGTTTTGGACGGGGTATAAGACAACAACTTATTTAATCGATTTATAAAAGAGCATTGTTCAAGTGACAATGCTCTTTTTGTGATTAACTCAAGGAGTATCGTGAACTTTGTAGAATATATTAATTAAGGTCAAAACATGGTGGCAAAATAAAATACTTTTGATTATTGAAAGGAGTACCGAATGAAACAAATAATTGCGATGGGCGGCGGGGGCTTTTCGATGGAACCTGATAACCCGCTATTGGATCGATATATTCTGAAGCAGGCAAAAACGGCAAAACCGAAAATTTGTTTTCTTCCTACAGCAAGCGGCGATTCTGAACAATACATATCCAGGTTTTATCATTTTTTTAATACACAAAATTGTGATCCCTCACATTTATCTCTATATAACCCTTCATCACGGGATTTGGAAAGTTTTATTTTAGAGAAAGACATTTTATATGTTGGTGGGGGAAACACGAAAAACCTTTTAGCTTTGTGGAAGGATTGGGGATTAGACCATATTTTAAGAAAGGCTTGGGAGGAGGGGGTTATTTTAGCGGGGTTAAGTGCAGGGGCAATCTGTTGGTTTGAGCAGGGGGTGACAGATTCTTTTGGAGATGGACTTGAACCAATAGATTGCCTGGGATTATTAAATGGGAGTAATTGTCCGCATTACGATGGTGAAAAGAAAAGAAGACCTGCATATCATAAACTGATCGAGTCCAATCAAATACAATCAGGAATTGCTGTTGATGATGGTGTTGCGGTTCATTATAAAGGCCGGGAAATATATAAAGTGGTTAGTTCCAGACCTGATGCCAAAGCGTACAGTGTGCTTTGGGAAAACGGCATAATTGAAAGGGGACTCCCAGTAGAGTATTTGGGTCAAGAAAATTTTGAAAAGTGAGTGGTTAAATATGTTTTTTATACAAATGTCCGGATTCCCAGGTTCCGGTAAGTCGACGCTCTCCCGACAAATTGCCGAGAAAATAGGGGCAGTCATAGTTGATCATGACATTGTAAAAACGGCGTTAATAACGTCATTTGAGGAAATTCCAATAGAGAAAAAACTTGTTGGTAAAATTGCCTATAATGTTGATTGGTCTTTAGTGGAATTTCATTTATCACAAGGACAAAATGTCGTTTTGGATAGTCCTTGTCTTTATCAGGAAACGGTGGATCGAGGTATAGATTTATCAAAAAAGTATAATGCCACATACAAATACGTAGAGTGCTACCTGAATGATTTTCAGGAAATAAACAATAGATTAAAAAGTCGAAATAAAATGGTTAGTCAAATTAACGCAGTCAGCTCGGAAGAAACCTTTAAACGTACGCTTGAAAACAGTAAGAAACCAGATGAAGGTTCATACATTGTTGTAAATACGAGTGAACCATTAGAAAGTTACATAGATCAGGTGATTGATTTTATTGAGACCTAAATTGTGGAGGTGTTGTATTGAAAAATGTTCGTGCGAAAATAGGAATTTTAATATTGTTAACTGTTACACTTTTAACTGCCTGTATCGAAAAAGATTATGTGTTTTTTGGGGAAAGTGAGAATTGGAGAGTCCAATATACAGTGACAGATGATGATGGCTGCAATTCTACTAAAGGCTATATAAAATATCTTGGCAACGATCCGATGCCGGAACAGTTGGAGTTTAGTGTAGATAAAGTAGAAGGGGCTTCCATTTCTTTAGATGAAAACGGTATGTTTTTTCTGCCCCATGGCTGTTCGAATGCAACAGAAGGATCAGAGCTTAAAGCAAATATAAAATGGGAGAATCAATCGGAAACAATCCAATTGCCTTTAAAATGAATAAATAGTTGACTGATTAGATGTGAAATATTTTGAATGTATCTAACTAGGAGGCACTGATTTGAACCAGTCCACATATTTAATTGGAGCAGTATTGTTAGGTTTATCCATCATGACAGCTGCATTGATTTTAAGTAGCACAACAAATACCGATAAAGACTCAGAAAGTACCATTAGCTCAATACCGGAGTTGATGACACTTACCCAGCTTGCTGAATACCTTCAAATAAGCGAACAATCCATTGAAATTATTATATCGAATGATGATTATCAAAGAAATGGACTAAGCAGCTATGATACCTATCAGTTTATCCCGTATCTTTTGCTCGATAATCAGAAAAGATTCATAAAGACAGAAATCGATGCATGGTTAAAATACAGAAATGATAACAGGTTAAATTATCATTAAGAAGATATGTATGAATAGAAAAAATACCCCGAAAGTTAATGATTCGTAGCTAAACTTTCGGGGCATTATCTTTTTAAAGAAGTCGGTTACTTTGCATTTGCAAACTTGAAGCTTGTTTTTCGTTCCTTCTCATCCCAAATGAGATGGGCGTTGAAGATTTTACCGCCTTTTTTAAATCCTTTGATTAAATCGGTTTCGCCGGAAGTTAATAATTTTTTCAGGTTCGTTTGCGTTATCGTTTTTCCGAGAATTTTTTTGGAAACCGAGAATTTACAGTTGGCTTTTTTATAATTTGAACAACCGTAAAAAGTACCGTGGTCAACAATGGATCCATCACAAAGTATGCATTTCCCGACAACTGTTTTTTCTTTCTTATATTTTTTAGTATAGGGATTGTTTTCAGTAATCTTCTCCACATCGTGTTGATTGAATGCCCATTCTTTTTCCCGCTCGCCGGCATCTGCTATCAATTTATCTGCCAGTTTTTTTACCTGTTCCATAAATACTTGGGGAGATGCGTTCCCTTCACCAATTTCAGAAAGTCGTTGCTCCCATTTAGCAGTCATGGACGCGGACGTTAAAATGCTTTCTCCCAGTGCCTCAATGAGCAGCATTCCTTTCGTCGTTGCAAACACCTGGTTTTTCCTCACTTCGATGTAGTTCCGGTCTTTCAGTGTGCCGATAATACCGGCGCGCGTAGCTTCCGTACCTAATCCTTCTGTTTTCGATAATACCTTTTCCAGTTCCACATCTTCCAAATGTTTGCCTGCGGTTTTCATGACTGTAATGAGATTACCTTCCGAATAGCGGTTTGGCGGCTGGGTTTCACCTTTCTTGACATTCGCTTTTACAACGGTCCCTTGTTCATTTTCCTGAAGAAGGGGGAGCAGTTCATCTTTGTCCGCATTATCTTTCGAATGATGAATTACTTTGCGCCAACCTTCCTCCAGCAGCACTTTCCCTTTGGAAATGAATTCCGCGCGCTGATCGACAAGTGAGTGAATTGTCGTATAGGAGAATATGGCATTATTGTAATGGGCCGCAATCACTTGCCTTGCTACTAAATCATAAATTTTTGCTTCTTCTGCACTGAGGTTTGCCATATTCGGAACTTGCTCAGTAATGATAATAGCATGGTGATCGGTTACCTTTTTTTCATTGACAAATCTTTTGTTGTTCAGAAGGGAAGTTACCGGTGGCGGTAACAGATTTTTATATTGCTCCAACTTGCCTAACTGTCCAAGAATCGCCGGTAATGTTTTCGCTTCCTCGTTCGTCAGAAATTGTGAATCCGATCTTGGATAGGAAACGACGCCTTTCAAATAGAGTTTCTGTAAAATATCGAGCGTCATTTGTGGTGAAAATTTAAAAGCTTTGTTTGCTGTTGCCTGTAGTGCAGACAAATTGAACAAAAGAGGGGGTGCATATTCCTTCTTTTCTTTTTTAATATTTGTGATTTCTACGTTTTTATTGATGCAAAAGTTGGCTGCAGCAATTGCCTGGCGTTCCTCGAGAAGCCTGGTCACATTGTTTTTATGCCATTTCGCTTTTAGAAGTTTGCCATTAAAGTTAAATTCTGCTTCCACTTCCCAAAACGGTTCTGGTTTAAAGTTCGCAATCTCATGCTCACGTTTTACGATGAGCGCCAATGTCGGTGTTTGTACTCTGCCAATGGAAAAGACATCTTTTACGCCATTACGTTTGAGGAGTACCGTATACAATCTGGATGTATTGATACCAATCAGCCAATCGGCACAGGAGCGGCTCAGTGCTTCAAAATAAATATTTCTCGTTTTCTCTTCCGGCAGTAAATTGGCAAATCCATTTTTCACCGCATTTTCCGTTAAGGAAGATATCCATAATCTCTTCATTGGTTTATTTACACTGCATACTTTTAAAATGGTGCGTATAATGAGTTCACCTTCACGCCCTGCATCCCCGCCGATGATAACTTCCCGAATATCCGGTCTTTTGACGAGTGTTTTTATAATATTGAACTGTTTATATTTTGTCTTTGTAACCTTGTATTCGAAACGTTCTGGAATGATCGGCAATGTTTCCAATGTCCATTTCTTCCATGAGGCGTTGTATTCTTCCGGGGCCTTCAATTCACATAGATGACCGATCGCCCATGTAATGAGCGCACCTTCCGGAAAGTACGTGTTTGGCTTAACTTCAAAATAACCAGCCTTTTTAGTAAATGAAAACGGGGCAGCCAATTTTGCTGCCTGATCTGGTTTTTCTGCAATTACTATTTTCATATATCCTTCTCCTACTAATAATAATTACAAATTCTATAGTAATAATTATAGAGTAATTTACAGCAAAATGGGGGATGAAACAATTTTCATTGCGAAGGATTGTTAGGGGAATTGTTTCACTATTTTGTCACTTCTTTAGCCTAACAGAGACAATTAATTTTTATTGTAAAAATGTTATAAATTTGAACAAATAAATATCATTTTTTATGAAAATCTCATATAATATATTGACAAAATGACGAATTATTCGTATTTTGACTAAATAGATTAATGAATTTACTGAATAGTCTTGACTGAAATAGGATAAATTTGTACACTGTGTAAAGTCAAATGTTTTTTTGGTGAGTACAAATATCAATTTTGAGAGTAAGGATATGATGAGATGATAGTATGTAAATTTGGCGGCACATCTGTCGCGAGTGCAGAACAAATCAAAAAAGTAGCAAGCATTGTGAAGTCTAATCCTGAAAGAAAGATTGTCGCTGTTTCGGCGCCTGGTAAGCGTTCAAGTGATGATATTAAAGTGACGGATTTATTAATAGATTTAGCAAACACCGTAATTAATAAAGGCGATGTTGAAGCAAAAATTAAAGCTGTAGTAGACCGTTACCGTAATATCGCTGAAGATCTTGGTTTAGACAATACAATTTCAGATATTATTGAACAGGATATACGCGGGCGTGTGACAGAAAATTGGTCAAACAAAGACTTATTCTTAGATAATATAAAAGCAAGCGGTGAAGATAACAACGCAAAACTGATTGCGTGTTATTTTAATGCAATTGGCATGCCTGCAAAATATATAAGTCCAAAAGATAAGCTGATTTTAAATGACTTTCCGGAACGTACGTATGCACTGCCGGAAGCATACGAAAACTTGAGTGTATTGAAAAATACAGAGGAGATTATCATTTTCCCTGGATTCTTCGGTTATACAAAGGCAGGCATTTTACGTACATTTGACCGTGGCGGATCTGATATTACTGGTTCCATTTTGGCATCTGCCGTTGGGGCAAAGCTATATGAAAACTTTACGGATGTGGACTGTGTATTCGCTGCAAACCCTAAAGTCGTAAATGATCCAGTCGATATTAAAGAAATTACGTATCGCGAAATGCGTGAATTATCGTACGCAGGTTTTTCCGTATTCCATGATGAGGCATTGATGCCGGTCTATAAACAAGGTATTCCGGTCAATATTAAAAACACAAATAACCCGTCTGCATCAGGCACGTTGATTTTACCAACGCGTCCTGCAACAAATCGCCCGGTTACAGGGATTTCGGCGGACAGCGGTTTTTCAATATTATATGTATCAAAATATTTAATGAATCGGGAAGTTGGCTTTGGCCGCAAGCTTCTTCAGATTATTGAAGAAGAAAATATTTCCTATGAGCATACACCATCTGGTTTAGACGATATTTCAGTTATCATGCGTTCAAGCCAGCTGACACCTGAAATTGAAGAACGTATTGTAAGACGCGTTAAAAATGAACTATGTGCAGATGATGTTCAATTCAGCCATAACTTTTCAATGATTGTCATTGTCGGGGAAGGTATGCGCCATAATACAGGCTTGGCTGCTCGAGCTGCAACGGCAATCTCTGCAACAGGTGCAAATATTGAAATGATTAATCAAGGTTCTTCGGAAGTTAGTCTTGTGTTTGGCGTTCGTTCAGAATTTGAAGATCAAATTTTAAAGGGACTTTATGAAGAGTTTTTTGCAACAATTACTTCGTTTTAGATAATATTTAGTCGAATCCACATTGGGTTCGGCTTTTTTCTTTGGAATTTTGGGTAATGTAATAAAAAAGCCATAGAATAGAGGGATAAGTACATAAAAATGAGGGGGAGACAAAATGAAAATAGAAATTTTTTCTGATTTCGCTTGTCCGTTTTGTTATATCGCGAAAACGAAGTTATTCCAAGCAATAAAACAGTTAAATTTAGATGAGGAAACGGAAGTCGTTTACAGGGCGTTCGAGTTAAATCCTAAAGCTTCAAAGTCGGAATCAATATCATATGTCGATACGATTTTCAAAAAGAAAAATAATGATCTCCGTAAAACGGAAGAATTTATGGAAGCGTTGGAAATGCATGCAAAGGAGGCAGGTGTCCTATTCAACATTGATAAGGTAGTGCTGGCCAATACAAAAAATGCCCATCGCTTATGTAAGCTGGCTAAGCTTTATGAAAAAGAATTGGAGTTTGTAAATATTGTGATGGAAAAATTCTTTTCGGAAGGACTAAATTTAAACAACACGGAAGCACTGTTGGCCATTTGTGAACAAATTGGCATCGACCGGAACATGGCACAAAAAATAATAAAGGAACAACAATTCACTGAAGAGTTAATGTTGGATCGCTATGAGGCCCAGCAACTGCAAATATCAAGTGTTCCTTTTTTCGTATTTGAAGACCATTACGGAATCAGAGGGGTTGAACCAATAGAGGTATTTACCAATACATTGCTTCAAACGAAGGAATATATGAAAAAAAATCAAAAATAGAGATAGAGTTTACTAGTTGGAGGAAGTCTTGTGGAAAGAATAAAACGAGTTATTAAACTGATTTTCAGAAATTTATATTATTACCGAGTCGATTATATACGGACATTTGCGATTTTGCGTATTGTGCAGGCATTTATTTTACTGCCGCTCATCTGGCTCATAACAGCTATTGTCATGGATATTACAGGGGTGCAGGTCATAACGCAGGACAGTATCCTTTACTTACTGACAAATCCGTTTGCGTTATTTGGAATAGGAATTATTCTTTTTATTGGAATTGTATTCATTTATTATGAATTAGGATTTTTAATATTACTTGCCTACTATCAGCAGCGCGCGATTCCATATACATGGAAAGATCTATTAAAACGATTAAATCAGAAGGTTGTCTATTTTGTTAGTTTGCAGACATTACTGATTGTCGTTTATCTACTGTTATTAATTCCGCTTATTTCTTCCTTATTGCCAGTTTCATTGATTCAAAATATCAATGTACCAAGCTTTATTATAGATGAACTTTTAAATTCACGTAATGGCACGATTCTATATGTTGTGCTAATAATTATAATGAGTTTTATAAGCTTACGATTTATTTTTACATGGCCATTTTTTACGGCTTACCAAGAGCTTACAATTTTTAAGGCTTTAAAAATGAGCTGGCAGTTTTCGAAAAGAAAACTACTCGAGACAATCGGGATGATCGGCCTTATTGTTCTTGTTAATTTAACGCTTTTATTATTCGCGTTATTCATAATATTGACACCGTTATTTATCATCGAAAAAATTAAACCGGATTGGGGCCTTGTTACTGCAAGCTTTACATTGACACTTGCACAGGGCGTTATCATCCTGTTTTTCACTATATTGCAAGTGTTCTTTACCCAGTTACTTGTTATGGTAGCATTTCAGTTAACACGTCACAAACCATTAATCGTTCAGGAGGAACCATTTAGACAAACAATTCGTCAGTGGACCTTTATCATTGTCGTATTCGCTTTTTTCCTTGTGAGCGGTATTAATTTAATCAGTTTGGAAAAGACGATTTACGAACCGGATACAAACATCATTTCCCATCGAGGTTTTATGGATGGCGGTGTGGAGAACACCTTGAATGCGATTGAGGCGGCAAAAGAGGCCGAGGCAGATATGGTGGAAATCGATATTCAGCAAACGAAGGATGGAGATTTTGTCGTTCATCACGATAAAACTTTATCACGTTTGTCAGGTGAAGATGATATCATCTATGATTTAACACTGAATGAATTAGTCACAACAACTGTTTTGGCGGATGGTTTCAGCGACACGATTGCTTCTTTTGAGGAAGTGCTTGAAATGAGTCATGATTTAAATATAAAATTGCTTATTGAGTTGAAAACACATGGTTTTGAAACAGAAGACTTTCTACAGCGCTTTGTGGATCTGCTTGATGAATATGATGCCTTGGATTATCATTATGTTCAATCACCTGATATACCGACAATGGAAATGCTTGAAGACATGGAACCCCGGATTCATACCGGCCATATATACTCTATCGCATACGGTAAGTTACCGGAATCCAATGCGGACTTTATTTCAGTAGAGCAGTCCTTTGCGACGAAAAATATTCAGAAGCAGGTTGAGGATCGCGGCATGGAATTGTTCGTCTGGACGATAAATGATGAATCGGATATGCAGAAATTTTATGAGAAAAATGTAAATGGCGTTATTACCGACCATCCGGATGAAGCACTTTCAAAACGTCAAAAATTTGATGAAAAGCAAAATTTTATACAAAGGATACTCAACAAAATTAAGATTATTTATTAAGGGGAAATCAATGCAGACTTATACGTACGAAGTATTAGGGGATATAAAATCTACGGAACAGCGGCCAGTTTACAATGAGTCCGGAGAGCAGGTCCTGAAAGTTCAGCGCATATATGATAATGGGTTGAAAAAACTGCTGGACGGCTATTTCGATCACCGCTATTTTTTAAAATATGCGGTGCTTCGTAATGATGGACAATCAGTCTTCGAAGTGAAGAAGATTTTCAGACGCGGGAAAGTGTGGTTTGAAGGGAAAGATCTTGTTCTAAACGAAAAATATATTATTAATTATGAAAACTGGCGTATTGGAGTTCCGGAACTATTTATTTCAAGCGAAAAATTTAAAATGAAAATCGATAAAGAAATGGAAGACTGGTCCAACTTTATTATTAATGATGAGGTTATCGCAAGGTGGCTTGCTGTTTATGATGAACAATCGGATATGTTTTCGGTTAAGCTCGTTATTTGGGACGAAGCACCGATACAGGAACCGGCATTTTACATTGCCATTGCGCAGGCGACACTATTTATTGGGGTATAGGAGAGTTAAAGATGAATGTTGTATTTGTATTAACAGAAACGGCTGAAGAAGTATTGCAAATGGTCAGTAACGATGTTGCGGGATTGCTCGCTGCCGTCAAGGGCGAAAGTGTTTCGTTTCCGTTTGGCAGCTACCAGTATGACAGCCACACACTGGATCATTATTTACTGGAAAATGGTACATACCAGCAAGAACTGGTCATTTATTTAAAACCGGAGCAGAAAAAGAATGAGACGATTTTGCCGTTACCAAAAATGCAGGATGAACGTAGCTGATTGGCATCAATTATGTATACGTTTCGCCTAAATAAAGGAAATTAAATTCACTTGTCGAATGTATTGATTGAATACATATTGGCAGGTGAATTTTTTTGCGTCAGCTAAATTTATTTGATCTGGAGTTTGAACAGTATCAGCCGAAATTTCAAGTAATGGATACTGTGAAGATCATCTTAATCGATGAGCAATTGGATAGTGAAACCTACCATTATCGCAAATTTTATGAAGCTCATATTATTGATAAGGTAGGGGAAGTTACGAACATTCACATAAGTACATCTGGTGTCATTACCTATGAAGTGGATCTATACGGAGCAAAATATTATTTGCTTGAAGAGGAACTTGTTTAAAAAGGAATTTAAAAAGGAGAAGAGGCCGGGATATAAGTAGAATTATTGCTAAATAAAAGGAAAGCCTTTATTAAGAAATGGATATATTGCAAAATTGATTGGAATGGAGGGCGAGTGTAGCTGACGGCTACGCCTTTCGCTACAAGCAAAGCTTCCTGCGGGAATAGCGTGACGCCTGAGACTAGGAACAAAAGCTAAGAACGCCACGTCCTGTGGCAACGCTTTTGTGACCAACATCCTATTGGCCTCACGTCCGCGGAAAGCGTCCCGGAATGGAAATCAATTTTAACGCTCAGCAAAAAAAAAGCTATTTTTCTCTCAGAGAAAAATAGCTTTTTTGGATTATGAACTGGCCTCTTCTTTATTTATTTTTCCGTTCTAGTTTCATACCGATAATACGGATGACGATGCCGAATAGGATAAATACCCATCCGATGCCGATAAATACATAATTTAATGTTTGGTTAGTATTAGGCAGGACGCCAAACAAACCTAAACAAACGACAATAATGCCGGAAAATGATATTAGCATTCCTGCTGTTACAATATTCACGAACTTCACCTCTGAAAGATTCTATCATGACTCACTTTCGAACACAATCTCTCCTAACTACTTGGGTAAAAAGGAATATTTTTATTTAAAAGATAATATATTGAAACTATTGCCAATATTTAGGCGTATAATAGAGAGAAAACAAAGGAGGAATTAAAATGAAAAAATGGACAACCACTCTAGGCATGTCGATTGTTTCTCTAGGATTGCTTGCCAGTCCTGCTCTTGCAGAGGCATCTATTAACCCGAAAGATGAAAGGGTGCCCATCTATGTTGCGATGACAGACGAAAGTGTCACAAAAGAACAGCTGATTCAGATTTTAAAGACGAAATTACCGGAGATGTTTGCTACATACTCTAACAGTGATTTCCAAATGACATCGATGAGCTATCATTATGCAGACGATTTGACGACACGTTATGAGCTAACATTCCAGAAAAAAGTTAACAAACAAATGGAGGGCGGTAGTGTATCATTCAGATCGGACAATCTTGAAATAGAGTACTTATATTTCAATCCTGCAAGTATGAAGGATGCATTATTCCCAGGGAAAATAACGGAAGAGCAAGGACGTAAAATTGCAGAAGATTTCGTTAAGAAAGTTGCGTCGTCTTCCAATTATGTATTATCAAATGAAACACCTAGTTATTACAGCCGTCTCATAACGGATCCAATTACGTATAACTACAGCTTCACTTCAACTGAAAAAGATATTCCAATTCAGGATCAGTCGATGGTAGTAAGTGTACTGGGCGATGGCAAAATCCAGTATTTCACACAAGTGAGTCCGGAACAAAAACGGATGTCATTTGAAGAGGCGACAAATGTAGTTTCTAAAGAAGCCGCTTTAGAAAAGATGAAGGATCAACTAAATTTAACTTTGCAATATTCGATTGATTATATGTCGATGTCTTCCAAACCTTCTGTAAAACTTGTATACTTGCCAGCGCCAAATGTCATTGGATTACATGCAACATCAAATAAATGGGCAACAACTACAGGTAAGATGGATTCTTTAAATAACAAGTTAGCGTTACAACCGCTTGCTCCAAAACAATTAAAAGAACCATCACCAATTACTATTGACGATGCTAAAGAAATCGCAAAACAGTTAGTAGAGAGCCAGGGGAATACAACTAAATTCACGATTGACCATGCCTATGAACATGAAATGAATGACCAGGCAGTAATCAGTGTTTCATATTCTTACCGCTACCGAAACGGTTCATTCGGTTCTTCGATCGAGTTCAATAAAAATACCGGGGAACTTATTTCATACTCTGATTTCTATAGTCCAATGCCGTTTGAAGATGATGAAACGGAAAACTCAGTACCAAGATTGGATAAGGATAAAGTTTTAGCAGCAGCTGAAAAGTATGTGAAGGAACTTGCTCCGACATCTGTACATGAATATGCTAAGGCAAATACAGAACCCGTTTATGATAAAGAATCGAAAGTGCATTATGTGAATTTCCCGCGAATTAAAAACGGACTGATTGTAAATGGTGACAGTCTTTCGGTAACAATCGATGATGAAGGGAAATTAAAATCATTCTACCGCTATCCATTAGAAATTGAGGAATGGCCGGATGCTGCTGCATCAGTTTCAAGTGAAGAGGCAAAGAAGCTATTTGCTGATGCACTGGATGTTAAGCTTGTTTACCACAGACTGCAAAATGAAGACGGAAAATACGAACTCGTATATGTGCCGACAGTGAAGGGACAAGAGTACTATCAAATCGATGCGAACAGCGGTGAAGTTTTCAGTCCATATGCTCAAACTGAAAAAGCGAAAGTTACTCACCCGACTGCCGAAAAGGAACTGAACTATTTAATCCAGGCAGGTGCGATTGAGGTAAATGATCCGAAAAGTTTCAATGCGGATACAGCCATTTCTCAAGGGCAGGCATTACAAACGATAATAAAATCCATCACTTATTTCTATGAAGATTATTATGCATACCGTCAGGAGCAGCCACCTGTTTCATTTGAAGATATTAATCCGGAACATCCTTACTATAATGTAGTGGAAACGGCAACACGTCTAGGTATCTTAAATCCGCTTGAAGATGAATTGAACATCGACCAAAAAGTAACAAATGAACAATTAGCCGTTTGGTACATCCGTACACTTGGTCTTGAACAAGCAGCAAAGCATCCTGATATTTATCAGTTAACGATCAAAGATGCAGCTGATGTGGATCCGGAAAAAATCGGCTATGTAGCGATTTCACACGTGTTAGGACTTCAAGGTACTGATCAATCAATGTTCCTGCCGAAAAAAGAAGTGACATATGCACAACTTGCAAAATCCATTATTGAGCTTGCATACGAAATTGCAGAAAAGCGAAACAGCGGCTCATATTACTACTAAGCACTTTTATACTTCTAAACTCGTGAAGTTTTTAAACACTTCACGGGTTTTTTAATATTTTTTAATAAAATAAGGAATATACGTTCTCTTTTGTGTAATCGTTAGTGGTTTAACTGTACCAACTTGTGATAAAATAATTTAAAGTGCTAAACTGAAAAAAATCGCGATAATTTTTTTGAAACGTTGTAAGATAGTACAAGTAACGAATCAATAATGGAAGTTGGGAAAAGAATGCAAAAAAATAAATACCGAATTCATAGTAATGTTCTTTTTGAAATTGCGCAAAGCCGTTCATTTACAGAAAAGGACAATATCGATGAACGCTTTGATGAAGAGGGAAAAATTAAATTACTAAGTGACCGTGCTGGAGCGGACTTATCACTTTCTATTGTAAAAACTGAAGATGGAATCGCCTATTCAGTGAAATGGGACGACTCTGAAGAAGTTTTCAAAGGTTGGAACATGGCATGGGAAGAATTTATTTGGTGCTTAGGTGTTGTCAATAAACCACTTGAAGAAGCGGCAAAGAAAGCAGCTGAAGAAGCAAAACGTCGTGCAGCTGAAGAAGCATTACTGGCAGAAGAAAATGCAGAACTTGAAGAAGCTGTAACTGAGGAAACTGTATCAGAAGAAGCTTCAACTGAAGAATCATCTAAATAATCAAAAACGCCTTCGCAATATAATTGCAGAAGGCGTTTTTGATTGTAATTCATTTGGTGAAAAAAACATCCACCCTCCATATAAGAGGAAGTGGATGTTTTACAATGCTTATTTATCTGAACTGACAATCGCATAGCGTTCCCATTTTCGGCTACGCCAGCGGAAAATAACGAGTATTGCACGGATCCATTCATCACATGCAATAGCCAGCCATACACCGACAAGACCTAAATCAAGAACAAAGACGAATAAATAACCTAGCGATAAGCCGATCAAAATCATGGAAACGAATCCAATACGCACAGGGTAAGCGGCATCCCCGGAAGCACGCAATGAATTGATGATTGTAATGTTAACCGTACGTCCTGTTTCCAGTAAAATACTTAATAGTAATACACTGGCCCCGATTTTAATAATTTCTTCATTACTAGTGAATAGGCCCATCAATGATTCTCTGAAGAGAATAATAATTGCAACCATTGATAATGTAAAAATCAGTGCCGATTTTACACCAAACCATACTTTATTATAGGCCAACTCTTTATCACCAGCTCCGACATACCGTCCAACTAAAATAGCAGTTGCCATCCCGATTGCCATGGCGAAAAGATAAGTAAACATCGATATATTCACGGCATACTGACGGGCAGACAATGCCTCGGCCCCTATAAAGGTTACATAATAGAGAAGGACAATTTGATTTGTCTGGTAAAGCACCTGTTCCAATGCTGAGGGTATCCCGATTTTTAATATTTTGGAAATATAGTTTTTAGACAATCGATAGTAATCCGCCCACTCGATACGAACTTCTAACGCCTGGTATAAGAGCCAGAAAAAAACAGCCGCAGCAAGCACACGACTAATAATAGAAGAAATCGCTGCACCTTCCACACCTAGTTCCGGCATCCCGAATTTCCCAAAAATTAAAATATAGTTTAAAACGACGTGCACAATATTCATTGCAAGCGAAACGTACATTGTTTGTTTCGTCCAGCCTTGTACACGAATAATGGAAGACATGGAAGTAATTAAAGCCTGAACGAATATAAATCCTCCGACAATGACTAAATAGCTTTGCGCTGCTTCCAATACAGCACCTTGCAGGTTCATCATCTTCATTAAAACATCTGAAAACAATAAAAATAACCCGCTGATGACTAAACCGACGAGCAAATTGAGTGTAACCGATAAAGCAGCAATTTGTGATGCTTCAGCAATTAGTCTTGATCCTAAATATTGTGAAACAACAATGGAAGCACCTGTACCGATAACCCCCAGTAATAAAATTGCAATTTGTATATATTGATTGGCTGTTCCTACACCGGCTACTGCATCATCCGACACAGCACTTAACATAAAAGTATCCGCTAATCCCATTAGCATAAATAGGAACAACTCTAAAAATAATGGCCATGTTAACTTAAATAAACTTAATTCTTTCGTGCCTTTTTCCAATCAGTTCACTCTTTCTATTGTTAAAATCAAAACAAAAAATATATTAGCATAAATTGTTACTATAGAATAGTTTTTTACTCATACGTTTAAAAAGGGTAAAAAATCATGAGAAATTTGTTGAAATGAAGTTATATTTAGTCAAATAGTTAAGTTTATTCAGAAATTTGTAATATGTTATCGACACAATTCGACTTTTTGTTATCGAATTGTAATATAGGTGGTATGTAGTTGTCATGTTACTGAAATATAGAAAGGTTATGCTAGTTCATGTTGAATCAAAAAGATTTTTCACGACACTTTTTCTGGAGGGAAATATTCAAGTATGATCAAGAAAGTAGTAGCATTTATTGCGGTTATGATCGCAAGCACATTTATTTTTGTAGGAACGTCAGAGGCAGCTTCACATACAATCAAAAAAGGCGAGAATTTAACAATGCTAGCGAAGAAATATGATACATCAGTAAAAGAACTCATGGCATTGAATGATTTAAAGACTTCAAAAGTACAAGTAAAACAAGTCCTTAAATTACCAAGCCATATTAAAAATAAATCAGCAGTAAAGAAAACAACAGTAAAAAAATCCGCTACACATCCAAGTAATGTGAAAAAAACAATTAAGATGTCAGCAACGGCCTATACGGCAAGTTGCAAAGGATGTTCAGGTATTACGAAAACAGGGTTAAATTTACGTAAAAACCCTAGTTTGAAGGTGATAGCCGTTGATCCGAAAATCATTCCACTTGGTTCGAAAGTATGGGTGGAAGGCTATGGAATAGCAGTTGCCGGTGATATTGGCAGTGCCATAAAAGGAAAAAAAAT
Source organism: Solibacillus sp. FSL R5-0691 (assembly GCF_037974225.1). GTDB lineage: Bacteria > Bacillota > Bacilli > Bacillales_A > Planococcaceae > Solibacillus. The sequence goes on from NZ_CP150231.1 coordinate 1,367,987, forward strand.
TGACGTCTTTATTAGTAAAAAGGCGACAGCTAAAAACTGGGGACGAAAAACTGTTACTGTAAAAATCCTAAAATCATAAAACAAAGCCTATTGCGAGGGAATGATACTTTCTCACAATAGGTTTTTTCATTTTACGTTATAATAAATAGAGATATTACGAAAGGAATGGAAATGTGAAATGTTCTTTTATGAGACTACTTGCCGGTATTGCCGGAAACCATTCAAATTGATGGAAGGCACTAAAAACTATCAGCAATTTAAAGTAAATCGACAAGCCAGCGTTAGTTGTGATGATTGTGAACGGCGGATCGAAGCAGATTCCAGGAAATATTTGTTCAACCGTGATTAGGGAGCACCCATCATTTTTCTTATTTGGCGAAGTTCCCGAATTAATTTATCGATTTCATTTTGCATTTGCTTAAAATCAGATTCATTACCTTTATCATTGGATGGTTGCTGTCCATTTTGTTCCTCAAGCAGCTTTAACGCGATACCGGCAGAAATCATACCCAATACATCGCCGATTGTAGTGACAGCAGCACCTGCATAGGCAAGTCTGGCAGCAATTATCTCCAAAGAGGGTGTAGCATCCATTTCACTTTTCAAATGTATTCCTCCTATTCTAAGGCAAATCCCTTACCTTATGTATATACGCTTGAAAAGTTTTCATTATATGTTTTATTGTGATTTGATACAAAAAAGGAGTTGGTTAATTATGGAGGGCAAAAAAGTAGAAATAGAATGTAGAAACTGTCAGGAACAAATGACAATTGATTTTTCTTCCGATCGCTTTTCATCGCAAATACAAATATTTAACGGGAAAAAACAACAGAAAAGAACATATATTAAGGAATGCCCGCATTGCCATACAATCAACTCTGTCACGAGCGATAAAAAAGAGGAGTGGGGCAATCGAAAAGGCCCTAATTTTAAGCTGTTTATTTTTTCCGGGGTGTTTGGCTGCTTAGGATTTATCATAATTGGTCTCCTTTTTCTTTATTTTGCGTTTAAAGGATTCGGTTTTGTTGTAGATTGGTTATTTAATTAAGGAAAGAATCAACTTTCGTGCTATAATAAAGAGCTTGTGGAGGTGTAGTTAATGTCAAAAAAATGGACAATCCATTCAATTCGTGAATATGTTGAAAAGAATACAGATACAAAATTATTATCAACTGAATTTAAAGGTTTTTCACAAAAGTTAGATTTCCAATGTGCGTGCGGGAACACATTCCAAAAACCTTGGAAAAAATTCAAAGAAAATAAACAGCAAAAGTGTGAAGTGTGCCAACCACCAAAAGAATCACGCTAATCAAATATCTATGTAACATCAAAAAACGCTATTTTTCTCTGAGAGAAAAATAGCGTTTCTTTGCTGAGCGTTAAAATTGATTTCCATTCCGGGACGCTTTCCGCGGGCGTGAGGCCAATAGGATGTTGGTCACAAAAGCGTTGCCACAGGACGTGGCGTTCTTAGCTTTTGTTCCTAGTCTCAGGCGTCACGCTATTCCCGCAGGAAGCTTTGCTTGTGACTGACGCTTACGCTTTCGTCACAGAGAAAATCTTGTAGCGAAAGGCGTAGCCGTCAGCTAGTGTTTTAGCAGTGCGAAAGGTATAACCGTCAGCACGAACACTCGCCCTCCATTCCAATCAATTTTGCAAAAAATCCGTTTCTTAATAAAGGATTTCCTATTATTTAACGGTCTTTCTACCTATGTCCCAGACTCTTTGATCATATTGGCTTTAACTACGGCTAATAATGGATAAATTCAGTTCATTATACAGTTCGTAAAAACTTTTTTGTTCGGTATTTTCAGCAGAACCAATATACATTAAACTGCTTTTAAATTGCTTATTATTCAATAGTACATCCTGAAATTTATCGGTTGTAATCAGTAAAAACTTTTGTTCACTGTAAGGGTAAATAATAAGCTGATTGTTGGCTGATTCACTATCAATCAGATTAAACAACTTTGTGAAATTCATATGACTTTTTAGCTCTAATTTGTACATGGAAACAAGATTATTTTCATTGATGTGCTTTGTGAAAAAAGTGTTCGCAAGCTGATAAAACTGCTTTGAGTTATAAATCAAAACATTTTGAGAAGTATTCAATTCACCAGGTATATAGGATTTATGTCGTTCGATTACCTGCCCGCATAGTGTCATTAAATCGCCGTATAGCAAGCTCGCCTCAGGATGCTTCCTGATAATCCGATAGAAGTGTCTTGCTAAAAACGAAGTATACATAATTTCATTTGATTCGTTGAATTTTTTTAACAATGAAGACATTGCAAAAACGGCCATTTCGTAATTTTGCTTTAAGAAGTTTGTACTTGCCTGAATGGAATGGACAAAGACAACTTCCGCATCGTTTTTACAATGTTCAATATACCAGTTGAACTGGTCGATATATTTATGGGCTTCTTCAAAACTACCAACTTCCAAAAGGGCAGTAACGAGCTGTAGCTGTGCATTGCATTCGTAAAATAATCGGTCCTCTTTCAATTCCAAAGCATAGAAGTATGCACTCTTTGCGTATTGAACCGCTTCCAGTTTGTTGTTATTTTCAAGTGCATGGATGCTTAATAAATAGTGGCACATAGACAAATTTTGAGGGAAAGAATCCGTATCGATTGTGTGAATGATCGAGTTGATCAGCATATCGCTTTGTGGTATGGAAGAAACGATCGAAGCAAAGTTAACACAGCATACTAACGCTTCTGTCACATGTTCCGGGTTTTTAGATCGTTCTATGATGGCCAAAATAAATTGAAGCTGTTCAAATGCTTCATCAAACTGTTTGTTAGCATAGAAAGTTTTAAATTGCTTTATGCTCAGTGTTAATGAACGTTCGATCAATCGCAATTCGTTGTTTAAACTATGTTGTACTGATGTCTCGCAACTTGTATGCATTGTTAAAACTCCTTTTGATGTATTAAATAATACCGATTTGTGCGATCAATAGTATCTTTTATCAATTGACTGAAGTAAGAGCCGACAAAAATATGTTCTTTTAATCGTTTAAGAAATTGATTATGAATATAATTGATAGTCTGACTGGATGGGGATTCAATATGATTGTTTTCGTAAAAGTTTATTAATTCCAAAGGTAATTCGGGTTCGAAACCGCTTTCTTCAATAAGACTTTGGATTGTCTGCTTTAATTTACTTTTTAATAGAACAGAAAATAATAAACAAATTAAAGGATCATTGCATTTTCTCTTTTTAAATCTTTGCAGCTCGTATTGCTTAATGATTATTTCATGAAGATATGACTGAAAAGGATAGTGAAAACGTATATTATCATCCGATATTAATTGGTCATCATCCGTAGTTAAATATGTATACAGATTATAAACAAATTGATAATAAAAATTATAATTTTGATTATAATCTTCTAATTGAATGTCCAGAGACGGGTTGTTTGACAAAAGTTGCTGAAATTCTGAATATTTACCTTCAGGAACAAAATAATAGTTGTGGAAATTCAATGAATATCAGCCTTTCTAATATGAAAATTATTACATTATAAATTGTACAGAAACTTTAACAGTATATCAAACTTATCTATCCGCTAATTACATAAAAAAAGAGCTAACATAGAAAATTAGCTCAAATTCGAAGAGAAATTTATTATTCAGTTATTGCTTCAGTTTCCAGCTTTACCTTTTTCAGTTCAGGGTGAGCCATTTCTAAAATCGAAGGACGTAGTAATAATAGAACTATACCAATTAAAATCAGTCCGCTGACGATTAAGATATACTGAGCCGGAATGAACTCGTATAAAATGCCAAATACAAGTGTCCCGACAGGCATAGCACTCATCGCCATCATTTCGATAATCCCAAAAACACGTCCCCGGTATTCCTCTTCAATTGAAGTTTGCATCAACACACCAAGCGGCGTATTTGTGATGACACCCAATGCTCCGAATAAAAACATGATGATTAAATAATAGATGAAATTCATCATTGCCGAAAATGTGATCATAAGCGGCAGGGCCGATAAAATGACGACAACAGAAGAGGAAAAAACAGATCGTTTAACTGTAAGTAATGGGAATTTGACGGTTGCTCTTGATGCGAAATAAACGGATGTGATTAAAACGCCGATTGCACCACCAGCTTCTGTAAAACCGATATACTTTGGATCTAACTTCAAAATCGTCAATAAAATATAATCTCCGCCAACATTGATGGCTGTGAAAAATAAGTTTAGCCAAAGTGCAGTCCATAAAATGGCTTTAATAATCGGTTTTGAATTGACATAGCGAAAGCCGGCTTTGAAGCTTTCAAACATTGATTCTTTTTCCGCATTTTCTTTAACGCTTTCTTTCTTATAAAGAACAAAATTCATTGTAGATTCCAACAGAAGTGTGATGACAGAAGCTGCGATAAAGATAATAAGGAACATTTCCATCGAAACAAAACCAAACAACATCCCACCGAAAATCGGTCCGCCAATACCTGAAATAGAATAGGACAACTGATTAAAACTCATTGCCTTCTGAAGTCGAGCTTCATCGACAAGATTGGCAATTGAAGCGGAAAATGCGACTCCTGAAAATGTACTGAAAATACTATTGAATACTGTAGCGATATATATTGCGATTAAAGATAATCCAAATTCATGTGTGTAAAGCAATAAACCGCTAACTGTAAGTATTACGCCGGTTTGCCCGCTGAGTACAAGCCATTTCCTAGGTAAACGATCCCCTAATAGACCTGCAATCGGTGACATGATTGTGCGCGGCAAGTAGCTTAAAATAATATTTGTCGCAAAACTAAGCGAAGAACCTGTCATCGATAAAATGTACATACTGATACCAAAGCTGTATACATGTGACCCGAGCGCACCAATCATTTTGCTTATTAGAAACGTGTATAAATGGTACGTTGCTCTTTTTAATTTCTGCTGTTCACTCATAAACAAAACCCCTTTGTTTAATTTAATTAAACTTATTATATGGTGTGGAATTTTGAAATGCAATACAAAAGTTTAATTAAATTAAAAATATTTTGAGGTTTTAGAATTTATTTTCTACAAAATGTTTAATCAGGTTAAAATATTAGCCTTTTGTATGATTTTTGGTAAACTGTATTTAATGAGGTGACGACGTGTTGAATATTGGTGCCAAAATAAAAGAACTAAGAAAAGAGCGCAAGATGACGCTTGCCCAAGTAGCGGGAGATCGAATTACAAAAGGGATGCTGAGTCTGATTGAAAACGGAAAGGCACAGCCATCAATGGAAAGCCTTCAACATATTGCAAGTCAGCTCGGCATCGACGTATCCGAGCTCATGCAAACCGAAAATCATCAGCAAATAAAAGATTTATACCGGGATGTTGAAATAAAACGTTTAGCACTCAATAAAGAGCATGATGATAAAAAAGTAAATGAAAAAGTGCTCGAACTGTATCATTTAATCCATCCCTTTTATGAGAATGGCAGCCTTAAAGGGGCAACTTTTGAGGAAGTGCGCATTTACGAAGTGTATTTAACAATGCGCTACTTTGCGAAAATGGATTTATCCGAAAAGCCATTTGCCAAGTTAATCAAAATGTATGAGCAAGTACATGGCTATTCGAAAATATTGAAGATTTATGCCCGGATGGGGAATATTAAGTTTATGGAAAAAGATTATGCTGCAGGTCTGCACTATTTACATGAAGGGGAAAAGTATATCGAGAAATATGGGGATCTGATAGACGACCTTGAAAAACTCGATTTATACTATAATATTACGGTTTCCTATGCAGCACTGAATGATGAACTGCAGATGGAGAATTACTTGGAAAGAGCATTAAAATTAGCAAAAGAGAAGAAGATCGTTTATCGATTAAATGATTTTTACCGCTTTTTGTTTTTCATTCACTGTTCAAATGAAGAAGGGGAAAAGGCTTTTTATTATTTAAAGAAAATCCGGGCATTCGCAGAAATTATGGAAGACCCGACTGAAACCCTTATGGAGCAGCTTGTAACACTTCTTTATACAAATCAAATCGAAAAAGATTACGAGAAAACAGTAGCAACCCGATTTGAAAATAATTTTGTTTTAGAGGGCTTTTCATACAGCACGGACATTTTCTTTAGTGGGCAATATGGCTATGCCTATTACATGCTTGAGCGATATGAAGAAGCATTGCAAACATTAAAGGACATCGAAATATTGGAATACAATCAACATCCGATTGATTTATCGATGATGTACCGTGCATTTGCTGTTAGGGCTTTATGTTACTTCAAACTGGGAGATAAGGAAAATGCGAAACGTGATATTTTATATGCAATGGATGGTGTAAAAGGTTTAAAAGTTACAAGAGGAATCCAGTTCATTATCGATGCATATGAAGAAATCATATAATAATAAGAAGACACGGATAATCATAAAGATTTCTGTGTTTTTCTTTACTCTTAGTTAAAATTACTCCATTTGCTTCAAAATATATTCCACACCATACTTCATCTACAAGAGTTCTAATCATTAAATTGAATGAATAAATTAGTAGAGTGAGTTCAATTTTTGTGAGATGGAGGAATGAAGATGATCAAACGAGTAAATCCAGAATTTTTAGCCGGTTTAGAAGCATTTACAGACTTTGATTTTAAAGTAGAGCACTTGGAAACGATGCGTGAAGGTATGGCCCAGGCGGTATTGCCGTTAACGAGCACTGATACAGTGAATATTATTAATAAAACCATAACTGGCATTGATGACAATGAAATTCGTGTTCGTATTTACAAACCAGCTCACCAGGAACAAGAATTACCAGTTTTATTGTGGATTCATGGCGGAGGTTACGTACTGGGCAGCATTGAAGACAATGATCACCTTTGTGTACAAGTAGTCGAGACAGCAAACTGTGTCGTTGTTTCCGTAGATTACCGTTTAGCCCCTGAATATCCATATCCTGCACCGCTTGAAGATTGCTACAGTGCGCTTGCATGGATTGCGGACAATGCAGCAGAACTGCAAGTGGACAAGAACTGTATCGGTGTAGCGGGTGCAAGTGCAGGTGGTGGTTTGACAGCAGGTTTAACTTTATTGGCGCGTGATCGTGAATATCCTTCAATTTGTTTCCAAATGCCACTTTACCCGATGATTAACGATAGCAATGATACACCTTCTGCGAATGAAATTACGGATGGCATGATTTGGAACCAAAAAACGAATGATTTTGGCTGGAAATGTTATTTAGGCGAATTGCACGGTCACGATGAAGTACCGATTTATGCTGCACCGGCAAGGGCAGAGGATTATCGCAATCTTCCATATACGTATACATGTGTTGGTCAATTGGATCCTTTCCGTGACGAAACCATTACGTATGTAACTAAACTGGCACAGGCAGGGGTTGATGTGGAATTTCATTTATATCCCGGCGCATACCATGGCTTTGAATCACTGAACCCACAGTCCGAACTTGCTCAGAAAGTAATTAAAGAATATGTAAATGCGATTAAAGTAGGCTTTGACCGCGTGAAAGCAACTGCTGACCAAGTGGAAGAAGTAAAATAAATTTATTAAGAATGATTTCCACATCGGATTTCATTCTTTTTTATGTGGGTAAAGTGGGAATGTCTTTAAGTTGAAAATATTTGCATATATCTGCTGTACATATGTTTGTGATAAATGTATAAGCATGGTATAAGTGTAAATGAATTTTAATCCGGGATTCCAAACATTAAAGGAAGTGAATGTATGTCAAAAATTTTAATTATAGAAGATACGGAAACGATAAGAGAAGAATTGAAAACCTTTTTAAACACATATGGATTTGATACAAAAGCACCGACAAACTTTGAACATATTATTCAGGAAACACTAAACGAAGCACCGGATCTTATATTGCTGGACATCAACCTTCCCATTTTTGATGGTTACTATATTTGCAGAGAAATAAGGAAGCAATCGGATGTGCCGATTATTGTCGTGACGAGCAGGGATAACGAGATGGATGAACTGATGAGTATGAATTTAGGCGCGGATGATTTTGTCACAAAACCATATAACACTCAAATTCTTTTGGCAAGAATCGAAACCATACTAAGAAGAGTCCAGGGGTCAAGCATGCGGGATACCCTTGTTTATAATGATTTAAAGCTCAATTTATCCAACGGGTCTGTTACTTATCAAGGGGAGAAGGCAGAGCTCACGAAAAATGAGATTAAAATCCTTTCCTGCCTATATAAAAATAAAGGAAAAATCGTCTCAAGGGATGATCTTATGGATTTTATGTGGAACGCAGATGTTTTTGTAGATGATAATAATTTATCGGTCAATGTTACGAGATTAAGAAAAAAACTCGAAGCATTAGGTATGGAAAAAAACATTGAAACGAGACGCGGGTTAGGATATATACTTCCATGACACTTAAAGAATATGTTAAAGACAGAACAGTTTTCCTGCTCACTAATTTCGTATTATTTATCATTGTTGGCGGCATTATGATGCTTGTCGGGATAAATAGTCAAACAGTCTTTCTTATTTTCTGTATTTGGTTTTGTCCTCTTATCTTATATATGTTGATTGAATATTTTAAGCAAAAAGCTTTTTATGATGAGTTAACTAGTATTACAGAGAACTTAGATCAGAAATATTTGCTGCCGGAAGTCATGAAAGAGCCGGAAACTGTGGAAGGCAAGGCATTGTATGAGGTATTGCGTCAGGCAAATAAAGATATGCATGAGCATGTGAAAAGTTTTCGGGACCGGGAAAACGAGTATAGGGAATATATTGAAACTTGGATTCATGAAATTAAAACACCCATTGCCTCCACAAGGCTGATCATTGAAAATAATCAAAACGACGTGACACGAAATATTCAAGAGGAAATTAAGAAGATTGAAGAATATATCGAGCAGGTTCTCTATTATTCAAGGAGTAATAATGTGAGCAAGGATTATCTTATTAAAGAGGTACCTTTAGTTGACCTTGTAAGAAGTGTCATAAAGAGAAATTCAAGAGACTTTATTAGTAAAGGGATTTCAATTGACCTTGAAAAAGTTGAAGGAACTGTTTTCAGTGATGCAAAATGGCTGGAATTTATTTTGAATCAGCTGATCGGGAATGCCATTAAGTATATCCGTGAACGAAATGGAAAGGTAATCATCCATACGGTCCGAAACGAACATAATATTGTTCTGACAATCCAGGACAACGGGATTGGCATTACAGAAAAGGATATCCACCGGGTTTTTGAAAAAGGGTTTACCGGGGAAAATGGAAGGCAATTCGGGAAGTCCACCGGTATCGGTCTTTATTTATGCAAAAAACTAGCAGATCAGCTTGGCTTAGGTCTTACGATCACATCAAAGGCGGGGGAAGGAACAAAGGTGAGTATTATTTTTCCTTTAACGAATGTAAACTTCATGCAGTAATGCAACATAGAATAGCGGATTTATAGCGATTGTACATTACAATCGCTATAAGTCCGTTTTTCAATTTTAGGCATCGGGCCCTCCAATGGCTGGCGGAGTTAATCGGGCGCTTTTGTTTATAATCTTGCAAAAATGTCACTTTAATAAAATATAAACCAATATGTCTTCCCATTACCTATTGATAAGATACAGTTAGAAATCAATTAGGGGGAATAAAAAATGAAAAAAGCCATTGCAATATTAGGAATCTTTCTGTTAGGTCTTGGGATTTTCCTAGTGTATGAATATGTTTCAGAGCCAAAAATAGTAGAGGGCGTCATGGCAAAAACGATTGATGAAAAGGGGAAACCTGCTGATATAACAAATACGTTTACATCAGGTGAAAAAATATATTTTGCCGCGAAGAGAAATCGATTCTGGACTAATAAGGCAGAAGTTGTTTGGTATAAAGGTAAAATTAAAACAGCGAACCGATTTGTAGTGGAGGAAGAAGTAACTGTAAACGATGCGAAATATTTCATTGCCGAGCTATCTGTTCCGGAAGGTCTTGAAGAGGGGCATTACGGTGTCACGATATATGTAAAAGGGAAAAAAATTATGGAAACACAGGCCGAATTTGATGTGAAAAAATAGATCTATCTTGGAGGAAACGTATGCAACCGATATTAAGCGTAGAAAAAATCGAAAAATACTACGGAAACAAAGGCAATATTACAAAAGCGATCGATAATATTAGCTTTACCGTAAATGAAGGCGAGTTTTTAGGAATCATGGGACCTTCAGGGAGCGGAAAGACAACGCTTCTGAATTGTATTTCGACAATTGATCAGGTGACAACTGGCAAAATTATAATCAATAATCAGGATATTACAACATTAAAGAAGAAAGGGCTTGAAGCATTCCGACGTGACGAGTTAGGTTTTATCTTTCAGGATTTTAATCTGCTGGATACGCTGACAGCTTATGAAAACATCGCTTTGGCTTTGACGATTCAAAAAAGAGAGGCAATGGAAATCGACCAACTTATTAAAGATGTTGCGGAAAAGCTTGATATTACGGGCATCCTTAGTAAATATCCATTTCAATTGTCAGGTGGGCAAAAACAAAGGGTCGCATGTGCCAGAGCGATTGTAACGGAGCCTTCCCTCATCTTAGCCGATGAACCAACAGGTGCACTCGATTCAAAATCATCACGATTATTGCTGGATTCTTTTGAAAAACTGAATAAAGAATACCAGTCAACAATTTTGATGGTTACCCATGACTCGTTTACTGCAAGTTATGCCAATAGAATATTGTTTATAAAAGATGGTCGGATCTTTAATGAGCTCGTGCGCGGAAATGATACGAGAAAGGAATTCTTCAATAAAATCATTGAAGTGGTGACTTTACTTGGAGGCGATGTCGGCAATGTTCTCTAAAATCGCATTCAATAATGTAAAGAGAAGCTTTAAAGATTATTCAATCTATTTTCTGACATTGACTTTAGGTGTTTGTATTTTTTACAGTTTCAACTCTCTTGACTCGCAACAAGCAATTCAGGAAATGAACCAAAATAGTGTATTTCGTGAATCATTAGAATTGCTCATGTCTGGAACATCAGTATTTGTATCAGTTGTTCTTGGAGGTTTGATAGTATATGCCAATAATTTTTTGATCAAAAAAAGGAAAAGAGAGCTTGGCTTATACATGACATTAGGTATGTCAAAAGGGAAAATCTCGAGAATTTTAATTGTCGAAACGCTTCTGATCGGTGTCGTCTCTTTAGTTGCGGGTATTGGACTTGGGGTAATTGTATCGCAAGGCTTATCGGTACTGACGGCAAACATCCTATCTATGGATATCAAGAAATATACATTTGTTTTTTCACTTGGCGCCATGATCAAATCAATTGTTTACTTTGGTATCATCTATTTACTCGTCATGATTTTCAACCAGTATACGATTTCCAAATACAAATTGATCGATATGTTAAATGCCTCTAAACGTAACGAAGAATTAAAGCTGAAAAATTCTGTCGTATCCGTGCTAACATTTATTCTATCTTTGGCTTTTTTAGTATTTGCCTATAGTAGAATTCTGAAGACCGGTTTAAACGCTGCAAGTATGGAATTGATCATCACAGTTTTGGCTGGGGTGTTTGGAACACTTTTATTCTTTTTCAGCCTTTCGAGCTTCTTTATCCATATTGTGCAAAAGAATAAGAGATACTATTTGAAAGATATAAATATTTTTATCCTAAGACAAATAAACAATAAGGTCAACACGAACTTCCTTTCCATGACAATTATCTGTCTCATGCTTTTCTTAACAATCTCCCTCATCTTTACTGCTTTTGATTTAAAAGGAACAATCGATAAAAACTCGGCTAAAACGTTTCCTTTTGATGCTTCGGCATTTCTTGTAGCTGACCAGGACGAAGGGGAATCTGAAGTGAATAATATCAAAAACTATTTAAATGATATTGACTTTACATTTGAACCGAATGAAAAACATGCCTTTTTTAATGAATACCTTCTTGATTTATCAATCGAGGATTTGTTGTCCAAGTATTTAAGTGAACAGGAACAGATTGCTATACAGGAAAATTACTTGTATGGTCCGGTATCTGCTATAAAAATATCGGATTATAATGCAATTCTTGATCTGAAGGGGCAAGAGCATTTTGATTTAAAGGATGATGAGGTACTTGTTGTATCAAGCTATGGCGAGATCATTCAAGCTTTGCCAGAGTATATGAAAAATGAAGAAAATATTATAATTGAAAATAAAGCCTATACACTAAAGAATGATGTGGCTATTGATGAAAATATAAGAATTAACAAGGGCAGTAAGTTCTTTTATCTTATCATTCCTGATAATTTTAAGGGCAACCTTCAATTAGAATTCTCAAGTTTTAACGTAGTATATGAAGAGCGCTCCTTTGAAAAATCAGAAGAGAAATTTTCAAATCTATTTTATGAGCTTGAAGAAAATAAATACAGAAACATTCGTCCCGGTTTAGTTATCGGAAGTACAATCGATCAAATAAAAGAGCGGGAAAATGGTTCTGCGGCATTATTTATATTCCTTGGTTTATTTTTAGGGCTCGTCTTTATTGTATCGAGCGCGGCTGTTATGGCATTGCAGCAGTTATCTGATGCAAGTGACAGTTTGGGACGCTATATAGCATTGAAGAAAATCGGTGTTACGGATAAAATGATAAACGGGGCGATATTAAAACAATGCCTCATCTATTTTTTACTCCCGCTTGGTCTGGCTGTCATTCATTCCATTATCGGTATTAAGGCGGTCAGCGGAATGTTCCATTTCAACTACGAAAGTATACTAGTCAGCTCAGTAATCCTTGTCCTCATTTATGGCGGGTATTTTTATGCAACTTATATCGGTGTGAAGAACATTGTTAAAGGCAGTAACTAGGAAATATGAATGGCTATAACTAAAAAAGAACGAATTTCCGAACAGGGAATTCGTTCTTTTCAAATTATTCTCTACCGATTATGAATTAATATCGTGAATCACTTTTTCCAGAAATTCACCCATTCGTTTTACAGTTGACTCCGAAAAGTCAAAATCAACGCCGGTTTCTTTATAAATCGCTGCAATGGATTGATTGTAATCGGCACTTGCACCTTTTTTATAAAATTCGACAGCTTGCTTTGGATTCTTTTGATAATTTTCAAGTAATTGCAGTGCACCAAGCATCGACATCGAGTATTCAATATCATAGAAAGGATATTGAATAAAATGAAGTGTCCCGATCCAGCTCATGCCAATTTCTTCTTCAAACCCGGCAGTATCAACGGGGTTCAAGCCGTATCGTTTTAAAATCTCAAAGTACTTTTCGTCACGTTCCTTAGCGGTATGTTGAGGATTTGTATACATCCAGTGCTGGAAAAGGTCGCCTGACAATGGGCCGAATAACATCGTAAATGCCCGTCTTAGTTCTTCACGTTGCGCACTTTTGAATTCCTCTTCTTCCGGATAAAACAGATCAAACTTATCCAATAACAATAATTCCATTCCGTGTGAATACAATTCAGCTACTTCCGCTCGCCACTGAAATTCTTCGATAGGGCCTTGTTCCGAAGCTTGAAGATAACCATTTACTGCGTGACCCATTTCATGAATGAGTGCAATAAGCGAGAAAAAGGATGGGCTAAAGTTTGCAAAGACGAACGTATCTCCTGAAACTGGTAAAGGGACACAGAAACCACCAGGACTTTTACCTTTACGGTCCCCAAGATCAAGCAATCCATTTGCTCTCATGTACTCCAAACGGTCTGAAAAATACGGATCTGTTTTTCCTAACATTTCAGCAACGCCATCCACAAGCACGGATGTTTCGGTATAAGGAGCATTTTTCAGCAGTTTAGCGGTGTTATCCCATGGGCGATATGAGTCGACACCAAGTTTGGATTTAAAAACATTTGCAAGCCGATTCCAGGCGGGAATGATATGCTTTTCAACATTTTCATGGAAGTCATAACAATCTTCAATACTATACTCACGGTTTTTTGCAACAAACATATAATCACGATAATTATTAAAACCCGCATTGACTGCAATCTGGTGGCGCAGCTGAACGAGCTCATCCATGAGTGCATCCGTTTCAGGTTTAATTTGACGGTAGGCAGCTCTAATTAAATGATAGGCTTTTTCCCGAACACTTCTGTCTAAATTATCAAGCTGTGATTCGATAAACGGGAAAGGTTTTTCTTCTCCGTCCCATTCAACTGTAAGTCCGCCCATGATTTCACTGTACTTTGTGCTTAGTTCTTGTTCCTTTACAAACAGTGGGATATTTTCTTCTCTAAACAGTTTTACTTTTGACTCTCTAAAATTGCGCATCAAACCGTAACGCTTATCATCTAACTCTTTGAAATAAGGGGATTCGCAGCATTTTTTAGCTTTGCTTCGTATTTCATCATCAAAGGCTGAATGACTTGCTGATCGTGAAGGTATGTTGATTTAATATCCGGATCCTCTGTATTTCGGTAGAAGTCGACAAGGTGGCCTGTCAATGCTTCTTCAATTTCAAAGCGTAATGCCTTTTCTTCCTCAATCCAATTCTCCAGGTCAGTTATGGAATCAATCGAAACATCAAGTAATCGTTGAAACTGTGCTTCAATTTGTTCAACTTTTTTTAAATCAATTAATTGTTTGTAGTAGTTAATACTTTTCGCTTGTGACATAAATAATTCTCCCTCTACCTTCAGATTATTTAGACTAATGAATTAATTATATTATAGATTACTAGTCATTCATTCTTTTTTTTGAAAAATATATTACTAATTATTAATCGTTTATGAATGGTGGTTTGAAAATGAAGAAATAAAAGGCTAACATGTTCTTTTAAATTCGTATTGTTTCTCAATTTGTTTTGCGTGATGAGGAGAGAGAAAGCTCTTTACTGGCTATTGCTCTTAGGCTGCTTTACAATTTTGAAAAGAAGGACCAAACTGCGCGTTTTGTGTAGTATAATCTTCATTACTATGTATTTTAAAGAGAAAAGGAGTTTTGGCATGAAAATCGAGGACTGGTTAAATAAAGAAACATCAACAATCGCAAATAAGTTAATCGACTATAATAAAAAGCATATTGAAGTAGAAAAATCGATTGGATTCACGGGCCGTGATCAAATCCATCATATTTTGGATAGTTTTTATGAGATTTTCTTCCCGACAATCTATAATCAAGGTGTTGTCGATGAAACACGTACATTGATGAAATTAAATAATAATCTTCGTCAATCAGCACTGGATTTGCGTGATATTATCGAAAAAGTATTAGTGTACCAAAACTTTGATAATTGTGATGGCCAATGCCGAGAAAAAGCAGATCATGTTGTGATGAAGTTAATGGACCGTTTCCCGGAAATCCGTGAAACGATTCAAACAGATATTCAAGCTGCTTATAACGGTGATCCGGCTGCTACATCAACTGAAGAAATCATGTTAAGCTACCCGTCGATCCGTGCTGTATTTATCCATCGTATCGCACATGAACTATATAATATGGATGTCACAATCGTTCCACGTATCATGTCTGAATATGCACACCAGTTAACAGGAATCGATATTCATCCAGGTGCGAAGATCGGCCATTCGTTTTTCATTGACCATGGTACAGGTGTCGTAATTGGAGAAACATGCACAATCGGCAACAACGTTAAAATCTATCAAGGTGTAACATTAGGTGCATTAAGCTTCCCGCTCGATGAAAACGGAAACCCGATAAAAGGTGTAAAACGTCATCCGAACATTGAGGACAATGTTGTCATCTATGCCGGTGCAACAATCTTAGGCGGGAAAACAACAATTGGCCATGACACAGTGCTTGGCAGTAATATTTGGTTGACATATTCGGTGCCGCCATATTCACGTGTTTATAATTCTCAGCCATCACCGAATATTAGTAACAGTAAAGAAGTTGTAATCGAGTACGAAATTTAATTTGAATTGAGCGAGGTGAAGTGATTAAAACTTCATCTCGCTTTTTTTATGGTGAAGTGGGGGATTTTTCTTATCGAAGGCTATAAAAAAAGGTATAAGCAGAACAAGAAAATAAATTTTTAATTTGTTGTTGACCTTTATTAATACACATGATATATTTATCTCAAGTTCGAGATATCTGGTTTCGGAATTTTATTTTGAGTATATATCTTGAAATCGAGATAAATTGGAGGAAAATATAAAATGACAACATTTACAGTAGATCAAACACACTCAACAATCGGATTTGAAGTTAAACACATGATGGTATCAAAAGTTAAAGGTCAATTCAATCAATATTCAGCAAACGTGGAAGCGGCAGACTTAACGGATTTAACTACTGCATCAATCAACTTTGAACTGGATGTAGCAAGCATTAATACGAACAATGAAGATCGCGATAACCACTTGAAATCAGCGGACTTCTTCAGTACTGATGAGTTTGGGAAAATCACGTTTACAGCAACAAACATTGAAAAAGATGGCGATGACTACAAAGTGACTGGTGACTTAACAATTAAAGATGTAACAAAACCGGTTACATTTGAAGTTGAATACGGTGGTAAAGGTACGAATCCATGGGGCGTTGAAGTATACGGTTTTGAAGCCGAAACTAAAATCAACCGTGAAGATTTCGGTTTAACATGGAATGCAGCTTTAGAAACAGGCGGCGTACTAGTAGGAAAAGATATTAAAATCAAAGTAGAGTTAGAATTAAACCCTGCTGCTTAATATTGAAAGAACTGCAAGGATAAATTGTCAGTAATAAGGCAATAATGATTTACGTTACTGATACGAATGCATAAAAGTACCAAATTAAGACTTGAGGCAAATACTTCAATTATTTGTATTCATGCCTATATCCATCTATAAAAGCCTCAAGTATTAGTTGATATCTTGAATTCAAGATAATTGAAGGAGTGTAAGAAATGGGATTCATCAGTAAACTATTTGGAACTAAGAAAGCGGAGGAAAACAAAGTGGAAAAACTAAACATCGGTATCATTTTAGGATCAACTCGTGAAGGTCGTGTAAGCCCTCAAGTCGGTGCATGGGTGAAAGAAATCGCAGATAAACGCGGCGATGCGAACTATACAATTATTGATATTGCGGATTTCAAATTGCCATTATTAGGAGAGCCAGGCGGGGATGCATCAGGTGCTGCAGGCTGGTCTGAAGCAATTGCAAAACAAGATGGTTTTGTATTCATTGTTCAAGAATATAACCATTCAATTACGGGCGCACTTAAAAATGCTTTAGACTACTTGCGTGAGGAGTGGAACAATAAAGCTGCAGGTATCGTATCTTACGGTTCTGTTGGTGGCGCACGTGCTACTGAGCATTTACGCGGTATTTTAGGTGAATTACTTGTTGCGGATGTACGTGTACACCCAGCATTATCATTATTCACTGATTTCGAAAATGGTACTACTTTCAAACCGAAAGATGTACAGGCTGATTCAGTAAACCAAATGCTGGACCAAGTAATTCCATGGTCAAAAGCATTAAAAACAATTCGTTAATCGATAATCAACAATCTGGCACATGTGACTGCATGTGCCAGATTTATTACATAAAAATTGGACAGAGTGTTTTATCAAATGGAACGCTGTGTTCAGTTTTTACGAATGGAGGAAATGAATATGAAAAAACGTACATCGGGTATTCATCACATTACAGCAATCGTCGGTCATCCTCAGGAAAATGTCGATTTCTATGCGGGAGTTCTTGGGTTACGTCTTGTAAAGAAAACAGTCAATTTTGATGACCCAGGAACATATCATTTATATTTCGGGAATGAAGGCGGTGAGCCGGGAACAATTATTACGTTCTTCCCTTGGCCTGCAGCATATAAAGGCAGCATCGGCGACGGTCAGGTTGGCGTGACGACATATGTTGTACCAGTGGGAGCATTGGGTTTTTGGAAAGATCGCTTAACAAAATTAAATATATTATATAATGAAGTAACTAGATTTGGAGAGAGCTATTTACGTTTTGATGATCCACATGGTCTGCATCTCGAAATTGTCGAACGTGATGGAGGTTCTCCAAATGGCTGGACGTTTGGAGGAATACCTGCTGATGTCGCAATTAAAGGATTTGGCGGGGCAATTTTATATTCATCACAGCCGGAAGAAACAATCCGTACATTAGTTGACGTGATGGGACTTGAAGAGATTGGCCGCGAAGGAGATTTTGTGCGACTAAAAGCAACAGCATCTATCGGCAATATCGTGGACGTCAAAATGTCAGTCGGTAATCGCGGAACGATGGGGGTAGGAACGGTACATCATATTGCATGGCGTGCTAATGATGATCAAGACCATAAAGAATGGCAGCAATACGCGATGGATAAAGGTCAGCATGTAACGGACATAAAAGATCGAAATTATTTCAATGCCATCTATTTCCGTGAGGCAGGAGAAATTTTATTTGAAATTGCGACAGATCCTCCAGGATTTGCGCATGATGAAACGCCTGAAACAATGGGCGAGCAGCTAAAGTTGCCGGTACAATATGAAGACTACCGTGAACGATTGGAAAACTCACTGTTTCCAATTAAGGTTAGAGCGCTAGATTAATAGTGAAACAATGAAGAGGGGTTGCTCATTTTTGAGTAGCCCCTTTTTAAATTAAAGTAATTTTGACATATACAGTTCATTAACATAATGACCGTCAATCAGTAAAGAATTTCTTTTCACTCCTTCTACTTCAAACCCCATTTTCTTATAAAGATGTACTGCTTGTTCATTATGCTCAATGACCGTTAACTCCAGACGGTGGAGCTGTGACTCTTTTGCCCATTGAATCACATAGTCGAACAAAGCAGTACCAATTCCTTTACCGCGACTTTTACTATGTACCCCGACAGCAATTTGTGCCCTATGAGAAGTACGGGATAACGTTTCCGCTTTTAATAAGAGATAACCTAATATTTCATCGTCATGCTCTGCGATAAAGAAGCCAGATGTAGGGGATTGGTTTATGGATTGAATTAACTTGCACAAAGAAGCTGGTGCCAAGTTTCGTTCATCAGGTGCATAGAGCATATATCCCGACTGTTCTGCATCTTTCATCACTGCGAGTATTTGTGAAGCATCATTTTCATTCGCTTTTCTAATTGTCATTTTTTCGTCGACTGTATCCATCAAAGTCACCTCATTCTTATTGTAATAAAATTATATCATTTCCAGAATATTTAAATTAAACTAAAATTTATTAAGAAATAAAAAAGTAAAGGGGACTGGAAATGAAACTATTAAAAAACGGTTTTGTAGTAAATATGGAAACAGGGGATTTTACGAGACAGGATGTGTATATTGAAAATAATAAAATAGTAAAAGTAGCACCTAATCTTCAATTGGATCATGTTGAAGTAATGGATTGTACGGATAAATGGCTAATTCCGGGATTGATTGATATGCATGTCCATATCAAAAAGCACTTTGCCAACTACTTTACAGCAGCGGGTATTACAACGGTTCGCAATACTGCGGGGAGCATTATTGAATTAAAACCATTTATTGATGCGAATGGAAGCGAAATGGAGCCTCGTGTTATTTCAGCAGATCGAATGATTGATGGTCCCCCAGGCTTGTGGGGAGATGATACGGCCTATAATATCAATGTCGACAATGCAGATCTTGCAAGACAGGAAGTAGCGCGGCAAATAGAACTGGGTACACATTTTATTAAAGTTTACGGCTGGCTTGATCCTGAATATATGAAAGTAGTAGTAGAAGAAGCGCGCAAACATAATCTAGAAGTAAGCAGTGATATTATCTATTCCAAAAAAGTGGATGCACTTCTTGCAGCGGATATAGGGATTGATTGGCTGGAACATTGCTCCGGTATTATTCAAGCGATGTACCCGCAGTGGACAATGGATGCACCGAAAGAAATCTGGGATACAATTCCGTGGGATCAGCCTAATGAGGAGTTGATAACAAACATATGTAAACAATTGTTGAAAAAAGATATAAAGCTTTGTCCGACAATCGTATTATACGATCAGATGCGATTAGCAGACCAATATTGGACAATTAATCATGAAATTGTTGATCATATGGAGAACAGTGACTACTTATTTAAACACTGGCCACAAGCTGCACATGCAAAACAAGGCCAGGCTACGTTAGGTATTCAAACGAAAACCATTCAAAAAATCGCTTATACCTATTATAAAATGGGTGGGACTGTCGTGACAGGCACAGATACGCCCGCAGGAATCTATACATATCCGGGCTTTGCATTGCACCGTGAGCTTCAGCTTTTTGTTGATGCCGGATTTACACCAGTAGAGGCACTTCAGCAAGCTACCATTAATGCAGCGAAAGCTTTGAAAATAGCGGACTTAGGCGATATAAAAGAAGGTTTTATAGCGGACTTATTAGTATTGAATGAAAATCCCCTTATCCATATAGAAAATACAATGAAAATTGATCAGATAGTCAAGGATGGGGAAATGTATACAATCCCTGAGCTGCTTGGAAATATCCCGACCGAGCAAGAAATGAATGATTATATAAGTGAATTGATTAAAACGTTCGAACAGCAAGGATTATATGCAGGAAATTAATAGCAATCAGGTTTAATCAATAAGGTAAGAGGGGAACTTCTATTATCGAATATGTTGTGTTGTATTTGGAGAGATTAAATGTAAGTTATTACACGTAAAGGGGCTCTGAATGTACATGAAAAATAACAACGAGATAGAAGTTTCGCGCCGGAACATGTGGTCAGGCATCTTGTTTGGCGTCGGTCTGATTGCTTTTATTGACGAAACTGTTTTCCATCAGCTGTTAAGGTGGCATCATTTCTACGACAAATCGACAACGGATATCGGGTTAATTTCCGATGGTATTTTTCATGCTTTTAGCTGGTTTGCTACAATAGCAGGATTGTTTTTATTTGCGGATCTGCGTCGGAGAAATGGCCTGATCTTTCAACGCTGGCTTGGTGGCGTATTATTAGGAATTGGTGTATTTCAATTGTATGACGGCATCATTCAACATAAATGGATGCGAATTCACCAAATCCGGTACGTTGACAATGTCATTGTATACGATATTGTGTGGAATGTCGGTGCACTAATCATTTTACTCATCGGAATTTTTCTATTATTCCGCACATCAAAAAACAGTACTCTAAAAGAGAAGAATGCAAATGAATAGCCTATACTTACTGCACAACCATGGACAGAGTGCTATGAACCATTCAGTATCTGGAATAAATCCTCAATTATTGCTCGGGTTTTTCTTCATATTTTTGCTGGTAGCCTATATAACAGCTGTCATCATAACAAATCAGCGATATAAAAAATGGCCCATTTTCCGTACCGTTTGTTGGACAATCGGTATGGTTGTTGCACTTGTAGCAGTTGTCGGTCCGTTGGCAAACAGTGCACATTCCAACTTTACAGCACATATGGTGAGCCACTTACTATTAAGTATGGTTGCACCAATTTTTATGGCAGTTGCCAAACCGGTGACTTTGACGCTCAGAACTGCAAACACAACGTTCGCACGCAAGCTGACTTCCATTTTAAAAAGTCGCTTGCTACAATTCGTTTCGCATCCGATTACTGCCGCAATTTTAAATGTAGGAGGACTTTGGTTATTATACACAACGAATTTGTTTGTTTTAATGCATGAAAATGCGCTATTTGCTTTGTTTGTACATTTGCATTTTTTCATCGCAGGGTATGTGTTTACAATTTCCATTATTTATTTCGATCCGGTCTACCATCAATATTCTTACCGATTCCGCGCGGCAGTTTTAATCATCGCAATCGCCGGGCACGATATATTGTCGAAGTATATGTACGCCAATCCACCAGCGGGAATTTCGCAGCAAGAGGCGGAAATGGGAAGCATGGTCATGTATTATGCAGGGGATTGGATTGAAGTAGCGCTCATTATTATTTTCTGCTGGCAATGGTATAAATCAACGAAGCCACGCAAAAGTACTAGAGATAGGTTTAATAGTGAGCAACCGTTTGCAGTAGAAGGGAAATAGGTGTACATTCGATTTTCCCAAAGTATATTACAAAAACAAAGCGCCGCATATTTGCGGCGCTTTTCTTATGGGTGAGCTAAATATCCTTTTTCTGACCATTCGAGGCATGCTGTTTTTTCGGCCGAATATAGAGACCTAATTTTTTCCTCTCGGCCATTAACGATTTGTAGAGCGAGAGAATCATCAGCAAAATGATAAACGAGAACGGGAAAGCAACAATTATGGCGGCATTCTGCAGGGCGGACAGACCGCCTGAGAACAGAAGGCTTGCCGCAATAGCCGCCTGTAAAATTCCCCATACCAACTTGATTTTAAATGAAGGATTCATTGAGCCGAATGTTGTTTGCATACCAAGTACGAATGTCGCAGAATCGGCTGAAGTAATGAAGAAATTCATGATGAGTAACATCGCGACAATGGATAATATAAACCCGAGTGGCATTTGATCGAATACACCGAATAACACTTGTTCTGTCGGCAAATCAATAAGAGTTTCATCTTTCTTGATATACGTATCAATTGCTGTTGTCCCAAACGTTGCAAACCAGAAAATACTGACAAGTGTCGGCGCTAAAATAACACCCATTAAAAATTCCCGGATAGTTCTTCCTTTTGAAATACGGGCAATGAAAATACCGACAAATGGCGACCAAGACATCCACCATGCCCAATAGAAAATCGTCCAGCCATTAATCCAATCACGGCTTCCGACATCTCCCGGTTCCATCCGTAAGCTCATTTGAACGAAATTTTGCAGATAATTGCCTAGACCTGATGTGAAATCATTCATAATGGATACGGTAGGACCAATGAATAATGTTAATAGTAATAAACCAGCCGCTAAATATAGATTCCCATTACTTAAAATCTGGATTCCTTTATCAAGACCGGTAGAAGCAGAAATAATAAACAATACAGTTACAATTGCAATAATGATTAGTTGGACAGTGAAGTTTATTGGTAAGTCGAATAAATAAGCAAGTCCGCCATTTATTTGCTGTGCTCCTAAGCCAAGTGTTGTGGCAACCCCGACTACGGTAGCGAAGACCGCTATTATATTAATAATGTGGCCAAGGGGACCTTTTGTTTTTTCCCCTAAAAGAGGATATAATGTGGAGCTGATTAAACCTGGTGCGCCCTTTCGGAAATTGAAATAGGCTAATGCTAATGCCACTACTCCATATATTGCCCAAGCAGAAATTCCCCAATGGAAATATGTGTACCGAAATGCATCTTTTAAAGCTTGCTGTGAACCTTCAGGAGCCTCTGGAGAACTAATAGCAAAATGGGATAATGGCTCTGCAGCACCCCAGAATACCAGTCCAATACCCATACCCGCACTAAATAGCATCGCGAACCACGATGCGTTGCTATATTCAGGACGATCAGTCGGTTTACCTAGTCGAATAGCCCCGACTGGACTTAAAATAAGGAATACACAAAATGCAATAATGATTGCAACTACTAATAAATAATACCAGCCAAAATTATAAGTAAGTAAATTTTGAATGTTTTTGGTGACATTTTCTAATGTTTGTGGAGCAATTACTCCGACAAGAACTGCCAGCATTACTAAAGTAAATGAGCCCCAAAAAACGATGCCTACTTTTTTCAATTAAATAACCTCCGTTCAGTAACATATAAATGTATATCCCTATTTAAAAAAAATAAACATTTAATTTCCTGCTATGGAATAGACGAGAAATAGTATTTTAAAAAAGGAGCCCTGTTACTTTGCAGTTTTCCTTCCTTTATTTTACCCAGATTTCCCGAATTTAACTAAAGTGAATAACTCTTTTATAAACTTCCTATACTGTGACAAAAAGGGGGGAGTCGTCTTGACACAAACTATTGATATAAAGCTGGAAATTAAACGACTTAATAAGCAATTCCTCCATTCTTCAGACTTTATTGCAAAAGAAATTCAACTTGGGCGAGAAGAAAATGTCATTTTATGCTACTATTCATCGCTTGTGAATAAAACCGATGTAGAACAGAACCTTGTAAATCTGAAAAAGTTGAGTGAATCCTCATCACAGAATAACCAAAATTCAAAGCAGAACTCTAATCAATCTGTTATAAATCAATCTGAAAAAAATAGTGAAAATAATCAGGATTCTAGTACGCAAAATCAACAGTTAGCTAATGAAGAAACTATCACAATTACTACAGAAAAATATGATGAGCAAAAACTTGTTGATTATGTATGTAATGGTGAGACTTTAATTATTCTATTACAGTCTAAACAGATGATTCGATTACAAAATGCGGAATTTGCGCATAAATCACCTGAAGAACCTGAAAATGAACAAGTATTGAGAGGTTCGCATGAAGGTTTGGTTGAAAATTTGGATGTAAATATTCAACTGATCCGAAAACGGATTAAGAACAATAAACTCGTTGTTAAAACAATTCAACTTGGTAATGAAACAAGAACAACGGTTTATTACTTTTACGTAGAAAATGTGGTGGACAGTGAGGCACTTAAAATCGTAGAGAACCGCTTGAATGCAATCGATATTGATATGCTTTACAGCACGGGTCAGTTAGAGGAATATTTAGATGACCAAGTATGGTCACCGTTTCCGCAACTTTTGCTTACAGAACGTCCAGACCGTGTAGTAGCCAATATTCTGGAAGGTAAAATAGCGGTAATGAGCGATTTGTCGAATAACGCAATCATTGGACCGGTTACATTCTTTTCATTTTATCAAACACCGGATGATTTCAACTCCCGTGTAGTCGTCGGCACATTTTACCGGTTGACACGATTGTTCGGTTTCGTATCCGCCATTTTTTTGCCAGCTTTTTATATTGCGATTGTAAGTTTTCATTTTGAAGTGCTCCCGCTAGAACTTGCAAATAAGGTGAAGACGGATATAAACCAGATTCCATACAGACCACTTATTGAAGCGATGATTATGGAAATAACGATTGAGTTGATTCGTGAAGCCAGTGTCCGCCTGCCGAAGTCAATTGGACAGACAATTGGTATTGTTGGAGGTCTTGTAATTGGTGATGCCATTGTAAGTGCGGGGCTCGTCTCAAATTTAATGGTAATTGTTGTAGCATTTACAGCGATATCGAGCTTTGTAGTACCTTCAATTGAACTTAATACGACGATACGGACGCTTCGTTTCCCGTTCATGTTTTTAGCTTCGCTCTTTGGGTTTTTTGGAATTGTAATCGGCACATTTTTATTAGTTATTCATTTATTAAATTTGAGTTCATTAAAACGTCCTTATTTTTCACCGATTATCCCATTTGATCCAGTAGCAATGCGAAAAGTTTTTTTCCGTGGCCCATATTATGGAGCGAACAGACAGGCTCGAAGCTTTAAATCGAAAAGGAATGATAGGGAATGACAATCCAGTTAACAAAGGTGCAATTATTTCTGTTAATGTTTGTAATGCAAACTGGATTTGTCTATACATCATTTCAAAATATGGTTATTGAACATAGCAAACGTGATGCTACGATTCAGTTTCTTGTTGTAGCGGTCATTTTTTTCATGCAGTTATTGTTTTTTGAACGTATGCACAAATACTTTTTCTTGAATAAGTTTACAAAAGCATTGTACCTCATTTACTGGACAAGCTATATTATTGTGTTTGTCGTGTACATTACGTATGTTTTAACGACTTGGGTTTTTCCAAACACACCAGAAAGTGTTCTGATTGCAATATTTTTATCCGTTTGCCTGTATGCAAGTATTAGCAGGCCAGAAACAGCAATCAATATTGGCGTCGTTTTAATTCCGATGTTATTACTGTTTTTATTGTTTATGTTTTTAACAGTGAAAAATTTAAGTGTAACAAATTTACTGCCTTTTTTTTATGATCGTTCTAATACTTGGTTCATGGGATTCATTTTCAGTACGTATGCATTTGGCGGTGCTGAAATGTATATCGTTCTACGCAAATATTTAGCTAAAAGTGAAAAAATGCCGAAAAAGGCGCTGGCTATTTACTTTATTATATTAACAAGCTTTTACTTACTTTCAATTACTTTTACGTTGATGTTTTTTTCTTTGGAAGAATTAAAACTTATTCCTGAACCAATTCTCTATATATTACATTCGGTCGAAGTAACATTTGTGAAAAGGCTCGATCTATTTTTTGTTTACATTTGGCTTTCTTGGTCTTTAGTGACCATCGTCAATTACGTACTTGTCATAAGAGTGGTCTATTTTGAAAACAAAATTAAATATCCGAAAGTAAAACTTCTTATTTTTTTCATTGTTGTGGGAGGCACGGCAAATGTTATGATCAGGTTTTCCATACTGGAATTTTTAAAACAAAATTTAGTTTATGGGGTTATTGCTTTTTCATTTTTATTGCCAATTCTCATCATAGTTATCAATAAGCTAAGGGGGCGGACTGTATCCGATTCGGTAAAATCATCTTAATAGTTGTTACTCTTTTACTGGCAGGTTGTTGGGATGAGAGGCTTTATAAGAATTCATCCGTTGTGTCGCTTACAGGTTTTGAAGGTGAAATAGGAAAGCTAACTGCCTATTATGCCTATCCGGAAGCTACAACAACAGAAATGAAAACGGTGATTATTACAGGGAAGGGTGTGTCACCGCGTGATGTAAGGCAGGATGCAGAACTAAATGTCGAACAGACAATGGATTTATCGGTATTATCAACGATTCTGATTTCTGAAAAGACAGCAGAAGATGATATTTACAATTATTTGGATGGATACTTTCGGGATTCGAATAGTCCAATTACTTCAAAATTAGCCATTGTTCAAGGGGACTTAAAACCATTTTTTGAAGTAAGTGAAGATAAGCAAAGTACAGCAGGAGAGTATTATGATCGCTTTATTACAAGCTTGGAAGAAAATTCCATGGTCATCCCATACACATTGCAAACAGCTTCTACTATAATTTTTGAAAATGCCCAAGACCTGGCCTTGCCGTATTTAAAGATGGGAGAAGAGAAACATCCTAAGGCAGAAGGACTCGCTCTATTTTCCGGGCGCTCCTTTACCGGAAAAATTTTGACTATTGACGAAGGCGTTCTATTAAATATTTTAAATGATTCTCTTGGATTTGCTACGCGCATCTCTTATTTATATGAAGACAGTCCAGTAACAGTAAGGATAAATAAATCGAAACGTAAACTGAATATATCCGAAGATAAAATTGAAATCCCTCTAAAACTGGAATTTATACTTTCTGAATTTCCAAAAGATAATTTAGATAAAAAGAATAAGAGATTAGAGCTTGAAAAATTTCTGCAAGATGAAATCGAAAAAGATATGAAGGAAGTAATCAAAAAATTACAGGAGGCAAAGTGCGATGCAATCGGAATTGGACGACAGGTAAGAGCATTTCATCCGAAATGGTTTAATGAAGATTGGGGTGAACATTTTTCAACGTTGGATATTTCCCCAAAAGTAGATGTAGAAATAGTTAAAACGGGTATATTGGAATAACTGTACAGTATTTCAATAATTTTATTGTGAAGGGGTGTCCATTTTGGATAAAAAAATGAATTACGGTGATGACTATAAATTTATACCTGCTACATCTGTTCATAGTGGTGTAAGTGAAGAGGTATTGTCCGATTTATACGTTCATACAATTCAAATTGCAAATATTGTTTTCTATAGCAGTCCGGATCAAAACGGGTTTGTATTAATTGATGCCGGGATGCCGAAGAGCGCCAAAGAAATAATAGATGTGGCGGAAAAAAGATATGGTAAAACAACAAAACCGGATGCCATTATTTTGACACACGGTCATTTTGATCATGTCGGAGCTATCATTGAACTTGTTGACTATTGGCAGGTACCGGTTTTCGCGCATAAGCTGGAACTGCCTTATTTAACAGGCTTAAAAGATTATCCAGAGCCTGATCCAAGTGTTGACAACGGGTTAGTTGCCAAAATGTCGCCGATGTTCCCGAATGAAGCAATCGATTTAGGAGAATCTGTCCAGGAACTTCCGTCAGATGGATCCGTTCCTTTCATGGAAGACTTTAAATGGATTCATACTCCGGGTCATACACCTGGCCATGTTTCGTTATTTAGAGAGCGCGACGGAGCACTTATTGCAGGGGATGCATTTGTTACGGTCAAACAGGAATCTTTATATAAAGTGTTTACTCAGGAAAAAGAAGTGAACGGACCACCGAAATATTTGACACCGGACTGGACTGCCGCGTTTGATTCGGTAAAAAAACTGGCAGCATTAAATCCTTCTGTAGCGATTACAGGTCATGGGGTGCCAATGAGCGGAGTTGAGCTAAGCGAGGGGCTGCGTAAACTCGTCGATAATTTTGATCAAATCGCAATGCCAAAAAATAAGAAATAGGGAATAAAAAAATCATCCGTTTACTCAGCCATGAAGTAAACGGATGATTTTTGAATTGTAGAGGGTCGGTTTAAATACAGCTATTAATTATTTAAATCATATAACCCAGGGCTATGCTCATTTGGCATATCCGGCATTAACGGTACAGGGAAACCTTCTGGGGGCGGTGTCACTTGATATTGTCCGCCATTTCGGCTTGGGGATTGTCCATGTAAAATTTCACCGATTCTAGTCGGGTCCAGGCGGAAGTTAAATTGACAGTTGTGGTAACCCATATCAATAAATTTCTGGCACTCAGGGTATTTGTTAATATCATAGTTCGGTACGGGGAATAGTTTGCCCCAGTTCACACCTAATGTTTCGAGTGCTTTGGCAAAAGCATTTTGATGGGCGTTATCGCGAACGATTAAAAATGCGAGTGTTTCCCGGAACGTTTGGTTTGAGCTCATCTCATAAATACGAGTCTTTTGCAGGACACCTGTCGATTCCAATACGAGGTTATTCAGTAAATCGGCAATGAGGTTACCATGTGAGTAGACCCATGATCCGTTCCATGGATTGCCTGCTGCATCAACAGGCAATGATGCTTGTGCGCCCATAATAAAATGGTGGGGATTTGCATGGCGAACTGCTTCATCCAATGGTGATTGGTCCATCCCATTATTGCCTGGAGCAGAAGACTCTCCGGACCCGTTCAAAAGCTGGTTGATCGTATTTTGAACAAGCTCGACATGGGCAATTTCTTCTAAGAAAATCCCGCGCAGCAAATCTCTAAATTGAGTTTCTTTACCCCGGAAATTCGAGCTTTGGAAGAAAAATTGCATCATTGTCCGCATTTCCCCGTAATGTCCACCTAAAATTTCCTGTAAAACGCGGGCAGCTGCCGGATCTGGCTTGTCCGGTTTAATAATATTGATCAGTTCTTCTTTGTAGTAATACATATTTTCCCTCATTTCTTTTGGTATTTCATAAAGAATGTATTTTTCACATCCTTTTGAAAGTATTATGTTCAATTCAAAGGAAGACATGCCAATTTTGTAATTATTAAATTGAGAAGGTACTAACTTTTAAGATTTAAATTTTAAGATTATATTTTATAGGACTACTTTTCGGAAAACAGGGTAGAAAAGTAACAGAGATGGTTGAGTATAACTAATCTTGTGGAACTTGCTATTTTTGGAACGAGGAGGATGTAAATTGGAAAACAACAATAAAAAAGTCGAACAATTAAAACAGTTTACAACAAAGGATGAAGGTCAGCCGCTAACAACGAATCATGGATTAAAGTTAACGAATGACGAGCATTCATTAACGATAGGTGAACGTGGCCCAACAATAATGGAGGACTTTCATTTTCGTGAAAAAATGACCCATTTTGACCATGAACGTATTCCGGAACGAGTTGTACATGCTCGAGGTTCAGGGGCACACGGGGTATTTGAAAGTTATGGCGATGCATCAGATATTACGATGGCTCACTTTTTAGGAGAGAAAGGTCGTCAAACACCTGTCTTTGTTCGATTTTCAACAGTAGCAGGCTCACGAGGTTCAGCAGAAACAGTTCGTGATGTACGAGGATTTGCGACGAAGTTTTATACTGAAGAAGGGAATTACGATTTAGTAGGGAACAATATTCCGATTTTCTTCATTCAGGATGCAATTAAATTCCCGGATTTAATCCATGCCGTTAAACCGGAACCACATAATGAAATTCCTCAAGCGCAAAGTGCCCATGATACATTTTGGGATTTTGTCGTAAGCAACGAAGAGACGGCACATATGACAATGTGGAAAATGTCTGATCGAGCGATTCCAAGAAGTTTCCGTACGATGGAAGGATTTGGAGTCAATACATTCCGTTTTGTCAACGCCAAAGGAGAAGCCCACTTCGTAAAATTCCATTGGAAACCTGTATTCGGTGCACATTCTTTAGTATGGGATGAAGCTCAAAAAATTGCTGGTAAAGATCCGGACTATAACCGCCGAGACCTTTACGACAATATTGAAGCCGGAAATTATCCAGAGTATGAACTTGCTGTGCAGTTAATTGCACAAGAAGATGAGTTCAAATTTGATTTCGATATTTTAGATCCGACAAAAATTTGGCCGGAAGAGTTGATTCCGCTTCGCAAACTCGGAAAAATGACATTGAATCGAAATACGGATAACTTCTTTGCAGAAACGGAACAGATCGCATTCCATGTAGGACATGTTGTACCTGGAATTGATTTTTCAAACGATCCTTTATTGCAAGGCCGTTTATTTTCATACACAGATACGCAACTAATTCGATTAGGCGGGCCAAACTTCCATGAACTGCCGATCAATCGCCCTGTATGTCCATTCCATAATAACCAGCGTGATGGCTATGGTCGAATGACGATCAATAAAGGTCGTGTTGCATACGGGAAAAACAGTTTGCAAAACAATACACCGCATGTAGTGACACAAAAAGAAGGCGGCTATGCACATTACCAGGAAAAAATCGAAGGACGAAAAGTACGTGCCCGAAGCTTATCATTTGAAGATCATTACAGCCAAGCGCGTCAATTCTGGTTGAGCCAAACTGATGTGGAAAAGCAGCATATTATTAATGCTTTCAGTTTTGAACTGGGGAAAGTAGAAACAATCGAAATCCGCAAAGCAGCAGTCGATATGTTTGCTCGTGTCGACCGTGCAATGGCTGAGCAAATTGCGCAAAATATCGGTGTTACGCCACCAGATGAATCGATCCAGCAAGTTGCCGATCAACAGCCTTCTGATGCTGTGAGTATCCTAAAAAATCAGGTACCATTCTTAAAATCAAAAAAAGTCGGTATTATTGTTAATACTCACAGCAATTTGGAAGAACTGGTAACTCCATTAGAAAACGAAGGGGTTACAGTTGAGTTGATCAGCGATAAGCAAGGAAGAATCGGTGAGCGTGAAATCGACCATACGCTGGAAACGGCTGATCCTGTACTTTATGATGGTTT
This sequence comes from Solibacillus sp. FSL R5-0691, assembly GCF_037974225.1. GTDB lineage: Bacteria > Bacillota > Bacilli > Bacillales_A > Planococcaceae > Solibacillus. Next base: position 1,399,181 of record NZ_CP150231.1, read on the forward strand.
GATTGTTGCCGCAACTTTCGATAGTGTTGTACCGAAACGTAAAGTACAACGATTTGCTGATGAAATTTTCAACCATTATAAAGCATTAGGCTATGCTTCAGCTGAACTTTTAGATAAAGACTATGCGCACGCACCTGGTGTCGTAGCAGGTATTACAGAATTTGTAGAAGCATTGAAAAAAGGCCGCCACTTTGACCGAACAGATGCAACGGGTTGATTTTTCAGAATCTGAGAAGGCATTTTATTAGAAAAGTCCGGGCACATATTAGAAAAATTGGGCAGGATATTCGAACATTCTCGTGCTTTATTTGTAAGCCCGAAATATAAAAAAACGCACCTTTACGGCACGCATGACGAATAGCCCTTCTATCCAGATTTTTTTTGGGATAGAGGGCTATTTTGCGCAGGTTGCCTGAATGTTTTTGGACCAAGGCATGTACTGCTTAATGATTTTTGGATTTTGGTAGATATTTTGGTTGGGCAACTCCGTGAACAGCTTGACCAAATATTTATAGAAGTCAATGCCGTTTGCTTTGGCAGTTTCGGCAAGACTCAGACAGATCGCATTGGCTTCGGCTCCTGCTTCACTTGTAGAGAAAAGCCAGTTTTTTCGACCGATGACACTTGGGCGAATCGCATTTTCTGCCGGATTATTATCAATCTCTAGTCTGCCATCATCTAAAAATGCTTTTAAACCTGCAGCACGGTTCAATGTATATTCGGCTGCTTTTGCTAATGCGTTTTTACCGAAAAACGGGGAGGTTTCAATCCAGTTAAAGAATTCTTCCAAAATCGGTTTCGATTCTTTTTGGCGCGCTTTTTCACGTTTGCGTGGTGACAGGTGTTTGAACTTCCGTTCCAATCGATATAAGCGATCACAGAAATCAACCCCTTTTTTGCCATGCTTACTAACGGCTTTTAGCCAATAGCGACGGACATGTGCCCAACAGTTAGCGAACGTTATATTGTCGAGCTTGCCATAAGCGGAATATCCGTCGCAAATAATCGTGCCTTTGAAATCGGTTGTCAGTTGATCCAGCACCGTACGGCTCCGAGATAAGGCATGGTGGAAAAGTACGATGACCGGTCCTTCGACAGGCAGGCTACGACGGACCCAATTATAAGCAGTCGATTGAGGTGACTTTCCATCGGTGCGATGGAGCACCTGTGCCGTCGTTTCATCAAAATGCATGAACGATTTATGGTTCATCACCATTTCCAGATACTGATACACAGGATACAGCCACTCTTTGGTTCCACGGATGACCCAATTGGATAAGTTTTTATCGTTGGTCATGAGTCCGCTTCTCGCCCATTCTTTTACCTGACGATACAGTGGGAGGTATTGGACATATTTATCGTAGATAACTTTTGCTAATACACTAGGTCCTGCAAGGCTACGTAAAAGTATCGGGTTAGGAGCTTTCCCGCGTTTAATTTGCGCTTTTTGAGTGATGTCCTTTTTACAGGACCTACACTCATAAGCGGATTCAAAATGCCGAATCCGCTTCATGGTAGCTGGAATGAACTTTGCTTCTTCACGTACAAGGGTAGTACCGGCTTCTGCCATTGTCCCTCGGCAACAGTCACATTGAATGTTGTCTGGTCGATGATGAATTTCTTCGATTTCTACGTGATCGAGGAAAGAATCATTCCGCTTCTTTTTATGTAATTTACGAACAACCGTATACGTCACGCTGTCCGTGCTTTGTTCTTCTGTATGCTCAGGTTCGCTAAAAAACAGATCATCTTCAAATAAAGAACCTTGTCCATCCGGTGCCTGGTACTTTGATTTTTCGGATTTTGAGCCGAATAAAGCTTTCGTCAGCTGGCGAATTTGTTCAGAGAGAACTTTATTTTGAGCCAACGACTGGTCCAGTTTGATTGAAAGTTCTTCATTTTGTTTCTTCATATAGGCTAATTGTTCTTCGAGTACTTGGACTAGGCGTTCTTGTTGTTCCATCTCATCATTTCACCACGTTTCATTCATTAAATGCTATGGAAATTATAGCACTAAAATAGACTGCGTCTAGCTTTTTTTATAGATTGTGATTGTACGATGGATAAACCTTCTAATAACCAGCGAAGTTCCTGCTGTGTAAGTTGCTGCACTTCATTTTCATTCCGTGGCCATTTCAGACGCCCGTTATCAATTCGCTTATAAAGCAGGGCGAAGCCATCCCCGTCAAAATAGAGACATTTATAACGGTCTTTCTGTCTTCCGCAAAACAAAAAAATAGAGTCACTGTACGGATCTAGGTTATAGGAATCCTGAACGAGTGTGGCGAGCCCATCAATGCCATTTCGCATATCCGTTTTCCCGCAGATAATATAGATATTTTCAACGGTTGTAAAATCATGCTTCAAATAGATGCAGCTCCTTTACTATCGTTCGAACAACCGATTCATCAATCCCTTTGTAAAATTGAATTTCCTTCTCCTGGGCTTTTATGATACAGATTGGCTCAGGGCTAGAGTTAGTGGGCACCTCTTGAAAATCTTCTAGCGGCTCTAACTTAACTGGAATGATATTGAGTTTTGGACGAGACAATGAAAAGCACCTCCTAATAAGTTGATAGGTTCATCATACTAGGAGGCAGATCGGTCTTATATGCGTGGTTTGATTGGGGGCTTACCTTTATTTGAATAATTGAAGCACTTATTAGAATAAAGAGGCGTTTTATTAGAACATCACACTTTTATTAGAAGATTTTTGAGGATATTAGAACAATGGGGCAACTTATTAGAAAATCAGCCTCATTGTAATGGAAACCTTATCACAATACAGAAAAAACATTTTTCTCATTTGAGAAAAATGTTTTTTTATGGAAATAAGTTTTAATCAATATCTATTTTCCTACACATTTTCTGAAAAATGAATATTTGGAATAATAAAATATCGTAATAATAGTATGATATAATATACAAATTGTAGTTAATTTTATAAAGGAAGGGGGGACAACTAGGGAGAAATCGAAAAAAGGCTATAATAATCGAAAAATTCGATATGGGGAATATAGCTTTAGTAATTATTTTAAGAAAATACATATTGATCGAAGGATTAAAAGGGGAGTTAGACGTGTGAAAAATATATTGAAAATTGCAAGCGCTTTTATTGGCGTGATTGTAGGGGCAGGGTTCGCATCAGGACAAGAAATACTGCAGTACTTTACAAGCTTTGGAATACTCGGGATATTCGGAGCTATTTTATCAACGGCCCTGTTTTCAGGCATTGGTATGCTGTTAGTATGGCTTGGCAGTTATACAAAAACGACATCACATAAAGACGCTATATACCGAATTAGTGGCCGATATATAGGAACTGTCATCGATTTCATTCTTATTTTTACATTGTTTGGTGTAGGTGTCGTAATGCTGGCTGGAGCCGGTTCGAACTTAAATCAGCAGTTCGACTTACCAGTCTTTGTGGGTACGACCCTTATGACAATACTCGTTTTATTAACAGGATTTTTGAAAGTAAATCGCGTTGTTGCCATTATAGGAAGCATTACGCCGGTTCTCATTATTTTTGTCGTATTTATTGCAATTTATAGTTTTATAACGATGAATGGCACTTTTACATCGTTAAACGATGTAGCACAAGCAACTCCAACTACACTGCCAAACTGGTTTATTTCCAGTATTAATTACGTCTCATTTAATGTCGCAGTTGGAGCTTCAATGTCAATAGTGATGGGCGGAGCAGAAAAAAATCCAAAAACAGCAGCAATAGGCGGATTGGTTGGAGGACTAATTTTAGGAGTTCTCATTCTATTAATTCATTTAGCCATTTTCTCGAAAATTGAAGAAGTTGGTGCATTGGACATGCCAATGCTAGGAATTGTTAGTAACTTATCGCCAATATTAGGTATTATCATGTCAATAGTTATTTTCTGTATGATTTATAATACAGCGGTTGGAATGTTCTTTTCTTTCTCAGCACGTTTCGCGGAATCAGGGACACAGAAATTTAAAACATTCTTTACGATTACAATGATTGTTGGTTATTTGGCAAGTTTCGTAGGCTTTACCGGCCTCGTTAGTTATTTCTATCCACTAATCGGTTATCTGGGGATTATTCTTATACTTGCTTTAGTGGCGGCACCCTTTATTATTAAGAAACAAGAAGCAAAATAATTTAGAAGCATTATTAAAGCTACCATCTTCTTATTTTAGGGATGGTAGCTTTTTGTAATTATAAATTGCATAAGATGTCATATATAATTGACTAAGGTAATATATATGTTACAATTTAATTGTAAGTAAATTTTTTCCTAATTGCAAATTGACAACAAATCCAACATCGTGACATCAAAATTTTAGGGAGGAGGCTTTTCAAAGTGAAAGATGTGCAAATAAATAACTGTGTGAAATTACGAAGAACTGAATTGGGCAATTTAACACAAAGTGATTTAGCTAAGCAAGTTGGTGTCACAAGACAGACGATGAACTTAATCGAAGCACAAAAGTATAATCCTACAATTAAAGTTTGCTTGTTGATTGCAAATGCACTGGATACTTCTATTGAAAAATTGTTTTGGATGGAGGAAGAACTATGAAAAAGACATTCACCTATATCCCGGTTCTTTGCTGTATTGGTGTAATTTTATTTATTGAAAGTACATTATTGAAATGGATTTTGCTAGTAGGAATCGGTTGCTTAATGGTTTTAGCAAAGTATAGGAGAAGTAAATTAATGAACGACGAATTCGAATTTGATGATCGTGTAAATGCAAATATTACTAAATGGTCATTGCGAAGCATGTTCATTTTAAATACAATGCTCATAATGATTTTAGTTATTGGCAGCCAAGGGGTTTTGGAATGGGCGATAAATATAGAATGGATTTTGATATATTTAATCGTTACGCTTTGCATTCCTTTCTATATTGTTCCAGCTGTAATAAAAAACTTTTAGGGGGGATCGGGAAATGGAAATGAACTTGGTTATAATTGGCGTAATATTTTTAGTGCTTGGTTATTTAGTCGGTGTTAAAAAGTTAACTTGGCTACTAGCAGGGTATAATGAAAAGCGGGTAAAAGACAAAAATAAATTGGCCGTACTTGTCGGTGGAACATTTGCTTTACTAGGTATAGGGATTGTCATAAGCGGATTTGCAGGTGTACAACAAGCAGAAACGGTTATGTTTGTGGCAATAGGTATCATTTTGCTTGAGTTGGTTTATGTTAACGCAAAAATGGTGGAATAAAATTAATACCCGGCTCCCTTTATGTATAGGGAAGCCGGGAATTTTTATTTTTTACGGATATGATAATCAATATGTAAAAACTTTATACCGAACAGTGTCATCTGATGCGTTGCTGTAAGAATGCCTTGCTGTTCCCTAATCACAAAATTCTCATGTAACGGAAGTTTGAATAGATAAGATCTGAACGTTAAATACGTACCAGCATCGCCTTGTCCGTCACTTGTTAAGTACAGTGCGCGGTCTTTTACGGAAAGCTGCAGTATTCCATGCATCGACGAGAAGGGCAAAGGCAATGCAATATTCATATAAGTATTGGCTGCATCACGATGCTGCGAATAAATCGCATTAAAAACGGGTTCCCCATTGATCGACCGTTGCCAGACACGCGGTTTTTCCCGACCATCTTGTTGCGGATCAACTTGCCAGATTTCACCGTCCATCACAATCATTTTCGAGGAATAGGGTAAATTCAGCTGTCCCATTTTCCTGCTAATGAACTGATACACAAAAGCAAAAGGTTTGAACCATGCTGCCCATTGTACCGACGCTTTTAATTCAAATTGTGCAGTTTGCTCATAAAACTCATGAACCAATTCAGAAATTTCCTCTTTATTAATATAGGATGACATATCATCGACAAGTCCTTGTGCCGGTTTGTTTGTTGGAGAAAACCTTCCACGAATTTTGCTTATCGGGAATGTATAGTCGTGCTGCTTTGTCGGTGGCAGCAATAGGCTCCAGGCGATTACTACCGATATACCAAACCCTAAACAATTTAAAAGACCATGGAAATCCAGCATATCCGGAATATCAATAAGATTCGTTCCTGTTAAATTGCTATATGCATATAAAAACGACCAAATAATTGTAAAGCATAATATCAAAAATGCCAGGCGAATGAAGAGGCGTTGAATACCAGGTAATGGCCACTTCATAACGAAAAAGCTGGTGCTGAAAATAGCAATGACATACAAGCTTACTGAAATGATTTCAACGATCCTTGAAAACGTAATTCCCGCTGCTACGAGCATTGGTCCTGCTGCGATGACGGCACAGCAAAATTTGAAATAACGGGTCATATGAAGACGCCCTATCAAACCGACTGTAATGCATAGCAGAAAGGCGGAGTAATGAAAGTGTATTGCTGTCAGCCAAGTAATAATCGGACTGAAGCCTGTATCCAGTTGCAGATGGAATGCCATAAACCACAGTCCACCCATTACAATATAAATGAGACCGATATCTATCATTATTTCTGCTGTATTGACAAAGCCTCTTTTTAAAAACCGGTTAACACCATGGGAGGCAATGAGAAGTGTACTTAGCAAGTAGATAAGTACACAAAGCAGGATGAGGAAATTATTCTGTATAAAGTACAGTATTGTCACGGCAAGTTGACCGCCAGCTATAATAAGTCTTTGCCAATTTTTCAGGGAAACCAACTGCTCTACCATGACTGGTACAAAGATAAGTTGGGCCAGCGTCAAATAATAATACATCGATGTTGGTTCGTTAAATAACAGAAGCGTGGCCATACATACTAGACCGATGATTGTTAAAGGTCTACTGAGCACATGGCGTAAATTGACCAGCATACATCATCATCCTTCCGATGAAATCATTATAAATGGAAACATGAATCGTATATACATCGAGCACATCATCGTAGCCTTCTGTTACAACAACGCGGCCTGTCAGTTTCTTTGGCAAACCAACTTCTTTACGCCCGAAGACGGCACGCTGTTCTGCAGAGCGAATCATTAATGAACCGTCCTTTGTAACATCCATTTTTAAGTCAGAGTAGAACAGTGAAGGATCCCCTAAATAATCTTTAACAATTTGTCTTTCCAAATCGACTGTCATCGTTGCATTGAACTTTCTTGTCGCCATTGGAAAATAGAAGGTGCGCTCCCAATACACTTCAGCGTCCTTTTCGTTGTTCATTCGTGCGGTATTCGTTATTGTAAAAGGAATTTCCTCGCCGGACTCTGGAAACAGGAAGTCTGTTTTCGTAAAGAATTTATACATTGGTCGTAATAAACGTGGTCCGGAATGAATAACTTGCATTGTTCCTTGTGCATGAAAAGGCTGACCTAATGGTAGGCGGTACCTTTCCTGCAGTTTTGGATGCAGTCTGGTAAAGTCTTCTGCCAGCAATGTTTCATAAATCATATTAAGCACCTCTTTTTCGTTTGCAAAATTTTGCTGTCGGTAATTCTTTTGTCAGCAGTAAAGCAACTATTGAAGCAATCCATAATCCAACGTTAAAGGTAACAACATTAAATGGAGCCGTTGCTACTGAAGGTGCAGCGATAATTGCGCTTAATGTCAGCAATGGGAACAATAAAATCTGTGCTTTTAGCAGCAGCGGTTGCAATTTCGGTACCAAAAAGATGATCCCAATCACCATCTCCAACATACCTATCCAAACTATGGCCGTTGATGCTTGACCATATGTTAGCGGGGACAGTTTCATCAGCATATCAATTTCAAGCGGATGCTTCATCAACGCTTTCGGAACGAGACCTTGATAGAGCCATATGAAACTAAACAGGAAGCAGAGTAAATAATAGCTGAAAAATCGCCGGTATTGGGTTGCCGGTTTTTCTCCGATTTCAATCCATCTTGCCAACACATTAAAGCTTAGCGCAGTTGCCCAGCCGATAACAGGACGGAAAAGTAAATCAAACAATTGTCCGAATCTACCAAATCGGGCATCGTAGTCATACTGGGTCAGAAAAATAACGCGGTCGCCATTCGGTATATATTGCCAGTAGCCGCGTCCTTCTTTAATTGGAGAAATCATTTGCGGTGTTCCGAAATGCAGAGAAGAAGTTTTAACACCACTTGCTTTTTCATGTGTTCCTTTACTTTCACCCCAACCTGCAACTGACAGACCCGGCATTATTTTTGTTGTATATGTAAAAGTTTGAGGTGCGTCTTCATGCTGTTTTTCATTGTAGGTGATGGATGTGAAACGTAAATCCCATTGTTCATGCAGATTAGGCTGCTGTGTATATTGCCATACTTTTTCAATCGAGCTGTCTATAACAGTTTCCACATAAATCGGCTTTTTCTTCAAAAATTTCAGCTCCTCTATCAAAATGTATTCTACTTATTCATCATACCTTAATATTCCTACTTTAAAGTGAATGAATTTGGTTAATAAATGTTAATCTCTTACAATTTCAAGTATTATAAGAATGTATAGTTTTAAGTAACCAATTTTAAGGGAGGAAGCAATGGACTTTATTTTGGATTATAAGTGGTTTTTCCTCATTACTGCAGAAGTTGTTTTCTGGGTATGTGCATTTGCCTTTTTGCTGTTGCGCTACTGGTTTCAGCTGAAAAAGCTGAGTATATTCGTATTTATTATTTTTATTGTGAATGATTTATGGATTGCACTTTTGGCTTATTTTGATTATCAGCGAACAGGTGAATTTTCGAGTTATCAAATTATTATCGTGATTCTTATTGTATATGCGATGACATTCGGGAAGTCAGACTTTAAAAAGCTCGATGCCTTTATTAAAAGGTGGGTGGCTAAAAGACGGGGAGAGCCAATCGATAATTCACTCCAACCTGTTAAACTGTATGGGAAGGCTTATGCGATACAAGAATGGAAGCAATTTGTGTTACATTTCGTCGTTTTTATCATTGTTCACATAGGATTTGTAATTGCAGTCGGTTTTTCAGACAGTTTGCAGCAAATACCACTGAGTGATTTTTTCGGAATGTGGTTTGATGACGAGAGCGGAAATTTCCCATTTAATAATGAAGGAATCAATAAATTCAGTCAGGTATGGCTGATTATTCTTGCCATTGATTTTGTGATAACACTTTCGTACACTTTATTTCCGAAAGAGAAATGATTGAAGTGATAAATTAAAATACGGCAAATTTAAGGTGTTAAATTTAACTAAATGCACTTGAATAAAACGAGACGAACCAAGGAAGGGGACGTAACTTGAAAAAATTAATATCATTCATGTTTATTACAGCCATACTTTTAGCTGCTTGCAACTCCTCGGAATTGAGTATTACCGAAGTGCAAAAGATTCCTCCAAAAGTACAGGAGAGTATTGATTTTATGGATCCCGATGACACATTGCAGCTTGTTAACGATAGCAAAAGCGATGTGAAGTATATTGTTTTTCAATCGGTAGGAACCGTAACAGCTGAACTTGAAGAGAGAGAAAACATATTGGATATAAAATTGGAAACTGAAAATGAAGAAAATAGCGAGTTAAAACAATACGTTTATAAAATTACTCGTGGTGATGCACAATATGATTCAATTAATGTAAAAATAAACGGACAAGATACCCCTATAGATAGTTCCACAGGGTTTTAAAAGAAGGTTAGATTAGATGGAGGATGTTTTGAAGAAATTTTTAGTAGTATTTGTTATTTTAATTTTATTTTTTATTGTAAGAGGATTTAATAGTAATTCGCCTAATCAAATTAAAGCAGATTACTTCGATATCGGTTATGGGCAGAGCATGTATGTGGGCTATAACAAAGTGGATGAAAAAACGGTTCAGTCCCTTGTGAAGGAATACAATCAAATTAAAGATATTGAACAGACAAACGAGGAAATTAATTATGATAAGGCGGTAACGATTCATTTTATCTATAATGATCAAATATCAGGTAGTTTAGTGATCGATAATAAAGGGGTTTTTCTACTGGGAAATCGTTCTGGAAATTTTCAAATCGACGAAAACAATGATATGTATGAAAAAGCTTTAAAGATTTATAAAGAAGTGAAAGAACAAAATTAAAATAGAGCTTTATAATTATGAAATTAAAATCCCTTTTGAAGCTAACCATTCAAAAGGGATTTTCTATATAGTATCGGTATTATCGCTTGAATATTTCAGTCAATGCTCTGCCATCTGTATTTGCAAAGTCCACATCTAAAATATGTGCAATGGTCGGACCGATATCAACGACACAAGCTTCACCAATTGTTGAGCCGGCTTTCACACCGTTGCCTGAAATAATCAGGTTGCTTGTATAATCAGCTTTGTCAGGGGAGTAGCCATGTGTCGCATACTTTTCGCCAAGTACATGTAAGTCGACAACAGCTTCCTGTAAATGGTCATCTTCAAAAGCAAAGCCTTCTTTCGCTTCAATCATATAATGGAATTTACTGGCTACATGAAATCCCTGTAATTCCTCCGCACTCAAAATCGCTTCGATGCCGTAAGCCTCATTCCGTGCAGCATCCTGTAAAATTGTAAGCGCTATCTTTTCTGCTTCTACGTCACCGGGCTGTACATGCAAATATGCGGCTCCACCAGCACTTTGAACATATGCACGCCAATGCCAGTCTCCATTCTCCTCATAAATCAGGCCTTCCTCGTATAAAATCCGATTCAAATATACTTTAAACTGAACATCGAGCTGACTGTGATCTCCAACGATTATAAAAGTCGTTTCTTCATAAATATCCGCATCGATTGTCGCCTGGATAAGGTCTCCAATCCGGCGATCCATCCGTTCAATGACTTCTTCGATATGAGGCCCCTTTGTTCCATGTAAATGCTTCGTATCATCGAGATCAATTAAATGCATTAGAAGTAAATTCGGCTTTTTCTTTTTAATCGTATCTACTGCACATAGTGTTGTGAAATCATCCAAATACGGCTGCTGAATCCCTTGCCGAACTTTTCCGTACTTCATTTCCATTTGCATCGTAAACAATTTACTGCCGCTTTTCAGTATTTTCAGTGCCTGGTTTTCATTTTTAATCGCTTTTATTTCGGGAATATTAAAGTGAATATCCGCTTTTCCTGATACTGGCCATAAAAGTCCTGCAGTTGTAAGTCCTTGTTTTCGAGCTGCCTCATATACAGTTGGTGCTTGGATATCACTTCGGAACCAGTGCCATTTCTGATCGTTTTCGGGCACGAACGGCTGAAATGGATTGTTATGAAAAACTCCGTGCCGGTCTGGATAAACACCTGTCACATAGGAGCTGTGTATAACATAGGTGAGGGTAGGGTAGACACTTTTCATTAAATTTGTGGAGGCCCCTCGTTCAATCAGTTTTGCTAAATTCGGTTTGAATGCTGCACTTTCCCAATTATCTTTAGAAAAGGCATCATAGGAAACGACAATTACATATTTATTATTTTTCTTCATTCGATCACCCTGCTAATTTAGTTTGTTCATGCGCATCTTTTGGCAGCATTAAAAAGACAATGAGCCCGATTATGAATAGAGGAATAATAGATAAAATACTGTATCTCGCATCGCCGGTCATCGTTGTTGTCAGTGCCATTAAAAAAGGACCGATAATCGCGGCAAACTTTCCGAAAATATTATAGAAACCGAAAAATTCATTGGAGCGTTCTTTCGGTATAATTTTTCCGTAATACGAACGGCTGAGTGCTTGAATCCCGCCTTGTGCAGATCCAATCATTATTCCTAAAATAAAGATATGCCACAATTCTGAAATGAAAAAGGCAGCGATACAAGCAATCATATAAGTCATAATGCCGACAATAATTAATGCTCTTGTCGAATATTTTTTTGCAAGTGAACCGTAAAGCAGAGCAAAAGGAAAGGCTACAATTTGAATAACAAGTAAAATGGCCAAAAGCATAAATGTATTTAGCCCGTCGGAGCCTAAAACACTTGTCGCATACGGAACAACCATTTTAATAATTGTATCGACACCATCGATATAGCAGAAATAAGCGATTAAAAACATGAATACGATTTTAAAGTCTTTAATATTTATAAAGGTTTGACCTAATCGTTTGAAACTATTGCCGATCGGATTCGGCTCGGGTTCTATATAATGGCGCTGTTTGACGTCTTTAATCATCGGAATCGTCAGTAAACCCCACCATAGCGCGGTAATACAAAAGCCGATTTGGTAACCGATCGCTGCATCCATCCCCATCACTAAGATGACGACTAAACTGATCCCAAATGGAATGACACTTGAAATGTAGCCGAAAGCAAAGCCGGATGATGATACTTTATCCATTTTCTCATCTGTTGTTACATCGACCAAGAAAGAATCATAGAAAATATTGGCGCCGGCAAAACCGATACATGAAAGAATGTACATGACGATTAATAGCTGCCATTGCCCACTATCCGGTGAAATAAATGTAAAGGAAAGAGTGGAAATAATTCCGACTAACGCAAAAAATGTGAAGAAACGTTTTTTCTTGTCCTTATAATCAGCAAAGGCTCCTAATATAGGACTAAGAACGGCGACAAGTATACTTGCGAGTGAATTGAAGTAACCTAAATCCATGTTGTTCACACCTTGAAACATCCCGAAAACAATGGGAAAAAGCGCGGTAGTGATTGCAATGGAATAAGCCGAATTCCCGCAGTCGTATAAAATCCAGGACTTTTCTTCTTTTGTCAGCTTCACTTACATAAAACCTCCTAACCTACTATTTTCAGTCATTATACCATTATCTTGAAATTGATAAGTGGAACCATACAGTAATTTCATATTAAAGAAATATTCTTTACGCAAACTCTGTATAATGGAAGTTATCTCTCAAAATTTTCAGGAGGCAGGCTATGGCAAGGATTTTTAATTATTTTCATCCGCTTGTATGGATTATATTAAGTGGCACGATATTTGTACGGACTGCGAGTTTCATGGCAATCCCGTTTTTAGCTTTATATTTACATAATGAACTACAGGCCTCACCTTTATTAATCGGCGTTACAATTGGAATTGCCCCTCTGTTTTCAACATTCGGCGGGTTAATCGGCGGTTATTTAACCGATCGATTCGGACGAAAAGCGGTTATTATAATTACAGTCTTTATATGGAGCCTTACATTCGTTGGGTTTGCGTTAGCTCCTTCAGCTGTTTACTTTGTCGTGTTGAATGCGGTGAACGGGCTATGCCGCTCTTTTTTTGAACCGGGTACGCAAGCGCTGATGATTGATTTTACGGAAGATGCCAAGAAAAGAAGGCTATTTTCCGTACGGTATACGGCCATTAATATTGCGGCTGTTATGGGACCGTTGCTCGGTGTCTGGGTCGCAAGCCTATCAAGCCCGGCGACACCGTTTATGATTACCGGCATTATGTATGCGCTGTATGGCCTATTTTTATTTGTCGTATTAAACCGTTATGAAATGAAGCAAAAAAGGCTTAAATCAAATCATCAAATCCGGTCGTTATTACAAGCGGTGTTCCATGATCAGAAGCTGCTGCTCTTTATTGCAGGGGGAATTTTGATTACGGTCGGATATTCCCAGTTCAACTCGACACTCCCACAGTTCATTAATATGAATGTGGAGGATGGGGTGAAGCTCTTTTCCTATGTGATTGTCGCAAACTCCATTACAGTACTGGCATTTCAGCTGCCTTTAACGGTTTTAAGCGAGAGAATTTCAATATACAGTTCGCTGAAAATCGGTGTCGTTATTTTTGCGGTCGGATTATTTCTGTTTGGTGTTTCCGACAGTTCTTGGATGTTCATTGCGAGTATGATTGTGTTCTCGGTCGGGGAGATTTTCTGTTTTCCGATGATGAATGCAGTTATTGAGGAAATTGCACCTGAGGATCAGAAGGGGACATATCTTGGTGCGTCACAGTTTAAAAATATAGGAGGTTTTATTGGACCGATTATCGGTGGATGGCTGTTAACGGTTTATATCGATTATATGTTTGCGATGATTTCATTAATCATGCTTTGCAGTATTTTTATATATAACCGAGCGCAAAGGCTGACTTGAAATGTGAACGATCGGTAAGTAATAAACCGAAAGAGCTGCACATAAAGTGAAGCAGGCTTCATTAATGAAAAAACTTGATTAATAGAACTTCATTAAGTACAATGAACACTTTGAATACATAAGAAGTTCGCGGTAAATTCCGCTAAAAGACTTTACAACAAAGAGGTGACATCATGAAAGGTCGAACGCATTTAACAATTGGTTTAGGAATCGGGGCAGTGGCATCTGTCAGCCAGGCACCTGAGATGATCCCGGTTGTTTTAGCTGTATCCGCGGTAGCTTCACTTGCTCCGGATTTGGATGGGAACAATCTGTTGAATAAACATGTAACGAAAACAGCGAAACAAATAAAAAAGGGCGGACAAATGGTTGGCGGAATCATAATGATTCTGTCGTTGGCAGCCTATGTAAATCTTTTGCCTTTTCTGGATGGTGACTGGTTTACGCAACAAAATAAGCTGCTGTTTTTAGCGTTGGGTGCTATTATTATCGCAATGTCCATGAGAAGTCAGGAAACGCTGAAAAATATTTTAATGACGATTTTAAGTTTATTCCTTCTGTATTATGCAATTACTGATGAGTTATGGTGGCTCGTTTTGTTTGCCGTTTATATTGGGGCAGCTGGCTGGTTTCCGCATCGGGGCTTCACCCATACAATTTGGGCAGTGTTATTTTGGGCATATATGTCCCATCTGCTGGAAGTGAGTACAGGCGCGGAAAATTTAGCGATCATCTCCACTATGGCCTATTTATCTCATATATTAGGTGATATGATGACGAAAAAAGGGGTTAAATTTCTCGCTCCGATTACGAATAAAGTATTTAAAATACGAATATAGATTTTAAGGGAAGGTCTTTCATCAGTTTCAATGAACTGTCGAAAGATCTTTTTTTAGTTGATTACTATTCACTGCATAGAATTCTGTCATAAGCTATAATAAAGTAAATGATTACAAGTTAAATAAACAATAATGCCCAATACAGATGTAGAGGAGGGTGAAGTATGATTGAAATGCATCGAAGAAATTCATTATTACTTCTATTAATAAGTGTATTTTATTTTACACAAATAATAATTAATATATCGATTGAAGGTATAGCGAGTATTTTTCCTCCAGCATTCTTCTTTGGAATCTTTGGGCTCATCATGATTTTGCTGATTCAAAAGAAAGTAAACGCCAAATTCACAATGTATGTCATGATCATCAGTATGTACTTATATTTTTATTATCTGCTTAATGATTCGCCGTATTTAGTAAATTATTTCTTCATGTGGCTCGCCCTTCCGCTAAGTGCTATATATCAACAGATCAAAGCTGTTTTGATGGCAGGGGTCGCTTCGATCATTCTTACATTCTATTCGTTTTTTTTTCTTCACGATGAAATTTTTCCGAATGTCGTCAAGGAAGACTTTATTTATTTAATACTGTTTGGAATATTTATCACCATTTTTCTTATTGTTTTCATCCTTAAAGTGAGGGAAGCAAATGACAAGTTACAGGACTTGGCTTATCACGATCCTTTAACCGGTGCAGCAAACCGTTCATTGCTTAGAGAAAAGTTTGATTTAATGAAACATGAGAATGTCGATTCAATAGCCTTATTGTTCCTTGATATGAACGGCTTTAAAAATATTAATGATACATACGGCCATGAAATAGGGGATCAATTATTACAGATTATTGTTCTAAGGATCGATGGCGTATTAAGGGAAACCGATTTACTGTGCCGGTTAGGTGGAGATGAATTCGTCGTTCTCACGGCTAATGTGAATAATTCGATATTGAAAAAGATAAAGAAACGAATCCAATCTGCTCTAGAGAAGCCAATGATTCTAGATCAGCATATTATCAATGTTTCGGCAAGCATTGGATGGCACTATACAACGGATGTTGCATATGCAGATCTGGACAATATGATTAAAGCATCAGACCGAGCAATGTACAAAGAGAAAGAGTTGAAAAAACGGCAGGAAGATGCGATTAAATAAGTCAAAAGAAAAGGCCGTTCTTGGACGGCTTTTTTTTGTCTATTTTTATTATCTCCGTCGACGGCTGCTTTTAGTAGATAAACGGTAATTACACGAGCCATCTTCAATACACCAAGTATTCTCGTATTGCACATCTATTTTTTTATTTTAATTTGAGTATTTATCGATTTCTGTTTCTAATATAGAAAGCAACTCGATTTCGTCTAAAACTTCCAACATATTCATCCCTTTAGTTTGCCAATATAATCCGCAATGACCCAAATTATTTAAACAAATCCCTTTACGTATATAACATATAGACAGATTTATAAAAAGTTTCTCTATTTTACATAGTTCAATAGAGTTTTCTAATTGTTTTAAAGCCATATGATAGTCGTGATTTTTTAAATACAACAAAGAGAGGTTAATTAAAAAATTTATTTTAATCCGGTTTATATTCTGGAAGTTTTTATATTTTTCAATATGTCGAAAAGCGAATTTTTTCATTTCGACAGCGGTTTCAATCGGAAAAATATAAAGTATGGAATTTAGTAAAAAGATATCGGACAAGTACAAGTCGTCTCTGCGCGATAGTTCTGTCCAAATGGGCTCGGCAAGTAATTTCGCACTATGAAAATCGTTCGTATTAGCCAATATTGTTAAACTTTTTATAATGATAAATATTTTATTAATTAGATGATCATCAGGAAATTCCTTTAAAAATAAAATACAACTTCCCTGTAATTGCAATAAATTTTCCGAATTATTATATGTTTGATTATAGAAATTCGTAATAATTTCATCCCTTAACGGCATGATATACCCATTATCAATATATTTAAATTCTTCATAGGATGTTTCAATTCTTACTAAAAATTCACTTAAAGTTGAATGCTTAATATCTTTATTTTCACCTAGTTCAAATTTGGAGAAATTCCCTTGAGTACAAATATTGTTGGATACATATTTCTGTGAAAATCCTTTGCCGACTCGAATTTTTTTTAATGTTTTTCCGTAATTATTCATAATACCCTCCAAATATTCATTTACTAATATTATAAGTTTGTGAAGTGTAATTTATGTAAAATTAGTAAAAAAAAGGGGGTGAGAAAGTGGTTGAGTTTATTATTATCGCGCTGGAATTATGGATTGTAGGAATTGGCGGGGGATAAAAAGACATTTTCAGTAAAATGATTGCACCAGTCGTAATAGATTCCCAACTCGTACGCCTGGTGCATCTTCTTATGAAATATTTCAATAAAGCGTAATATTTTGGTTGTATTATTCTTAGGGAAATCCCCTTTATATAATAAGGGATAAGCATTCTATTCAGTCTTTTTAATTAAAAACGAACAGAAGTTCAGGTTTTAAGACTAAAAAGATAAGGGGAATGACGAATGAAGATATTGAATCCTGATGTCGTGAATAGTAATGTGTTTAAAAGTTTTTTAGAGATTGAAGACTACAACAAACTGTATAATGCATACTTGCAGGATCCGACAAGTTCGAATGCGGATGCTTTAAATGAACAATTTAAATACTTTGAAAAACTGATTATACGTATCGCCTATATAAAAAAAGCAATTATATATGAATCAAAAAAATTTGATTCAAAGCTAAGAGAGTACAATAAAAAATACGAATTAAATTTGGATGCACCTATAAATGAAAGCCTGACAATGCTAGACACCGTTCAAGATGAAAATTCTTCTGTACAATTCGAAAGCATTTTTGAGAATGACTTAGAGAGCTTGTTGAGTGATGAAATGTTAATAACTTTGTTAAAACGTTTAAATACAAAGCAAAAGCAAGTATTGTATTACCGGTATGTAAACGAGTTAACTGAGAAGGAAATTGCGAAGATTTACAATGTTTCACAACAAGCCATTTCTAAGATGATTCATAAAGCAATTAGAATTTTGAGAGAAGGGAGGGAGGAAAATGATTGAGGGGCAGCTGTTTCAAATATTAGGGAATTTCGGATTTCCCATTACGATAGCAATTTATTTATTAATGCGATTTGAAGGCAAAATCGATTCATTACGAAATTCAATTGATGTATTATCGAATGACCTCACAAAGACAAATCATGAAAGGAGTAAAAAATAGAGGGGAGGTTAACTATGGTCGAGCAATTTGATCAAATTGAAATTGTTCAAGTATTAAAAAGATTGGAACCGATCATCTCATATTCTTCGCTGCAAACGAGAATGGAAAATCGGGATGACCTTAAGCAACATCTTTATGAAGTTACCATTAAAACTTTAAAAAATACGGTTTTCGTACAACCAAAAGGATTGTTTAAATGAATAGAATAGTTGGCGAGGCATTTTGATATCTAAGGAGCTACTTACATCTTTGGATTATTAAAATGCCTTTTTAATTTATAGTAATTTATAAATTCCTGTTATTACAAGGATGCTGAAATGCATGATACATAATAAATAAGGTGTTTTTACGGAAATTCTTACCTAGTTGAGCCTATTATGATTTTAATTGGTAATAATGTGCTGAGAAATGTCTTATTAGTTTAGATAATTATTACTGTCCCGTGATATATGTAAAATGTTTTCACCAAATTAAAAAGTAAGGAAAATTTTTAAGATTACTAACAGAACAAATGTGGAAGCGTATTCATTATATAAAAACGGATTGATTTTATCAGTATATTTTATTTCACATATTGCAAAATTCAAAAGATTCGTAATGGGGAGATCAACTCTTTTAATATGAGTAAAACAATATCGTAATATAATTTTGCTATATTTTATGCAGGCAGTAGATGGTGCTGCCAAATAAATTGAGGAATCATTTTACTCGGTTCAATCAGAGATGAAACGATTAGATTAATACCGAGGTTAATGAAAAATCCATCCTATCAGTACAAAATACGAATTAGGAGAGATCAAGTAATGAACAAAAAACAAATGGACTCTAAAACAGCAAATAAGAATTTTTCTAAGAAAGTAGCGCCACTAGTGATGTCAACATCATTTATCGCTGCATCATTTTTAGCGGCAGGTGCACCTATCTCAGCAGCGGAATTGGATGCAAAAGATGTTAATCAGGAAGTTATTGAACAAGCAAAAAATCACGGGCAGAAAGTGTCTGAATTTGCAAAGAGCCTGCCAGGTTCTCCTGAAAAAGGGAAGCTTGTCAGCCAAGTTGCCCAGCAAAAAACCGAAACGACAGATGAATTAGATGAGACAGATAATATAGATGATACAACGGATGATGGTATAACAGAAGAGCTAGAAACACCGGTGTCTGGTGATGATGTAACAGTTGATGCTCCAGAAGCCGATCGAGCAGAAGAAGAGTTAAGTGATGAGACAGAATCTCCGGTAGCAGAAGAGGAACCAGTTGAAGATATTACTGAAGAACCAGTAGCACCAGTTTCTGAAGAGGATCAATCGGAAGAAGTGGTAACTGATGAAACAGAAACACCGGTAGCAGAAGAAGAACCAGTAGAAGATGTAACGGAAGAACCGACAGCACCAGTTTCTGAAGTAGAACCAGTAGTAGAAGAGGGAACTGATGATGCAGAAATACCGGTAGCAGAAGAAGAAGAACCAGTGGAAGAAGATGTAACAGAAGAACCGATAGCGCCAGTTTCTGAAGAAGAACCGGTGGAAGAAGAGGGAACTGATGATGCAGAAATACCGGTAGCAGAAGAAGAACCAGTAGAAGAAGATGTAACGGAAGAACCGGCAGCTCCAGTGTCAGAAGATGACGAAGCGGGAGAAGAGGGAACTGATGAGACCGAAACTCCGATAGCAGAAGAACCAGTGGAAGAAGATATAACTGAAGAACCCGCAGTACCGGTGACTGAAGATGATCTAACAGAAGTAATTACACCAGAAGATGACTTTACTACATGGGTAGAAGAATCTTACCAATTTATCGATAATAGCTACCAAAGCTTAATTAACTACTACCAAACACATATTGAACAATATTTAAGTAGTTTCGATTCTGAACAATCTAACGAATCAACTGATGTAAGTTCTGATGTAGTTGAAACAGTACCTGCAACTGTAGAGGAAGATTCTGCACTAGATGTAGAAATGGAAGAGTTACCTTCTACTGTAGAAACAGAAAATACACCAGTAACTGATGAAGCAACTGATATTATTGAAACAGTACCAACAACTGGAGAGGAAGATTCTTCACTAGACATCCCGGTTGAAAATACTATTCTACCGGTTGAAACTGATGAAAATCTGGAAGTACCAGTAGATGCAGCAACTGAAGAGTTATCTTCTACTGTAGAAACACCAGAGCAATTTAGTGAAGAAGTGGAAAACACTGTTTCAGAGCCGGAAGAAGAACCAGTCCAAACAGATACAGAAGAAATTAGTGTAAATCCTGAAGAAGAACAAAATCAAAGTGAAAAAATTGCACTAAAAGATAAAGTCATTGGTTACTACCAAGATCTTGTAGCATCATTCTCTAACTTTTTAAGCTTTCTAAAATAAGAGGCGCAAAGTGAAAAAAATTAAATAACAATGTGTTTAAGCTTGGAAAGCCTTAATTAGTAAGGTTTTTCCAAGCTTTTTATTTTGGGATTGTGAATGTAAAACCTAATATGCAATAAATAAATAATGAAATTAGATATATTTTTATTGATTTACGATAAATCGTGTATTAAAATCAAAATTGAAAATAAATAAATGAGGTGCGAATTATGAAAAAAGTAACTACGTTGTTTTTAAAAGTTGCTGTTGTTTTTTTAGGAATTCCTATTTTAGCGTTATGCATCTTTTTAGTACCTGAGTTGGCAAATGTAGCATCAAAAATGCTTCCGGAGTTTGCATTCGTAAAATATTTTGTTTACATCGTTTTAGATGCTTCGGCAATTCCTTATTTCTTTGCTTTGTATCAGGCTTTCCTACTTTTACGCTATATCGACAATAATAAAGCGTTCTCTGATCTAGCTGTGAAACCTTTAAAGAAAATAAAAATTTGTGCCATCACTATTAGTATTTTGCATTTATTCGTTTTACCGCTGTTTTATATATTTGCAGAATTGGATGACGCACCGGGTGTTATCTTTGTCGGATTAGTTGTTCCTTTTGCTTCATTGGTAATTGCAGTCTTCGCAGCGGTTCTTCAAAAACTTTTACAGGAAGCAATTCATATTAAATCTGAAAATGATTTAACGGTCTGAGGTGAATAACTATGGCAATTATTATTAATATTGATGTGATGCTGGCAAAAAGGAAAATGAGTGTAACAGAACTTTCGGAAAAGGTTGGAATTACGATGGCTAACCTTTCAATATTGAAAAATGGAAAGGCAAAAGCCATCCGAATAACAACTTTAGAGGCAATTTGTAAGGCGTTGGATTGTCAGCCTGGAGATATTTTAGAATACAAAAGTGATGAGGAAATTTAGGTGAAACATAATGGAGGGAGGGAAAGCAATGGAGAGTAATAATTTGGTTATTGAAAATATTACTAAACCCGATGTACTGGAGAAAATGTATCGAAAAGACCCGAAAGCTTTTACTAAGTCATTTAAACAGGCATGGGAACTAAACTCTGATTCCCCGATTTTGAGTGTTTGGTATGAAAGATTGAATTTCAATGAAATTGATAGTAAAAAAAGGTCTGCGTCATTACAAAGTGGATTTATTTTCATGGGAATATTAGCGATCATGGCAGGGGTATGCACAAGAATTATATTCCATTTTGTCGAGCAGGAATCGATTGCTCCGATTAATCTGGCATTTGGTATTATTCCGTTTATTGCTGCCTACTTTGTTTACAAGCATAAAACTAAAAGAAATATCATTTATTCGTTAGTGGCAATGTTCTTAGTTTCAGGAATTTATTTGAATATGCTGCCATTGAATTTCAATGACGATAGCATAATTTTAGCATATTTACATTTCCCGATTTTCTTATGGGTGTTATTAGGGCTAGCATATACAGGAAATGATTATTTAAATAGCAGTACAAGATTAGCTTATATCAAATTTAATTTGGAATATGGCATTCTTTACGCCAGCATGGCAGTTAGCGGGATGTTTCTTGCATTATTAACGTTGCAGTTATTCAGCTTTATTGGCTTAGATATTGAGGACTTCTATTTTAGTAATATCGTTTTATTTGGGGCAGTGGCACTTGCTGTTGTTGGTGTACATCTTGTTTCTATGAATTTAAAGTTGGCCAAAAATATAACTCCATTTATCGCAAAAATATTTAGCCCGTTAGTATTAATTACTTTGCTTGTATACCTTATAACGGTCCTATCAGTCGGTAAAAATCCATTTTTGGACCGCGATTTCCTGATTGCCTTCAACGGTATACTACTTGGCGTACTGGCTGTAACAATCTTCTCTATTACCGAGAAGGACTCGGATGATAAAAAGAGCATCTTCGACTATGTTAATTTCGCTTTAATCGTTGTTGCGCTTATTATTGACAGTGTCGCATTATCAGCCATCATGTTCAGACTGACTTCTTACGGTATTACACCAAATCGGCTTGCTGTTTTAGGGGTGAATATACTTATTTTTGCAAACCTACTTTGGATAATGATTTCCTATTTACGTTATCTTCAAAATAAATCCGGACCTGAAGCGATTCAAGATGCCATTACGAAGTATTTGCCGGTATACGGATTGTGGGCAGCTTTCGTTATATTTACTTTTCCGATTATTTTTTAAATAAAAGAGATAGTGTATATCCCATTAAAGCAGATGACGAAGTGAGTTCGTACATCTGCTTTCAAAATATAGCTTCATTATTATTGCCAATAAAAATTATTTCACGCCCCGTCTATATTATCCATATAGATGAACCAATAAGAGTATTACATTTTAATAATTTATTAAACGAAGCTATCTCTATACAAAACGTAATTTTTCTAATATTCTTAATATAATATAGTTGATGGGGTGAAGTTATTGAAAGCAATACGTATCAATCAATTTGGAACATCTGAAAATTTAGTTGTGGAGCAAGCGGAAGTATCGACACCGGCAGAAAATGAGGTACTGATAAACATTCATGCGGCAGGTGTAAATCCTAGCGATGTTTATACTTCTACAGGTACATATGCGATTAAACCGAACTTGCCATATACGCCAGGCCTGGATGGGGCTGGGGTTGTTGAAAAAGTTGGAGCACAAGTGACTAACGTAAAAGCAGGGGACCGAGTATTTATCGCGAGCTTGCCGAGTGGTAAGTCGACAGGTACATTGGCACAACAGATTGTTTGTGAAAGCCGCTTTGTTCATCCGATTCCAGAGCATATTTCGTTTGAGCAGGGATCCGCATTAGGAATTCCGGCACTGACTGCTTACAGAGCATTGGTTGGAAGAGCGAAAGTGAAATCAGGGCAAACGGTTTTCATTCACGGAGCGAGTGGTGCGGTAGGTTTGCAGGCTGTTCAAATTGCAAAAGCTTTAGGAGCAAAAGTAATAGGAACGGCTAGCCGAGATTCCGGGAAACAACTTGTAAAAGAAGCTGGCGCGGATGTTGTGCTTGATCATACTAAAGAAGAAACGATTGAGACTGTACTTGATGCCAATGATGGCAAAGGTCCAGATGTCATAATTGAATTTCTGGCGAATGAAAATCTGCAAACTGACTTGCAGATGGTTGCTAAAAACGGTGTCATCGTCATTGTCGGAAACCGTGGGGAAATTGAGATTAATCCACGTCTAGTGATGCAAAAAGAATGTGATGTACGTGGGATGGTACTGTTTAATGTATCGGCAGAAGAACACCAGGAACTAATATACGGTGTAGCAAAGCTGCTGGAAACAGAACAGCTAAAACCTGTCGTAGGTTACAGTTATCCATTAGAAGAGGCTGGTAAGGCATTTGATGCAGTAATTAATGGGGAGCATAACGGGAAAGTAGTTGTTAAAACTCAATAATTTATTTTTAGGACTAGTATATTTACTAGTCCTTTTTATCTGATAATTCCCAAAAATTAAGTAAATACTTGTGATATTATTTCGCTTTTTTGCAACAATTTAACAAATAGTTAACAAAAATTGTTATGATAGCTGTATAGAAATGAGAGGGATAGGTAGCAAGTAAATGGGATTTAAAGAAGAAATGAAGCGTGAAATACGTAATGCTCAAAATGATATTGCAAAAGAAGTGGAAAAGCAATGGGTCTTGGAGTATGAAGGTCATCAAATAGAAGTTAGGAATGGCATGATGGAAGAAGTTTTAAAGGTAGATGGCCAAACGATTGCACAAAATGTACGGAAATCAATGTGGTCGCATCTAATACCATTTTCAACAATGAAAGGGACGTTCCAATCCAAAAGCGGTAAAACACATAGAGTATATGTGAAAATAGGCGGCTTTGTTAAATTGAATATAAAGGTGAAAGTAGATGGAAAGCAGTTGCTCCATGAGGCTATGAAACTGCAATTTTTACCATGGGCAAATAAGGCGTATATCGTACCTTTGCTTGAAGAGCAATATGAGCAAAATCAACAGCTAATAACAAAAGATTTGCCGGATGACGATTTATTATATGATGAACATCATCCGAAATTTGCGCCAGGATTTGCAGACCAGCTGCATCAAGAGGCAGTAACACCATTTTATACGAAAAAGCTGATCAAGCTATTTTTAGCACAGGTCGCAAATCCTAGCGATCAAACACGGAAATCAACCTACGAAAAAATTAAAGATGAGAAGGTCATAAGCTATTTTCATGAATTTTTGGAGCGGTTTTCTGAAACTGAAAAAGATGAAGACCGAGTGAAAGAAGAGGCAATTTGGCTGCTTGAGCATGCGGCACATCGCGAAGTAGTAAAATTTGCGCTTCTTGTATTGGGAACAGTTAAATGTGAAGAGTATAAAGAGCGATTAAAAGTGATTGCATTGCATGAAGAGTTTACCGGAGTGGCTTTATTCGCAATAACTAACGGCACAACTAACAGTAATGAGATCGTATGGTATATTGCGAAAAATGTTTCAGATTGGGGTAAACTTGAAGCATTAAATTTCCTGGATGCCTCAAATGAAGATATCCGACAGTGGATATTGCTGGAAGGTCTAAAAAATACTGTACCTGGGAATGCCTCGGCATTAATGTGTGCTGAAAAAGGGAAGCTTGATATTGAACTGCACGAAAAAATTATTTCCGGGAAAATATTTGACAGTGCGGGAACAATTATATTAGCGCTTTTATATGAAGGGGCTTATCAAACGATGGATGAATATCAGTATGCAGGCCAAGTACTGATGCGCTATACACATCATGCGAAAACACATTGCCTGACATTCAGCCAGTTTTTTATTTTGACACAAATTCATGAGTATTTACAATATGATGAAGAAACATGGGATGATCGCTTTTCATCTAACTGGAAACCGCATGAAAAGCGTACAGTAGAAGAAAATATCAACGTGATTGCTCAAAATCCATTATGGCTGCAGGAAGCATTGGAAATTCTGCAATATGACCAGGAAAATGAGGATATGGCGTTAGCGGTAGCCAAATATTATAAAGCAAATATAACGGACATCGTATTTGAAAAGTTAAAGAGTCACCCTGAAAATGTGCAATATTATTATTCATTATTTGCCGCGAAGGATCCGCAAGTTATCCAACGGCTAATTGGAATTACGGCGTGTTTTGGTGATTTCAATGAACTGACGAACGACCAGAAAGTTGTAGTTTTATCACTTATTGAAGAATTGGATCAGTATGATGGGATTGGTATGGATTTTATTAGGCAAGCTTTAAAAACGACTGACGACCATCTGCAGTATATGGCGATTCAAACATTACTTTCATATGATCGTGTGTATTGGCAAGGTACTGAAATCGAAGAACTTATAGTGCGTTTTACAAAAGAATCAAAAGATCCGGATGTGAAGGAAATCGCTAAGCAATTGCTTGCAATAAATGAATAGGTTAACACTGATTAAAAATTCGAAGCGCTACTACAGGCTTCGAATTTTTTTGCTTTATGAGAAAGTTTCAAATGTTTACTGACAAGCACAAAGGGAATATTTTTTATAAGTCGATTTATAAAGGAGTTTGATTATGCTAAATCATACAAAACAATACATCAATGGGGAATGGGTTGATTCTACTGGATCAGATACAATCGAAGTAATTAACCCTGCGACAGAGGAAGTAGTAGGTAAGATTAGCAGCGGGACGAAAGAAGATGTGAATCGAGCGGTCCAGGCAGCGAAGGAGGCTTTCCCTTCCTTTTCAAAAATGTCGGTGGATGATCGAATTAAGCTGTTGGAAGCGATTGCTGAAGAATATGAAAATCGTAAAGACGATTTAGTGAAAATAATGACCGCTGAATTAGGTGCACCTATTACCAAATCGGAGGAAATCCATTTTAAGATGGGGCTAACGCATTTCAAAGAAGCGGCAGAACAATTGAAGACATTTAAATTTACCGAAAAAAGAGAGAAATCATATATTCAAAAAGAACCGATTGGAGTAGCCGGGCTGATTACACCGTGGAATTTCCCGACAAATCAGCTTTCCACAAAGCTTGCAAGTGCACTGGCGGCCGGATGTACGATGGTAGTAAAACCTGCTTCCCAAACACCGTTTGCAGCGGTCATTCTGGCGGAAATTTTGGATAAAGCGGGTGTTCCAAAAGGAGTATTTAATCTTGTAAACGGTTCAGGTTCAACAGTAGGTGAAGCAATCAGTACACATCCGGATGTGGACATTGTATCGTTTACCGGTTCAGGTGAAGTTGGCAGCGGGTTAATGAAAAATGCTGCTGAAGATATTAAAAATATTTCATTGGAACTTGGCGGCAAATCACCATTTGTTATTTTAAAAGATGCGGATGTTAAGGAAGCAGCGAAAGCGGCATTAGGACAAATTGCTATGAATACAGGGCAAGTATGTTCCGCGGCAACGCGCATGATCGTACCGGAAGAAATGCATGATGAATTCATTGAAGCAATGAAAGAATTAGTTACGGAATTTCCGGTAGGGGATCCACAGGATAAAAATACATTTATGGGTCCTCAAGTTTCCAAAGATCAGTGGGAGACCGTTCAATCCTACATTAAAAGAGGTGAAGAAGAAGGTGCAACCATTGCAATCGGTGGGCCAGGCAGACCAGATGGAATTAATAAAGGATTCTTCTCACAAATTACGGTATTTACAAATGTGAAAAACGATATGACCATTGCACAGGAGGAAATCTTTGGTCCGGTTATGTCGGTCATTAAGTACAAAGATTTAGACGAAGCCATTGATATTGCTAATGATACGATTTATGGACTTGCCGGATATGTATTCGGTAATGATAAAGAAGACCTGAAGAAAGTCGCTTTCTCCATCCGAGCGGGGCAAATTCGTATTAATGATAGTGAAACGGATCGTTCGGCACCATTCGGAGGCTTTAAACAATCTGGTATTGGCCGTGAATGGGGCGATTATGGTATCGAGGAGTTTCTTGAGCCAAAAGCGATTATGGGAATGCCGTTCTAATTGGAAAGCTGTCCAAGTGTTTGTAACTTGGGCAGTTTTTTTGTCTTGAAGAACTTGAGGGAGATTTTATTAGAACAGTTGGGGAGGATATTAGAAGAAATGCGCTGGTTATTTGAAGAACGGTAGAACATATTAGAAGAGTTGACGACTTTATTAGAACAAACATTAAATAAATTAGAACTTCGCATTTTTATTAGAACAAATAAAAATATATTAGCAGATCTCAAAATTTATTAGAAAATCATTGCCGGAAATTCCTTTAGGCACCCTTCAAATTAAAGTTATCCACAAGTAACTAAATTATTGCGCGGGAAATTTTTGAATTATCTGATATTAGGTTGCGTAATTTTAACCGCTATCGCTGTATTCCTTTTAGAAAAAAGCATCGGAAATAAATTTCCCGATGCTATTGTATGACTATTTTTTTGGAGCTAAATCTTCAATCGAATCAATATCCATATATGCTGGAACAACAAAGCCAAGTCGTGCCCCTTTTAAGTTTTCACCTAAATCAATAAAGTCATCTTTGTGCTTTTCGTAAAAGGATTCATGGGTAATCGGCAGCCATGGAGCTAATGAAATATCCCCATTTCCCGTTGAAATCGCCTGGAACATAATTGCTGGGTCAACTGGAGTGATTTCGGTATCAAAGCCATGCTGTTCCAATATAGCTGCGATGACATGTGATGAAGCATCTTCAGTATCCCAAGGAGTTGAAATAATACTAATTTTTTCACCGTTTCCTTTTTCAACGCCAGCAGTCCATTCTGCAATCGTATCCGAATTTTCCTCTACCCACTTATTTGCAGCATCCTCAAAGTTTGAATCTTGGGCATCGGTCATGACCGTTTCCATATCTTCCGGCTCCCAATAAAAGCGATCCACTATTGTATAAGCGTTCGGTAAATCTTCTTTAAAACCTTTTCGTACAATCGTATTAATATTTTCAATTTCACCTAATGATTTTTTAGGATCCTCCAAATATTTTAGATCATATTTTGCGAACATCCAATGAGGGTTCCAGCCTGTAAATATAATGGGTTCTTCATTTTTATAGGCTTTATCCAGTTCTCCCAGCATACCTGCCGTAGAACTTTCTGTAAGGTTCCAGTTATTTAGATTCTCGTAATCTTGTAAAGTATTATTTGCTAATCCCATTGTTCCGCTTCCTGGTTCAATGCCATTAATCGTGTAGTTTAATTTTTCTTCAATTGTAGCACTGCTATCATCCTGATTATTACAACCAGCTAAAAGCAGACCCGATAATGCTACTGAAAATATTCCTAATTTTTTAAAATGCATAATACGCTCCCTTTATTCCTTTTATAATGTAACAACCTTAAATATTTTACGAGTTGTTACTTGGTTTATAATTATTAACTTAAACTTTATTTTTGTCAATTCGAAATCGTAAAAAAATACTATATAGAAATAAAAAAGTCGGATGGAAACCGTTAAATATTACAAAATTTTATTGGAGATTACGTAATAAACTTTAAAATTACAATATTGCAATTTAAATGTCTCCATTGTTACGTTTTTGAAAAGCGGGGTATATAAATAATGTATTTTATCAAAATAGGATTACGATAAATGGGAAAAGGAATGAGCTCTATGCTACATATCGAAAACTTACGCAAAGTATACCGTGGTGGGAAAGTGGCCGTGGATAACTTAACTCTTGATATTAAAAAAGGGGAGTTTATCGCATTTATTGGTACGAGCGGTAGTGGTAAAACGACAGCCCTTCGTATGCTGAACCGCATGGTAGAGCCTACTAGCGGAACAATTTCAATAAACGGGAAAGAGATTACGAAGATGAATCCGGTTACTCAATAACCGAACTTTAACACCTATTTTCAAAATAGGTGTTTTTTTATTCTTTTAGGAATAATTTAAACTATCCATCACGATAACTGGTAATGTTTTCGGAAAGAGCTAAGAGGGAGGAATTAACTACTTATGGTATTGATCAAACGATTAGATATATGGCTTATCGGCTTTAACATTTCATAATAATTAGTTAAATATTAACAAAAGTGAAACTATTTTGAATTTAAGTTCGTAATATATAAGTGTAAACAGATGTTTACGAGAAAGAGATAGGGGGATGAAGAGTGGTAACTTTTAAAAAGGCGGGTGCCATGCTAACTGCAACAGCGCTATCTGTTGGGTTATTAGCACCGATTGCTAGTGCTTCAACATTAGGGAATGAACGAATGGAGACATTACCGATTCAGGTCGCACAAGCAAATACTACAGTAACAAAAGCAGATTTAATAAAGCGTTTCCGAGAATTATTTCCAAATGAGTTCCTGCATGTATCGGAAAAAGACTTTCATAGCGGGGCTGGATACTCACATCATACAGACACTACGGTGCGATATGAACTTTATTTCTCAAAGAATATTGATGATCAATATGAACATGGGAGCTTTGTTTTCGTAGGCGATACGTTAGAGTTGGAGCAATTCTATTATCAACCTGTATACACAAAGGATGTATTATTCCCGGCAAAATATTCAAAAGAAGAAGTGAAAAAATCAGCAGATAAATTTATGGGAAAGTTCAGTAAAGGCGAAGGGTATGAGCTTGTGCCGAACGCATACGATTATTACTCTCCATCTATATTAACGCAGCCTGTTGAATATTCATTTAATTATGAGAAGAAAAATTCAGGGATTCCAATTTCAGATCAAACTATCAATATTCGTGTACTAGGAGATGGCACAGTAGCATCATTTTATAAAACAACCTCTTCAAAAAATAATTTCACATATGATGACCCATCAAAAAAACTAGATGAATCATCCGTTGCTAACCGCGTTCAAGATGCTTTAAAAGCACAATTGTCTTATACAATTATACCGGATTATTCAACAGGAAATCATAAAGTGAAGTTAGTTTATGAACCGAATAGCCAGGTTATTTCAGGTATCCATGCGCTAACAGGGGAATGGATAACTTTGGACGGGCTCTCGTCAACATTATCTGCTAAACCAATTACACCAATTGTATCAGCGCCATTAGCGGCAAAACAGCCGAACATGACAGCAGCTCAGGCACGAGCATTGGCTGAGAAATTGCTTGCAACAGATATAAAAGGTGTTCAACTGGAGATTGGAGCGGTTGATGAAACAACTTCGGAGTCGGGTAAAGAAGTATTCAACATTCAATATATGTATAACTATCGTAATGGTGGAACAGGGACTGTACTAACAATTGATAAAGCAACAGGGGAATTCATTAATTACAGTGATATCAAAAGTAGTCTCGAAGTAGATAATGATGACAGCAAAGATGAAGTGAAATTAACACAAAAACAGGCATTGGATAAAGCGATCGCTCTTGTAAAAGAATGGATCCCTTCATCTGCTCACAAGTATGCATTGCCGGTAAATGAAGGCTACCATGAGACCTACAATAATAGTTATAACTTTACGTTCCCGCGCATCGAGAATGGCTTAACGGTAATGGGGGATAGTGTCTCAGTAAGTGTCGATGCCAAAACAGGTGATTTAGTCAACTTATACATGAGCGACTATGGTGATTTGGAGTACCCGGCAGTAACGGATATTTTAGCTGAACAGGAAGCAACAAAAATGTTGAAGGATGAGTTGAAACTGAAACTGCAATATGTGAATCATCCAAAAGTAGGGAATGAGCAGCATTACAGTTTAGCATACCAACCAGTCTTCAAAGAACGGTCTGCTGGCATTGATGCCAAAACAGGTGAATGGTTAGATGCATCTGGAATGGCCAATGCGGACAAGCCGAAAATCGAGCATCCAAAAGCTGCCGAAGAATTAAATTATTTAATTCATGCAGGTATTTTAGAAGTTAACGAAAAGTTTAACCCGGATGCCGCTATTACAAAAGAGGAAGCATTAAAAGTATTACTGAAATCCGTAACATACATGTATTACAGCTCTAGATACAATGATTTTGAAATGGCGGACGAATCATTTACTGATATCACGCCAGACGATCCTTCATATGCATTTGTCTCTCGTGCATTAAAGATGGGAATGCTCGATGCATCTACTAAAACCTTTAATCCTCAGACAGCTCTTACTAATCAGGAGCTGGCAAAATGGGTAATTGGAACACTGAAACTAAATAAACCTGCACAACTGAGTGATATATATGAATTGAAATACAGTGATGCCGCACTAGTAGATAAGGAATTACGTGGTCACGTGGCATTAGCGTATGCAATGGGATTACTTGAAGCTGAAAATAATCAGTTGAAGCCAACTAGTGAAGTTACGTATGCACAATTAGCTCAAGTGACAATTCGTTTAGCACATAAAATGAACGAATATCAGATTAATAACTATTAATAGCAGGTTTAGTTTAAATGAAACATCCCTTGCCATATAAAACGGCAAGGGTTTTCATATGTAAATTACGGAGCTAAGAACGATTAGTGCGTTGCGAAAATCAGAATGGTGGGATGATTAATGGTTATTAATCGAAATGAAATTTACTTCAGAAAGTTGAAATTAGAAGATTTCAATGCTGTAGTGGATTGGAGCAGGGATGAGCATTTTTGTGAAGCAAATGGTTGGCAAAAAAATAGAGATCATATGGAAGTGTTTAAATGGTGGGAACGTTGTGTAGCCAATCAACAAAAAGATATGATTCGTCTGGGAATTGAATATAAAAATAGACTTATCGGTTATGCCGATTTAACCGAGATTAATGAAAATTGTGCTGAAATTGGTATTGCTATAGGTGACAGTACGCTCTGGAATATTGGCATTGGTACACGAATGATAGAGGAATTAATCAATTATGCAAATGAACAATTTGGAATTACCACATTTTACGGAGAAACGCATGAAACAAATCATCGCACCAGAAAATTAATGAAGAAAATTGGATTTACAGAGGAAAGCCGTGTGGGAACAGATTTATACATAGGGAAAGAAGTTAAGTTAGTACAATATAAGTTGGTTTTGAAAGAATGATAAGATCTTTTAATGAAGAAGGAAAGGTATACATATTTGAATGCATTTAAGCCCATTAATACATATGAACGAAAAAGAAGAGGTACGAATCATTATGAATTCGTACCTCTTTTTTGTGTTATTACTATTTGCTGTTTTCCTTTTTATTCGCTTTTGAACCCCAATAGGTAGCAAGAATCGGTCCGGAAATATTGTGCCAGAAACTGAAGATCGCACTCGGAACTGCCGATACGGGATCGAAGTGCGCCATCGCTAACTGTGCTCCTAAACCTGAATTTTGCATCCCAACTTCAATCGATACCGCTTTTTGATCATCGTATTTTAGTTTAAATAGTTTCGCTACCAAGTATCCAATTAAGTAGCCCAACCCGTTATGTAAAATAACAATGGCAAAAATGATTAATCCAGTTTCCAAAATTTTATCGCGGCTTCCGCTTACTACGGCTGCAACGATCATTACGATCGCCACCACGGATATTGTTGGTAGGATATCAATGCTTTTCTCTACAATTGGTCTAAATAAGAATTGAGCAAGAATCCCTAAAATGATCGGGATCAATACAACTTTAATAACCGACATAAACATGGCCATAAATGAAACCGGTAACCATTCGCTTGCTAATAAATAGATGAGAGCAGGTGTTACAAACGGTGCTAATAATGTTGTGAATGATGTAATTGTAACAGATAATGCCGTATTACCTTTAGCGAGGAATGTCATAACGTTTGATGACGTACCCCCTGGACAACATCCTACTAAAATAACCCCAACCGCAATTTCAGGTGGTAAATTGAAAATTTTTGCTAACGCAAATGCAAGTAATGGCATAATGACAAATTGAGAAATAATCCCGATAATTACGCCTTTCGGATATTGAAGAATTAATTTAAAGTCATCTAATTTTAATGTCATCCCCATACCAAACATGACAATTCCTAATAATATGGTGATGTAACTGCCGATCCAAGTGAAATATTCAGGTGTCCAAATTGCTAAACCTGCAGCAACAAGAACCCAAATCGCAAATGTATTTCCTGCAAACTTACCTATCTTCTGTAAAACTCCCATGATGATGTAACCTCAGCTTTCTATTGAATTCATGTTATTGTAGTTTAATAAATTTATAATTGCAATAATTTTCTGAATTTTAAGCATTTTTGTTATTATTCTAGTGAATATAGTCTGAAACTTTTGGTGGGACATATTAACATACATCATAAAAAGGGGCTATGCAGAAAAATACTGCATAGCCCCTGACCGATCATCTTTATCTCTTTTTCAATTTTGCTACTTCTTCACGCACAATTGGTGCAACTTTCGTACCTAAAAGTTCAATGGCATGCAGTACTTGGTCATGCGGCATAGAACCGACCGGCACGTGTAAGAAAAACCTTGAAATGCCGACATGTTCGTACAGATAGATGATTTTCTTCGCAACCGTTTCCACATCACCTACATAAAGAGCGCCTTCCAAGCTTCGGGCCTCATCAAATGCTTCACGTGTATACGGTGCCCAGCCACGTTCGCGGCCTAGTTTCGTCATAGCCGCTGCTGTTGACGGGAAAAACTGCTCTGCTGCAATTTCTGTCGTATCTGCAATAAACCCGTGTGAATGGGAAGCGACGCGCAGCTTTGAAATATCATGTCCTGCTTTTTTCGCCACATCATAATACAATTGAACGATGCGCGCAAAATACAGAGGGCTTCCTCCGATAATTGCCAATGTTAACGGCAAGCCCAATGTAGCCGCACGGATTGCAGATTGTGGTGTACCGCCGCTCGCTATCCAAATCGGCAATTTTTCCTGTACAGGGCGGGGGTAGATACCGCGTCCTGGAATAGACGGGCGGAAATGGCCGGTTGATGACACAATCTCATTTTCCTGAAGATTTAATAAGAGATCGAGTTTTTCTTCAAAAAGCGCATCATAGTCATTCAAGTCATTGCCGAACAGCGGGAATGACTCAATGAATGAACCGCGTCCAGCCATAATTTCGGCGCGTCCGTTCGATAGTCCGTCAAGTGTCGCAAATTGCTGGAAGACACGTACCGGATCGTCAGATGAAAGGACCGTTACAGCGCTTGTTAGTCGAATCTGTTTTGTTTGCATTGCAGCCGCAGCGAGTACGACAGAGGGAACTGATGCTGCATAATCTTCGCGGTGATGTTCCCCGACACCATACACATCCAGTCCAACCGCATCCGCCAGCTTAATTTCTTCGACGATTTGCCGCAGTCGTTCAGCATGACTTACTGTTTCACCTGTTAGCACATCCGGTGTAGTTTCTGCAAAAGTTGAAATACCTATTTCCATATGATGACCTCCAATTAGTAAAGGGCTCGTTTCCTTTTCTTACTATCATTACCATAATAATTATTGTAGTGCACACCGGTAGGAAATGAAAGAAATGTATCTCTCGTAAAGAACAGTATTATCACATTTCAATTACTTTCTTATCTTTTATTTCAATCGTTCTTGTTGCCACTTGCTTCACAAAATAGTCATCATGGGAAACAAAGAGCACAGTCCCGTCAT
Organism: Solibacillus sp. FSL R5-0691; assembly: GCF_037974225.1. Lineage (GTDB taxonomy): Bacteria > Bacillota > Bacilli > Bacillales_A > Planococcaceae > Solibacillus. The sequence continues at coordinate 1,434,057 of NZ_CP150231.1, forward strand.
AGGCCTTAATAAAGTTTGCCAATGCCTCTTTTGTCGCCATATCAAGGAAGTTGGTCGGTTCATCAAGCAGGAGAATATTATATTCACCTAAAAACAGCTGACTTAAAAGCAATCGAATCCGTTCGCCACCGCTTAAAACGGTGATTCGCTTTTGCAGATCATTTTGTTCAAACTGCATTTGATGCAAAACAGTGCGGATAAATGCATCGTTGTATTCACTTCTTGTTTTAATAAAACGCCAGATCGTCTCGTCCGGTAAATTTTGATAAGCAAGCTGTGAAAAATGACCGATTTTTACTTTCGGTGAGCGTTCTATATTAGGATGCTTTTCGATAATCGCGTGCAGCAATGTTGATTTTCCGCTGCCGTTCGGACCTGTTATCGCTAGTTTATCCTGTAGGCGAACATGAAGCTGACATTGATCCAACAGTATATTGTTTCCGATTGCTAAAGTAAGGTCCCGCATCATAATCGGTACTTTATTATGAAGTTCCAGTGCTTTCGATTGTTTGAAGTGAAGTGGCACTTCTTCTTTAACTTTCTCGACAACAGGCAGCTGTTCAATCCGTTTTTCGATTGCTTTAGCTGATCGGTAAACCGATTTTTGGCTCGTTCCTTTCGATTTTGTTTCAAACATTCGGTTTGCTTTGGCCTTCGTTTCTTTTTTTGACATCCTTTTCGCTTCGGTAATCTTTTCGGCTTTTTTCATTTTTTCAGCAACAGCCTTTTCCAAGTGTGCCTTTTCGCGAACATATTTTTCATGGGCAGCAGCTTGCTCCAGTTTTTCCCGTTCTTTTTGCGCGGCATAATCCGAATAATTCCCGCTATAGACTGTCACATACCCGTCACTCACTTCCCAGATTGTCGTAACGACGCTATCCAGCAAGTTTCGGTCATGACTGACAATGACGACGGCTCCGTAATAATAGCGGAGCTGCTCCTGCAAAAATTTGATGCCATCCTGATCTAAATGTGTTGTCGGTTCATCTAATAGCATTGCCTCGTAGTAATGGCTGAATGCCTGTGACAATTTCAACCGTGTTTGTTCGCCACCGCTATGGGGATCGACTGCTTTCAGTTTATGGACAAGCGCAATATCAATATTGTCATCAGTAACGGCAGGGGATGTTTGTTCAAAATAATAATAGTCGACATGTGCATTTACATTCCCTTGCTGTGGAATGAGTTGACCGGTTAATAATTTTATTAGAGTACTTTTACCGGCACCGTTATTACCGACAATCCCAATGCGGTCGAATTGATAAATGGCCAGCTGCGGGATTGTCAGTACATCCTTATCTAAAAATTGTACAAGTATATTTTTTAGTTCAAAGCTTAAGTTTTCCATTGTTGCTACCTCCGAAATAGTAAATTTCGTACCGATAGCTTATCGATACGAGCGGTTAGGGTAATCCGCCCGTATTAAAAGAATAGTAACATCTGCATAGTTTTAGCCCTCCATTTTATAATGAGTCTAAAACGCAATAAAAAAGCAGACATATGTATGCCTGCTGCGAAAAAAATATAGAAATCTCCCGTTTAAAGAGGAATCCCTATGGTTTCTTCGTTTACAAGCATGACAAAAAGGCCCAACATTAATGGGTTTGCTTTTTTATTGCCAGCTTAGCGTAAACGAATTGAAAACATAGAAACATCCCTCCTTCTCATAAATTAATGCCATCATAATAGATTTCCGGAAATAAATCAATACTGGAATTTACTGGGGAATATTTAAAAGTGAATGAAGGTTTATAAGTATTCGTAAATTATTATATTTATAAAGCGGACGCAAGAAGGAATTTTTTTCACTTACAAGGAAAGTCATGAACCGAGCGATGATTAAATGGACATCCATTATTGCAGGCTTATTATTATTCGGATTTGGCTGCTATTTTATTTATGAATTTATTCATGATTTAAAAGCATTGATTTAACGATTTGAACAGGGGATTCCATAGTACTTATGGTTTCGCCTGTTTGTGTTTATATTTGCACGCATTAGGCAGAGGTATGCTGACTGACATATCGCTTTTTGCATAGACATACACTGCTATAAAATTAAAATTTTGCGGATGAGGCAACATTTATGAGGAGAGGACGTTCTAATCTATAGAAGAACATACATAAATACGGCATGTTTTCACAATTTGTATTGTGAATCGTTTAAAGATTTTGTATGCTAAGTGAATGTAGAAGTGGACTTTGGAGTTGAAATCGGACTTTGTCGCTGATTTTAACTTTGGATATTGCAAATGATTGGAGTTGTTTTTGTTGTTAGATACAATCATTCTATCAATGATTGAGTTTTTTAAAGGGTTTGGCTATTTCGGTGTGTTACTGGCACTTTGCTTTGAGTTTATTCCAGCAGAAGTCATCTTACCGATGGCCGGGTTTTGGATTGCTCAAGGGGAATATAGCTATTGGTTAATGGTGCTTGCCGGAACAGTAGGCGGAACATTAGGACCGTTGACTTTGTATGCGGTAGGGCGTTATGGTGGTCGTCCAATCGTTCTGAAATACGGGAAGTTCTTCTTGATTAATGAGAAGCAAGTGAATGCATCGGACAAGTTTTTCGCAAAATACGGCGCGGGCGTTGCCTTTTTCGGACGCTTTATGCCAATCGTCCGTACCGCAATTTCGGTACCATGCGGGATGACAAAAATGAATGTATGGAAGTTTTCAATCTATACATTTTTAGCGATGTTTCCGATTACCGCGCTTTATGTTTATTTAGGCATTAAGCTTGGGGAGAACTGGGAGCAGGCAGGGGATCTGTTTAAACAGTATTTGCAGCCTTTTGTCATCATCATAATTATTCTGGCAGTAATCTATGCGATTTATAAATACCGCATTAAATTATTGGAACGTAAAATGAATTTACCTAATAAAAAATAAAAAATGAAAGGGCAGCCTCATTATACAGGCAGCCCTTTTTAATTTGCTTATATTATTTAACGATTAAATTATTTTTAATTTCCTTCTCCAGCATTTTAACTAGTTCTGCCTGTTCTAAATGCTGCAGTAGTGTTAACCCTTTTTCGATAAAACCTTCATCCGTTCCATTCAAATTATTCAGGCACACGCCTTTTCTTACATAACAGATCGACAAGTTAATAAAAAGCTGCTCCGATTTACATTTCCCGATGGCATCATTCAAAAGGTGTAGCGCGGTTTCAAAGTCTTTTCCTTTTATATTGATAAGCGACAAATTGATCAGAAAGTTTATTTTTAACTTATTAATATTTTGAAATCCGTTGTACTTGTCGATATGGCGAAAAGCAAATTCTTTTATTTCGGTTGCAGTAGAAATCGGAAATACAAATAAAATGGCATTCAGTATATAAATATCAGCTAAGTACAGTGTATTTCGTTGAGAGAGGTCATCCCAAATGGGTGATAGTGTTTTAGAAGCCAGTACAAAATCACTGGATCTTGCTAAAACGAGCATGCCTTCCATTACCGTTTGAATATTCATGATTAAATTGTCATTCGGATTTAGCTGTAAATAGGCAGCGCATTCTTCAATCATTTGAAGCAGAGCGTTTTCGGAATTATAGGTTTGATTGTAGAACTTTTTCATAATTCTTTGGCGGTCATGCATTTCATAATTGTTGCTTATGTATTCAAACTCTTCATAGGACATTTCAAGCCGTCCCAAAAATTCCTTCAAAATCGAAAACTTAATTTCTCTGTTTTCCCCTTTTTCAAATTTTGAGTAATTGCCCTGTGAGCATATTTTTTCGCTGACATATTGTTGGGAATAGCCTTTACCTACCCTGATTTCTTTTATGACATGCCCGTAATTATTCATTTCATCACCTAAATTATTCTTTTAGGCATATTATACACTTTTCGTCGGATAGTTTGTAAAATTAATACAAAGGAGGGGGAGAAATGGTAGATTTATTACTCACAACATTGGAACTGTGGATTATTGGAACTGGTGGAGGATAAGTGAAGGATGTAGAAGATTCATCTATTGTAATCAGGTTTTGGAATAGGAACAGAGGAGGAATCAATGATGAAAAAATTTAAATTGGTAAGTTTAAGTTTAGTAGCAGCAATTTCTTTAAGTGTATCCGTGAATATTTCAAGTATCCAAGCAGCTGAAAGTTTGAAGCCTGAAGTTTCTGTAGCGTCCGATACACTTTGGTATTCAAAAGAAGTGCCATATACAACGACACAATCGATGTGGGTAACGGTTACTCAAAACGGTAAAACGTATTCTGGTTATTTGTATAATCGTGGCTACGCTGTAGGGAAGCCGGGCTATTCCTTCTTCTCAGGCACGCTGAAAACAGGACCATATGCACCGCTTAGTAACGCAGACGAGGAGTAATTGCTAGTCTGAATCTGATCATTTCAAATCCTCTTTGAAAAGGACAAGCAACCGCTTTATGGCAGTTCTGTTCAAAGAGGAATTTATATTTTCAGCAAACTAAAGGGGAAGGAGGGAGAATGATGAATGAAGTAATTCGTTTTCTCATGAAGGGCTTGCTGAAAAGCAAATATATTTTTATTTTACCTGTGGCAATTATTGTACTTGTCGGATCGATGCTCATAATGAATAGTATACAATCTGGTGCTACCAAGCAGGAACTGCAGGAAACATTCAACAACCGGAAAGATACCGTACATTTATTGATTACAAGTACATTAACGAAAGAACGTGTAATAGGTCTTACTCCTGAAGAACAGCAATCATCGGAAAGTCTTCTATTGAAAGAGCAATATATAAACGATATTTTAAAGAAATTAGACGAGAACGATCTACAGATTGCTGAGCAGCAGCTGGCCTTTTTAAACGAATATGAAAATTACATAGCATTTAAAGCAATCCCTTATCTTGGAGAACATTCAGTCGCAGTAGAAAAGGAGAAAGCTGAAGCGCTCATTGATCATCAGTTGGCCTATACAGAACAAAATACGCCATATAAAACGGCCTTATTTACAAAACAATTATTCCAAATTCTATTCAGCCCCGTTACGGCCTTTCTTCTTTTATTAGTTTTTAGCTATAAATATATGTTCGACCGAGAAAATCGTACTTTCGATTTCTTTAAAATGAATTCATTGTCCAGTACGGCCATTTATTTTGGCTATTTGATGCCATTATTACTTGTCGAGTTGTGTTACATCGTCATCGGATACGTTTTGTCTTTCCTGCCGCCGTTATTATCAGGGAATCTCAACACAATTTACTATCCCGTTGAAGTGACGGTCAATTCTGAAGTTGTATTAATTCCAATATGGAAATGGCTAGTATTCATCCCGATAGGTTGGGGAATATTCAGCACGATATTATTACTGCTGTTTACTTGCCTGATTAAACAGCAAGCGAAATTAGGTTTGTTGTTCTCTCTAATTAGTTTGCCGGTGTTAATCAGCTATATCGTTTCTTTAAAGACTGGCTTTCTTATGTATAACCCGATTCACCTGATTGTTTCGTATGAACAGCTATTACTGAATTCGAATCGTTTAGTCTTTTATCTAATCATTATGTTCTTGCTGGTTATGGTGTGTACTGGTCTTACTTATGCTGTTATTAATATGAAGAGTGTCAGTTTGGGAGTTCCAGAATATACAGCATCGAAAAAACAGTATCGTCCAAATAGGAAATTCAAATTACTACAGTTTGAGCATATGAAAAAGAAACGGAAAGGGCATATTCTTTTAACCGTTCTTCTGCTATTCGGAATAATTGGCGGTACGGTCATTGTAGTGAATGAGCAGTATCGAACATTTCCTGACAAAGCACTGAAAATAATCGAGAGCTCGCAAAATACGAATATCCAAGATCAAACACACTGGAAGCTGGTCGCGGATGAATTTGAAATGGAGCAGGAGTTACAGCAACGGATGGCTGAGGAGACGGGTGAAGAGCTGGAAATGATTGATCAAAATCCTTATCAGGCAATGATTAAACAATTAGAAATGCGGTTTGAAGCGCTTGAACATTTAAAGGCGGATATTAACTCTCCAATATTTGCCGAGACATTTCGGGATGTGATGAACTCATTTGAACCGGGATCTTATAAAGAAAGCGATAATACGCTTTGGACCATGACCGACATGGCATCGGAAGAGCAGGAAATAGTTCTGGATGAAAAAAGGATAACCCCGTGGCCGCTTGGACATAAATGGGTATCGAAATTTGATGACCCGAGTCAGGCTTTGGACCAAGAACATTATGAACGTTTGAAACTGTTCCAGGAACAAAATACAAAATACGGAGACAGCAGTTCGTTTGCAATGTATCGGTTTTTGGATTGGAACTTGATGTTGGTCGTCCTGTTTTTGTTTGTATTCATATTATGGACTACGATGGCCGATGAATATAGACCGACCTTGTCGATGAACTTTTTAGCAACAAAACCGATTCGATTTTCTTCTATCTATATAATGAAGTGGATTTACAATTTAACGGTTGCCTGTAGTTTATTGCTCATTACGGGAACGATTGTTTTTCTGATTGCTACGCTAATAGGTGGTGCAGGTGACTGGGATTATCCGATATTGATTTATGCAACAGAACGACTGGAGGATTCCTTTATCTTTTCAACTGCGAACAATGCCTATTTCTATTTTGACAGTTTGTCATCGTTGCTTTTCAAAAGTGGCGTGCTTGTATTTTTACAACTCTTCTTCTTAAATAGTTTGTTCAGCTTTATCGGGAAATTGATGAAAAATCATTATGCCGCGATTATTGTTACATCCATACTTGTCATTACCGGGTACTTTGCAGGGAACCATTACATTGAACTAACAAGTAGCATGTATAATCCGTTTGTATATTTTGATACATGGAATATTGTAGATGGCTGGAAATCGATTGAGGCAAACAACGGGAAAGTGAACTTCCTGACGGGTACGGGCATTTTACTGATCGGTGGAATCCTATTACTCGGGCTGGGGCTTTTATTTAAAAGGAAGGTGACTTCATAATGGTATTGCAGGTGAACGATCTTGAAATGGAATATAAAAATAGAAGGGTACTGGATAATATTACGTTTTCAATCGGTACTGGTGAAATAATTGGAATCGTTGGACCCAATGGGGCAGGGAAATCTTCGTTAATGCGCGCGGTATTAGGATTGGAAAAGATTAATAAAGGCACTGTTCACATAAACAATATTGCGAACAATAATCCTGAGTTTTTTAAACATATTTCCTTTTTACCAAGTGACAATTACTTGTACATGCAGTTAACCGGCTATGATCATCTGTCATTTGTGGCGAATATTTACCATATTCCGCAACAAGAAATAGATGACGTCATTGAGTTGATCGGCATCCGCTCCTACGTGCATCAGCCCGTCAAATCTTATTCGTACGGGATGCGCCAGCATTTGCTCATTGCGTTAAGTATATTGACGAAGCCGCTCATTATTTTAATGGATGAACCATTTAATGGACTGGACCCAACGAGCATTATTGAATTAAAACAATTGATTCAAGTACTGCATGCAAAAGGAATGAGCATCTTCATCTCGACGCATAACTTGGATTTACTCGAAGATTTGACGGATACGTTCTGGTTTATTAAAGAAGGAAAGCTTTATAAAGATTCGTTGCAGTCGAGTAGGGAAGTTCAATACGAAATTAAATATTCGTATGAGAGTGATCTTTCTCAAATAATGAAAAAAGGACAACTTCCTTTCCAGATGAAAGAGAATGTACTAATTACAGATGCGGCATTTGCGATTGAAACCTATCTTCAATGGCTATTGAAAAATGGTGTGCAAATCCATGCGGTGAATCCGATTAACCGGAACTTGGAAGAACTGTACCGGGATTTTTATGGTCTATAATAGAAACAAGCCGTTGTCAGAATGTATGACAACGGCTTGTTTTAAGTTTAAATCATACAGCTATACAGTAAGAGAACCTCTAAATCCTCGTGCCGCGTAGTATGAGTCGGCCCCGTTATGGTACATAAAAATAGTTTCATATCGACGGTCGCAGAAAATCGCTCCGCCCAGTTTACGAATATCCGGTGGTGTCAGAACCCAACTGGATGTTTTTAAATCGAATTTCCCAAGCTGCTGCAAAGAGCGGTATTCGACTTCCGTTAAAATTTCAATCCCCATTGATGCGGCCATATTGATAGCGCTGTCTTCCGGTTTGTTTTTCTTACGCGCATCCAATGCTTCCTGGTCATAACAAATACTTCTGCGTCCTTTAGGGCTTTCCGGTGAGCAGTCCATAAATGTATATGTGTCTGTTTCATGGTTATAGGCAACAACATCAGGTTCTCCTTCTGTACGTTCCATTTCATTAAGAGACCACAGTTTTACCGGATTTGCTTCGAGCTTTGTCTGTACATTTTCCCAATCGATATTCGGATGACGCTCCATATGCTGTAAAAAGCGATCTTTCAATGTTGTGAGAAGCTGTTCTTGCTGTTCGTTAGTTAGTACTTTTTTAGCTGCCATAATAGTGAACACCTCGTTAAGTAGTTGATGCCTCTAATGATACTGTAATTTTGAGAATAATGTCTAGTAATGGTCCACATTCATAATAATATATCTATTTCCAAACATAGATTGCACAAGAATAAATTTGGCAAAGTAATGAATTGTTTCATATGCATAGACAAATGAATTAATATGGTATATACTAAGGTTAATAAGAAATGTTACAAGCACAACAATAAATTCACCTATTACAATATGTATTCGTGTTTTATTTAGTACTTATTGTAATATGTGAATTTTTTTCTTTATGAGGAATTGTGATCTTATTAAATTTAATTAAATGGAGGTCATTTAAATGACACAAGGTACAGTAAAATGGTTTAACGCAGAAAAAGGTTTTGGATTTATCGAAGTTGAAGGCGGAAACGACGTATTCGCTCACTTCTCAGCAATCCAAGGCGAAGGTTTCAAATCTTTAGACGAAGGTCAAAAAGTTGAATTTGAAATCGAAGACGGTCAACGTGGCCCACAAGCTACAAACATCGTAAAACTTTAATTTTAATGATGTAACCGATAAACTGCATCCCAATTATGGGGTGCATTTTTTTTGTGTCTAAAAATTAAATAGGATGACACCTTCAGGAAAGTTATACCAAAAGAGGATTTAATGGTAAAATTTAATGAAAAGGGGGTATTCATTTGTTTGATAAATTGAACGATGTAATAAATCAATTAGAAGACAAAGAAACGAAAGCCTTATTAATGCAAATTTTTTTAAGGATGCAAGTAGTCGAAGAGGAAAATGGCTATTCAGAGGAGCAATTCTATTTAGATATTAATAAAACATATAAGAATTTGGTGGAATACAAAAAGAATCAATTAAATATTGGACCTGTACAATATGTTAAGACCCATATTGTCTTTGGGGATTCGCCATCAGGCAGCCTGAAAATGGCATTTAAAAAATTAGGGATAAGTCAACAGGAAAGGGTAATTACGCTTTCCGATATATTTTCAATTGGCCCCGTTTGGAACTTACATAACATAGAAGGTATTTCGAATCGATTGAATTGGTTAAGAAACCACATCCTTATTGATGATGAGGATCTATATCATTACGAAGAACATTTTAGACAGTCGATTATCGATATTCAGCAAACGCCAAGTGATCCCCCAATTATCATTTGGGCAGGAGAAAACGCACATGAACAAACAGCTTTACGGTTTGTGCTTTATTTATTAAAAGATAAAGATATCGACATTCAAATCATTCATACAAACAAAGCGTATAAACTTTATTTTGAGAAATCCGATATCGATTTTACACCGTTAAATATGGGTGAACTTTCATCAGATCAATTAATGGAAATTTATAAAAATGAGCAAAATGGTCGGCTACTGATACAAGCGGAACGTCATATATTTGAAAGGGAATGGGAGCAGCTTTGTCAATCCACTGATGTTCTGCGAATCTGGCAAAATCAAAAGATAAAGAGTGTTCCTGAAAATTTCTATGATGATTATATTACCAATACAGTGAAGAAAATCCATCAAAATAAGCAGCAGAAAGACTTTATAAAATCAGCCAGAATTATCGGAGAAGTAATAGGTCATCTCGATCAATATATTGGCGATCAGTTTATAGAATATCGAGTTAGACGTTTAATTGTCGATGGGGTTTTTGACATGGAAGGTGTCCCGAAGGCAATGCATTCCTATAGTATAAAATTACGGTAAGGATTTTGTTAGAAGCCTGACAGGGGGGGGACATGAAAAAAATCAACCTATCACTCATTTTAAATATAGCCGCCCTTATTTTTATAATGGCGACCTTTTATTGTGGATTTGAACAATTGTTTATAACGAGACTAGTATTAATTTTCTTTGCGCTTGTCTACTTACGATTTGAAATAAAAAAGAATACATTGCTAACAATAGGTCGTTATTTATCATTTTTAGTATCATGAGCCTAATTGCGATAACGATAAGTATACTTGTAGATAATAGCTCACTCAGTAACGTAATCGATAAAAAGGATTATTTTTATACCTTTGTTTACATCTGCCCTAATCGTTATTATGTATAAAGATTTGTATACAGAAAGGGAATAGTGGGCGCGGGGAATTACTAAATGAAAAAGATGCTTCGCCAAAATAGGCAAAGCATCTTTTTTGTAGTGAAATAATAAACTTAGTTCAACAGCGCTTCACGTACCTCATCACGAAAATCTGCATCATTCAAAAGCATTCTTTCAAATGAATTTCGATTGTTGCTTAACAGGAAACGTTCATGAAATTTCAGGTCATTCAGTAAAATGACCATTTCGTACTGGTCTCCTTTAAGGTTTTCAACATACATCGCGTTGTTTAAGACGAACAGTGTAGAGCCGCCTTTTGAGCCAATATGTGTATATTTCTTATAATTTTCTTCATTTAATTGCATCGGCCACTCCATTACATCCCGAATTGTTTCAGCTGCAATTGGTGGCAGCTCGTCATTGGAAATAAGTGCGAGCAGTTTCCCGTAATCACTTGCAGAAGCGCCAACTAACCGATCCGACCAAACTCTTTGTACGGCAGGAGATGCGTCGAACTTTTCTTCACTTACATTAATTTCGCCTGCTTTTATTTGCAGGCTGATCGATTGGGCTAATTTACGATACTCTTCCATTGATAAATTTTGGAGTGCCTTGATTAATTCCTTTTCAGACATCCCATCTTTTTGAATAAAATCAGGGATTAAGAGTGCACTGCCAATTGGATAAACATCCTCGTGCTGTGTTAAGCCTAACTCTTTTTTTCTTTGATTGATCGCATCCACCCCGAGCAGATTAATTAAATAATCTGTATTGGCATTGGAGCTATACGTGATCATCCCTTTTGCAACTTCATGCAAAGTGACTTCATTATTTTGGATGCCTCCATCTTGTTTTAAAGCTTCTAACCATGCTTCATGACCGCCCCCATCCGTATTTTTAAAATAGTAACGGTTCAATTCATTCAATGATATTTTCCGGTCTTTTTGAAGTTTATCTTCATCAACCTGCATGGCATATTCAACTGCAATAAGGATTTTTACTGTACTTGCCAATGGCCGTATAACAGTTGACTGATAGGTAATGAGAGGTTCGCCGTTTTCAGCAAAATAAAAAGAGCTGGATTCCGGATTTTCTTTTAAATGTTGGATAATATAATTGGGGTTATCTCTAAGTAGAGCATATGCTGCAATTCCTGTAATTAAAATAATGACTCCGCAAATGGTTAATCGCTTTTTTGTATAAGTTTTTCGTTCCGTCAAGATCATAGCCAGAATACCAAGTAGGAAAGCAATGAGGAAATTTATATTGAAAACTAAAACGGCAATAATAATTCCAACTATTATCGCGACCGTCACAATCGCTTTCTGAACTTCTTCACGTGTTCTATGTTTCTTATCCAATAAGGGGATTAAAGTGAAGAAAATAATTCCACCTAAACCAATCCAACCATAAATATTCATAAATGACCTTTCCTCCTTTGTAAACCACAGCTAAACGTATCCAATTCCTAAAGTAAAGGAAATATTTCCTTAAATTGTTATTACTGTCTTGTACGGAGGGAAGCAGTAAAAAGTTTCATTTAATTTTGGTTTGTCTTTGTATGTAATCTTGATGAAGAGCCAAAATGAAAAGAAAACGCTACAAATTATGTAGCGCTTCCTTCTCATTAATTATTGTTGATTTGAATTTCCGCGTAATTGCTGCTCTGCCATTTGAACTAGGCGTTTCGTAATTTCGCCACCTACAGAGCCGTTAGCACGAGCTGATGCATCTGGTCCTAATTGAACACCAAACTCTTGTGCAATTTCGTACTTCATTTGGTCAACTGCTTGTTGTGCACCAGGTACACGTAATTTGTTTGAGCTGTTGTTGTTTGCCATTTGTTATCGCCTCCTTCTGACATTAGAATGTGCCGAGAAAAGAGTTTCATACCATATGAGGAATAGGTAATTTACACTTCAATTGGGAACATTTATAAACTTTGTAAACTCAATATATATCCATTCGTAGATGTTGAAACGCACCCTATCGAAAACAAATTAGAAAAATTGTCGGATTGTAACATCTGGAATAAAGTGGTTTAATTGGGACATCTAGTATAGATTTATCGTCATAAATATCGTTGCGGAAAGGGATGACTTTTTTGAATTCAATTATCGAAAACAACAAAAAAAGCTGGGAGATTGTAGCGAAGCATTTTGCGGGAGGAGATGCATTGCCAAGCTATGGACCTTTAGCCCAAACAGAAGAGGAACTGAATTTAATCGGACAGATTGCCGGGAAAGCGGTCTTGGAAGTTGGATTTGGAAGCGGCCATTCTCTTTTATATATGAACAATAATGGTGCAAAGGAACTTTGGGGTGTCGATTTTTCGGAGGCACAAAGAGCACTTGCGCAGAAAACGTTACAAGGCATCGAGGCCAATTTATTTACGGCTCCAATGGAAAAAGAGATCGGTTTACCGAAAAATTATTTTGATTTAGTGTATTCCATTTATGCGATTGGCTGGTCAAGTGATCTTTCGGCAACATTCAAGTTAATTCACAGCTACTTAAAAGAAGGCGGCGAGTTCGTTTTCAGTTGGGAACATCCTTTTTACAATCAAATCAAATGCCGTGATCATCAGTTTATTTTAACGGATTCCTATCAGCGGGAAGGTTATATTGAAACAACGTCATTTAAAGGGGAAGATGCGCCAATGCAAATACCGAAATATAAAATGGCGACATTTATAAATGCCCTTATAAAAGCAGACTTTGAACTTGTAGAAATTATTGAAAGTGATACGCCATCTCATTTAAAAGGTGAAGAAATTCCGTATTCCGAAAAATATTATTCTCTACATAAAGCAAGCCACTTTCCAACAACTTTTATCGTAAAAGCGCGTAAACGTACTTTATAGGAGGCAAGCAAAATGATTCGAAAATTAACAAACGAAGACTTGGAAATTACAATGGCACTTGTACATAAAAAACCAGCAGAAAATTTATTTATCATCGGTGATATTGAAGCGTATGGCATGGAATCCGATATCCAGGATTTATGGGGACAATTTGACGGTGATCGGCTGATTGCTATCTTACTGCGCTATGATCAGAACTACATCCCGTATAGTGAAGTGAATTATGATGTCGAAGGATTTGCCAAAATAATCAGCGGAAATCCAGGGCGCATTGAAATATCGGGACTCCAGCACTTAGTCACGCCATTAAAAAAATGGATTGACCGCGATATTCGTCGGGACAGTGAAACGTATTATGCAAAATGTACAGAATTGACTGTTCCGACTGCTGAATTGGATTTTTCAAATGTGACGTATTTACAGCCTAGTGAGTATGAAGAAAATATTGAAATGCTCCAATCGATTCCGGAATTTTCTACGGGGACATTCAGTGTTGAAGGAAGAGAACGCGCGGAAAAGTTTAAAACAGGGCGCACTTATATTATTCGTGATGAACAAGGTGTAATGGTGTCTTCCGCATCAACAACAGCGGAAAATTCACAGTCCGCGATGATTGTAGGTGTTGGAACTAGACCAGGGTATGGAAAAAAAGGATATGCGACACATTGCATGTTAAAGCTTTGCCAAGACCTGCTCGCTGAAGGTAAGTCAATTTGTCTGTTTTATGATAACCCGGCAGCAGGACGAATTTATAAGCGGATCGGATTTGAAGACATCGGATTTTGGACAATGGTCCGTTATGAAGAAAATAAGGGGGTTAAACGTTATGCGGAAATTAGTAGCAGAGCAACCGATTCAAATAAACGCCTATGATATTGATGCGATGGGCATTGTCAGTAATATTGTGTACGTCAGATGGTTTGAAGATTTACGCATGGCTTTTTTAAATGAACATTATCCGTTGGCGGATATGATGAAAATGCAAATTTCTCCGATTTTGATGAAAACGGAGGTTGAATACAAAGCACCTTTAACAATATTCGATCAACCGGTCGGACGGTGCTGGATGGTTAAAATAGGGCAATCAAGTTGGGAAATGGAGTTGGAAATTGCAACGGAGAAGCAAACACATTGTACCGGAAAGCAATCAGGCTGCTTTTTCAATTTGGGAAAGAAAAAAGTTGCGAAAATTCCTGAGCCACTAAAAGAACTTTTTTGAAGTGGAGCAATGAAAAGGGAGCTATTGGATTGTTTTTGGGAGTACAACTGCAGTTTAGCAAGGAGCTGAAAAATTGAAACGCATTTCTTTAATAGTACTGCCATTCGTTTTATACATATCAGGTTTGCTCGCTTATTATTTTGATAAGATTAACGGTTATCTATTTATTATTTTAATTATAGTCGGCTTAGGTATTTCGATTTCCGGTTTTTTTCTTTACCGGAACGAAAAGAAGTTGAAAGCTGCTTTTTTAGGGATATTTTATATACTATCTCTATTAACTATATTTGAAAGCCGACTGATCGATTATGAAAAGTATACTTATTTCCTTGTCTCATATAACGAGCCTTTTGAAATAGTGGAAGATTCAGGTGTTAATGTACTGGCAGTGGATGTTTTTGAGGCCCCATATATAACAGATTTGGGATATTTAATTCATACTATAGAATCTTCAACGAATAAAAAAGTTTTGGATGCGGAAGTTGTCACGAATGAAATCCGGTACCGTTCGAAAAACGTAGAATTACTAAGTTATGTACGTCCCGCGGAGAAACATTTTGAAACGATGAAGGAAAACGTCATTGCTTATTTACCAGAAAACTCTTCTGCTATTAATCAATTTTTAGAAAGAGAAGATATAGAAGGTGACAGTGCAGGACTTGCCACTGTGTTAAGCGCCCTTATTGAAAAAGGTGAAGTCAACAATAATGTTCCGGTTGCCGTAACAGGAGCGATTGATAGTAAAGGAAATGTGAAGGAAATAGGTTCGATAAAAGCGAAAACTTTGATTGCTGAACAAAGCGGTTTTTCTCATATTCTTTTACCTGTGGAAAATGAAGAAGAGGCGAAGAAAGTAAAAAATGATGAACAGCTTAATATTAACATTATTGCGGTGGCATCTATTGAAAATGCCGTAGCAAATGTCAAAAAGCTAAATGAACGAGAGACAGGTAAATGATAAAGCGAATAATTGAAATTAAACAATCTTTGATTAGTTAGATAGTAAATTTATGTACAAAACACCTAATAGACGAATAATAAATACTTCATTTATGCAAAAAAAGCTTGCTGAGATAATTATTACCCTATCATTTTTTAAAAGACTATGTTATTTTTATTTTTATAATAATTTAATAATTTGCAATTTAAATAAGTGCTTACAGAATTTTGTAAGGTAAAAGGGAAATTAGTGAAAGACTAATGCAGCCCCCGCTACTGTAATAGCTGATGAAATCACAATAAATCACTGTCGTAATGATGGGAAGATGTGAAAGTAAAACGAAGCTTAAGCCAGGAAACCTGCTTATTTAAACGATACTTACTTTTCGGAGGGAAAAGTATAGGCGAAACAAGTAATTGTTTTTGTGTTTTTATATACTTTTTAAGTATTAATTTCACATGCCCGTACCTCTTTCTGACGAGAGGTACGGGCATTTTTTATTTATTAAATGGAGGGTGTTAACATGCAAAAAGGAAAAATCTTTGTTGTAGGGTTTGGTCCTGGAGATCGGGAGCATATAACAAAACGCGCAGTCGATGCTCTACAGCAAAGTGACCATATTATGGGCTATAAGACGTATGTGGAACTGATCGAGCATTTAGTGACGGCGAAAACCATTGTCAGTACAGGAATGACAGAGGAAGTATCGCGTGCCCAGGAAGCTGTAAAACAGGCTGAAGCCGGTCATATAGTTGCTGTTATTTCCAGTGGGGATGCGGGTGTATACGGAATGGCAGGGCTCGTATACGAAGTATTAATCGAAAAGGGTTGGACTGCAAAAGAAGGCATTGAAGTGGAAGTAGTTCCGGGAATATCTGCGATTAACTCCTGTGCAAGTTTACTAGGCGCTCCTGTTATGCATGATTCTTGCACAATTAGTTTAAGTGACCACTTAACACCGTGGACGGTCATCGAAAAACGGATTGAGGCAGCTGCAATGGCAGACTTTGTCGTTGCGTTCTACAATCCGAAATCCGGCAGACGCACAAGACAAATTGTTGAAGCACAGCGTATTTTGCTGAAGTATCGTTCTCCTGCTACACCTGTTGGACTAGTAAAAGCTGCTTACCGGGATACACAGGATATTGTGTTAACAACATTGGCAGAGATGCTGGAACATGATATCGGAATGCTGACAACGGTCGTCGTGGGGAACTCTTCAACATTTTACTATGACAATAAAATCATTACACCGCGCGGCTATCAGCGAAAATATACATTAGGTGATGAAAAACAGCTGTTAAAACCGCACCAGCGATTGAAAAAAGAAGCGGAACCATGGGCATTGGATCAGGAAACGGGTGAATCGAAGACCGGGTATGAAAAAATTGTAGCAATCGAGAAAAAAACAGTTGAACCAGCAGCGGATATTAAAGCAAATGCATTACAGCTGGCAAATGAAGCACTAACGCTCGTACATAAAGAAACATCTGCTGTAAAAGTTGAAGAAAACCCTTTTTTAGTGCAGCAACAGGTGGAATCCATCTTTGAGTTTGCTGTATCACCGGGTGTTGCCAATAAAATGATTACACCCCATCAAATGATTACATTGGCAGAGGTTGTCGGAGAAAGAGGTACGATGGAGTATACGCCTGACCACCGTCTTGTACTGAAGGTACCGACCGATTCGCCTGAAAAACTGGTCAAAACAGTGGAACAAACAGGTTTACTCGTTCAACCGGTCGGTGACGTAGTAATCGTCAAGGCGTGTGATTTCTGTTACGGGGAAAAAGCGGAATCCATTCCATATGCCGAACAGATCATGGAAACGCTCGGTGGCATTAAAATGCCGAAAGAGCTGCACGTCGGTTTTAATGGATGTGGTATGGCATGTTATCGCGCGGTTTTTGATGATATCGGTATTGTATACCGCAAGAAAAAGTTCGATTTGTTTATCGGTTCCAAGCCAGTAGGACGAACAGCTCATGCCGCACAACCTGTTTTAGAAGGAATCGATCCGGAAAAACTGATTCCTTTACTAACAGACATTGTTGCGGACTATAAAGAACATGCGCATCCGAATGAACGTTTCTTCAAATATTTCAAACGTGTGAAGAAAATTCTGAATTTCAATTATGTCGACATGTCATGCAAAATTAAAGTGGAAGAAGCCCCTTGTGGAGATTAGGTGAACTGATGATTTTATTTCTAGCAGGAACAAGTGATGCAAGAGAGCTGGCGGTTCAGTTAATGAAAGCTGGCTATGATTTGGTAGCGACTGTTGTTACGGATTCTGCTGCTGCAAGTCTACAGGAAGCGAAAGTTCCGTATCATGTCGGCCGTTTAAATGAGCAGCAAATGAAGGAACTGATCGAAGAACGACACGTAACAACGGTTGTGGATGCAAGTCATCCGTATGCAGAAGAGGCTTCAAAAACAGCGATGGCTGCTGCAGATTTAACGGGTATTCCCTATATCCGATATGAACGTCCTCAGCAGAGCTATGTAAATCCGCTCGTGACGGAAGTGGAAACATATAAAGAAGCGGCAATTGTTGCATCCGCACATTCAGGAACAGTTATGTTGACGACAGGCAGTAAAACGCTTGCCGTTTTTACAGAGCAATTAATACAGAACGAAAATATTCGTCTCGTATGCCGGATGCTGCCAAATAAAGAGAATATGGATAAATGCGATGCACTTGGTGTGAAACAGCGCGATATTATCGCAATTCAAGGACCGTTTTCTAAAGCATTGAATAAAGCGCTTTACGAGCAATTCAGCACAACGCTCATTATTACAAAGGAAAGCGGAAAAGTGGGATCGGTCGACGAGAAGATGGAGGCGGCTTTAGAGCTTGGGATTCCCGTTATTTTAATTAAAAGACCAAAAATCCAATATGAAAATGTATGCACTTCATTCGAGAAAGTGTTTGAAAAATTAGGAGGCAAATAACAATGGCAAATATGAACTTTAATACAGAATTCGTACCACTTACAGTAGACCCGGACAAAATATATGACTACAGTTTTGCAATCATCAAAGAAGAAATGGGTGAACATTCATTTACAGATGAACAATGGCTTGTCGTTCGCCGCGTTATTCATGCTTCGGCAGACTTCGAATTGGGGCGCAGCATGATTTTTACGGATGATGCGATAGAAGCGGGCATTCAGTCAATTTTAGCTGGACGTCATGTTGTAGCTGATGTCCAGATGATTGAAAGTGGTTCAGGGCGCAAACGATTCCAAAAACATGGCGGGGATTTACATTGTTATATTGCGGATGAAGACGTGTCAATCGAAGCAAAAAAACTTGGAACAACGCGTGCCATTATTTCGATGCAAAAGGCGACGCAACTGCAGGAAGGCGGTATTTATGCAATCGGTAATGCCCCGACAGCTTTACTTGAACTGATTCGCCTGATTAAAGAAGGCCTTGCAAAGCCGGATTTAATTATTGGGATGCCGGTTGGGTTCGTTTCGGCAGCAGAATCCAAAGCGGAATTAGCGATTTTAGAAGGTATTCCGTTTATTACGAATGTAGGAAGAAAAGGTGGCAGTACTGTAACCGTCGCAGCATTAAATGCCATCTCAATCATGGCAGATGAACGAGCAAAAGAAGCGAAATAAAAAAGATCCGTCGGAAATGCGTCACGGCTATACAA
Source organism: Solibacillus sp. FSL R5-0691 (assembly GCF_037974225.1). Classification (GTDB taxonomy): domain Bacteria; phylum Bacillota; class Bacilli; order Bacillales_A; family Planococcaceae; genus Solibacillus. The sequence continues at coordinate 1,453,240 of NZ_CP150231.1, forward strand.
CAGGAGCTTGTGCAACTGCGATGACAAAGGCTGCCTTGTACGCACTTGTGACCGGAGAAGTTCCTGAACATGTAACGATTCATTTACCTGTCGGGAAGGATGCCACATTTACGGTGGCATCCTTTGCAGTAAAAGACAATGAAGTGATGTGTGAAACGATTAAGGATGCCGGGGACGATCCGGATGCAACACATAAAGCACGCATTCAAAGTACGGTTCGCTTTGTAGAAAAAAGCGGTGTCCATCTGGACGGTGGAATCGGTGTCGGTCGTGTGACAAAAGCAGGACTGCCCGTCCCTGTCGGTGAAGCGGCAATTAACCCTGTTCCACGAAAAATGCTTCATGGTGTCGTCGAAGAAGCGATTCAACTTTTCCAGATTGACAAAGGGGTCGAAGTGATTATTTCCGTTCCGGACGGTGAGGAAATTGCGAAGAAGACGTTAAATGCAAGGCTTGGTATACTGGGCGGCATTTCTATATTAGGTACGCGCGGTACGGTCGTGCCCTTTTCAAGTTCTGCCTATATGGCAAGTATCGTGCAGGCAATCAGTGTTGCAAAAGAAGCAGGCTGTGACCATCTAGTCATTACAACCGGAGGTCGCAGTGAAAAATATGCAATGAAGCAATATCCGCATTTACCGGAAGAAGCATTTATAGAGATGGGAGATTTTGTCGGATTTACATTAAAGCATATTGCTCGTAAAGAGATTCCCCAAGTATCGCTTGTCGGGATGATGGGGAAATTTTCTAAGGTAGCACAGGGTGTCATGATGGTGCATTCAAAAAGTGCACCTATCAGTTTCCCGTTTTTGGCTGAAATCGCGAAAAAAGCTGGAGCTGATACAGAAATAATCGAGCAAATATTACATGCGAATACGGCATCACAAGTAGGGGAAATCATGCAGGGGAATGACCAATTTTTTGAAGCGCTTTGTAAAAACTGCTGTTACTTTGCACTAGATCATATGAAAGCGAAATTACGTGTTTCCACATCGCTGTATGCAATGAACGGGGACATGCTGGGAAAGGCTGAGAATATTGAACAATTGGATGAAAATGATTGGTATCGGGGATAACGGTCCAGCAAGTTTACTCCCTCAATATATCGCTTGGATCAATTCAAGTGAAGTACTTGTTGGTGGTAAACGTCATCTTGACTTTTTTCCGGATTACACCGGCGAGAAGATCATGATAAAAGGTGGACTCTCACGACTCGTGGAAAAGCTGCAGGCAGAAACGAGAAACGTCGTCATTTTAGTATCAGGCGACCCGTTGTTTTACGGATTAGGAGGAGTTTTGGCGAAGAAGCTCCCATTAGAAATTTACCCATATGCAAGCTCTGTTCAATTAGCATTTACAAAAATGCAGGAAAGCTGGCAGGATGCCTATTTAACGAGTGTTCACGGGAGATCATTGAAAGGGCTTGCCCAAAAAATCGATGGCCGAAAAAAAATAGCGATATTGACAGATGAAGAAAATTCACCGAATGCAATTGCCCGCTATTTAAAAGCGTACGGCATGACCGAATACGATGCGTTTGTAGCAGAAAACTTGGAAGGTCCAACTGAACGATGTCGTCATCTTTCTTTGGATGAAATGGAGAATGCCGAATTTTCACCATTGAATGTCGTTATTTTAAAGCAGCGTGAAGCTGTAGATCGTGCGTCAATCGGTATTGATGATGACAAGTTTATTCAGCGAAAACCGGATAAAGGGCTCATAACGAAAAAGGAGATCCGTGTACTTTGTCTACAAGCGCTGCAATTAAAAGAAATAAGTATCGCGTGGGACATCGGGACATGTACAGGCTCAGTTGCCATTGAAATGGCGAAAATTGCCCGTGAAGGTCAAGTATATGCGATCGAAAAAAATGAAGCCGATTTGGAAAACTGTCTTCAAAATCAGCATATTCATCGTACGGATTTTACAGCTATTTTAGGAAAAGCACCGGAAAGGTTAGAGGAATTTCCTGATCCGGACGCCATTTTCATCGGTGGAAACGGCGGCAATATGGAGCAGTTACTGCAATTATGTGTCGATCGATTAAAGCCGAATGGCCGCATTGTGATGAACATCGCAACGATTGAAAACTTGGCAGAAGCTATGGGTCATTTTAAAAAGTTCAACTGTAATGTATCTGTACTGCAGGCACAAATATCAAAAAGTAAGCCCATTTTAAATTTAACGCGTTTTGAGCCGTTAAATCCAATTTTTATCGTAACAGCAAAGAAAGGAATGGAATTATGACAATCGGTACATTAATCGGATTAGGTGTTGGACCAGGAGATCCGGAACTTATTACAGTAAAAGCTTTTCGAATGCTGAAAGAATGCCCGGTCATTGCCTATCCGCAAAAATTGCGCGGTAGTAAATCGTATGCACAGCGAATAATCGATGTGTACGTCAATCCGGCAGAAAAGGAAATGCTTGGGCTTGTATTCCCGATGACGAAAGACGAGGATACGTTGCAGGAAGCATGGTCTAAATCCGCAGATAAAATCTATGCACATTTAAAAGAAGGTCGGGATGTCGCTTTTGTAACAGAAGGAGATCCGATGCTTTTTAGTACATATATACACTTGATGAAATTGATGAAGGAAATGCATCCCGACGTCCCGATGAAGTCGATTGCTGGAATTTCTTCGTTTAATGGAACGGCCAATCGCTTAAGCATTCCATTGGCAGACGGCGATGACCATGTAGCAATGATTCCGGCAACTTCGGATATGGCAGAGATGCGCCGTGTTATCGAGACACATGACGGGATTGTGTTCATTAAGGTAGCGAAAGTATTGGATGACATGCTCGATTTACTTAAAGAGATGAACTTACTTGAAAAAACGCATGTCGTGACAAAAGTAACCTCAGATGAAGAAATAATTTGGAATACGAATGAATTGCGTGGCGCGGAGCTCAATTACTTATCATGTATGGTGGTGCGAAAATAATGAAGAAAATTTGGATTATAGGTGCAGGTCCCGGCGATCCGGAATTAATTACTGTGAAAGGCCTTAAATTGCTTCAACAGGCCGATGTTGTCATGTATACAGATTCATTAGTTAGTGAAACTCTAGTTGCCGAAGCCCGAGCGGATGCAGAAGTGATCCGTACTGCAGGCATGCATTTACAGGAGATGGTCGATTGCATCGTAGAACGCGTCAATGCGGGGAAAATGGTAGTGCGTTTACATACGGGTGACCCGGCAATGTACGGAGCAACAATGGAGCAAGTTGCATTGTTAAAAAACCATAATATCGGCTATGAAGTAGTTCCAGGGGTGAGTTCTGTCTTTGCTGCAGCCGCAGCCGTAGGAGCCGAATTGACGGTACCTGACTTAACGCAAACTTTGATCTTAACACGAGCAGAAGGACGTACACCGGTACCCGAGCGTGAAAAACTGCAAGCGTTGGCAAGCCATCATTGCACGATTGCTATGTTTTTAAGTGCCACATTGACGAAAAAGATTACAAAAGAGCTGCAGGCTGCGGGCTGGTCGGATGATACGCCGGTTGCCGTTATTCAACGTGCTTCATGGCCGGATCAAAAAATTGTTCGTACGACAATTGCCGAACTGGATGAAGCGATGCGCACAAATGGCATTCGCAAACATGCGATGATTTTAGCCGGCTGGGCACTTGATCCGACTATCCATGAGAAAGATTACCGTTCAAAATTATACGATGCCACATTTACACATGGTTTCCGTAAAGGTGTGAAAGTCGATGATTAACTTACGTGAAGGGGAAGTACCGGAAGTTCGCGTAACAAAACCTTATGCACTTGTAGCCATTACTAAGCACGGTGTTGCGAATGCGCGAAAGTATGCGGAGAAGTTTCCGTATGTCGATGTATATTATATGAAGAAATTCGAGCAGGGCGATGAGGACGAAAAAAATATTCAGCTATTTGACGGGACGGTGCGCCTGCTGCTCCCTGCATTATTTAAAGCATATAAGTCGATGATATTGATTATTTCCCTTGGTGCAGTAGTCCGTATGATTGCCCCGATTCTAGTAGACAAAAAGAAAGATCCGGGTGTGCTCGTTGTGGACGACAAAGGACAATATGTCGTGAGTGTTCTTTCCGGTCATATCGGTGGCGCGAATGCCCTGACAAATGAGTTTGCACAAGCGATCGATGCGACTCCGATTGTAACAACAGCATCAGATGTGCAAAAAACAATCGCGGTCGATTTATTTGGTGCACGGTACGGATGGGTTTGGGATAGTGAAGAGAAATTAACGCCCGTCAGTGCTTCGGTAGTGAATGAGGAACAGGTTGCAATTGTGCAGGAAACCGGTGAAAAAAATTGGTGGCTGCATGAGACACCGATGCCCGATACGCTGAAGATTTACAGCACGACAGAAGAAGCGATAGCGGCAAAACCACATGCGACACTGCTTATTACCGATCGCATTATCGAAAAAGAGGAAGAAGTATTACTTGAAAACGGTGTCATTTACCGCCCAAAATCCATTGTATTAGGTATGGGTTGTAATCGAGGGACATCTGCCGAAGAAATTGAACAATTAATTGATGAAACGCTTTCAGAACTGAAGCTGAGCAAAAAAAGCGTCAAGGCAATCGCGACAATCGATTTAAAAAAGGATGAGCCCGGTTTCCTGCAAGTAACGGCAAGGAACAACTGGCAGTTTATTACGTATACACCGGCAGAGCTGAATGAAATGCCGCTGCAAAATCCATCTGAAACGGTCTTTAAATTTACAGGGGCATACGGAGTCAGTGAACCTGCAGCATTACGGTGTGCCAATGCGACAGATTGGCTTCTGGAAAAAAAGAAATGCGGCAATGCAACCATCTCCGTTGTACGAATTACTTTTGATGAGGAGGTAACGGAATGAATCGATTCGTATTAGCTGGAACTGGAAGTGGCGTAGGAAAAACGACATTTACAATTGGGATTATGCGTGCACTGATGAAGCGCGGCTTAACTGTTCAAGGTTTTAAATGTGGTCCGGATTATATCGATCCTACGTATCATACAGCTGTAACGAAGCGGGTTTCACGCAATATTGACAGTTATATGATGTCAGAGGATGTTGTACGCACAATTGTCTCGAGAAACAGTATGGATTCAGATGTTTCAATTATTGAAGGGGTAATGGGATTTTACGATGGGAAGTCGCCATTATCGAATGAAGGATCGGCGGCACATATTAGTGAAATTACAAACAGTCCGGTGATTTTAATTCTCAACGCAGCGAGTATGGCCCGAAGTGTCGCTGCTGTTGTAAAAGGATTCCAGCAGTTGGATGAGAATGCTCAGATCGTTGGGGTTATTGCCAATCAGTTGGGAAGTAAAGGCCACTATGAAATTATTAAAACAGCGATCGAGCATGAATGCAATGTCCCAGTTCTCGGCTATTTGCAAAAAGGTGCGGTGCCGGCATTGCCGAGCCGCCATTTAGGTTTAGTTCCGGCAATTGAACGAGGAGAGCTCGATCCATATTTCGATGAGCTTGCAGAAGCTATCGAAGCAACGGTCGATCTGGACTTATTGATACAAGTCACAAAAGCGGCCGAATTGGACCAGACTTCAAAGATTTTTGAATCACAAGATAACATGCAAGAAATTCATTTAGCGGTTGCAAAAGATGCAGCATTCAATTTTTATTACGAAGAAAATTTTGAATTACTAAAGGCTAACGGTGCAAAACTGCATTTCTTTTCGCCGCTTGACAATGAACCGGTTCCTGAACAGGCACAAGGTTTATATATTGGCGGAGGGTTCCCCGAAGAATTTGCAGACAAGCTTGCACAGAATGAACAGGCAAAAAATTCGATCAAATTAGCGATTGAAAAAGGAATACCGACACTTGCTGAGTGCGGCGGCTTCATGTATTTAACGGAAGAAATTTTCAACCGTGAAGGAAATGGCTACAAAATGCTTGGTGTCATTCCGGGGATCGTTCGTATGCAAAATAAGCTGGCGGCATTAGGCTACAGAGAAATTACCGGTGTGGAGGGGAACTTTTTAATCGGTAAACAGGAGTTTGCAAAAGGGCACGAATTCCATTATTCCGTTTATGAAGGAAATCACGAAACACCTGCGTATTTCACAAAAGGACGCTTTGGGGCGAAACAGGAAGGGTACTCACATGGAAATCTAGTGGCTGGATATACACATTTTCATTTCGCATCCAATCCGCAACTCGTGAAAAATTGGTTGGCAGCTTGTTTGGAGGTAAGCGTATGAGTTATTTTCCGTTAATGATTAATATCGATTATAAGAAAGTGGTAATTGTCGGTGGAGGCAATGTAGCCCGTCAAAAAGTGGAAGCATTATTACCTACGAATGCCCACATTACCATCGTCAGTCCGACAGTAACGGATAGGTTAAAGATTTATATAACTGAAGGCAGAGCAGTCTGGAAACAAAAACGTTTTGAACCGGCTGATTTAGACGATGCAGCTCTCATTTTTGCGGCAACTAATGACGAATCGGTAAACGATGCCGTGGAAGAAGCGACACAGCATTGGCAGTTATTAAATCGTGCAGATGCTTTAGGACGTATGGACTTTATGAACCCTGCCGTTGTCCGCAGAGGAGATTTTGTTGTCACGGTTTCGACAACCGGTGCAAGTCCGGCACTTACCAGAAAAGTAAAAAGAGACTTAGAGGGACAATACGATGAAAGTTATGCACAGTATGTTGCATTTTTAAAGGAAGCGCGTCTACTCATTCTTAAAAATTATGAAGGCGATGCCAAAAAAGCAGCGCTTGCTCAATTACTTGAACCTGAAATACTGGATTGGATTGAGCAAAAGAATGAGGAAAAATGTGCACAGTTTTTACGTCAGATTGAAGCGGGAGAAGTCAATTGAGTGGATTTGTTTATATAGTGGGTGCTGGACCGGGTGATCCGAAATTACTGACAATCCGTGCTTTAGAGTGCATTCAGGTAGCGGATGTCATTTTATATGACAGATTAGTGAACCCCGAAATTTTAAAACACGCAACACCCCACTGTGAATTAATTTATTGTGGCAAAGAACCGGGAAAGCATGGCCTGATTCAGGACGAAATTCATCGTGTGCTGGTAGAAAAAGCACAGCAGAACAAGCAGGTTGTCCGTCTAAAAGGCGGCGATCCATTCGTCTTTGGACGAGGCGCAGAAGAAGCAGCTATTCTTCGGTACGAGAAAATAGATTTTGAAATAGTCCCGGGCATTACTGCAGGAATCGCGGCACCGGCATATGCAGGCATACCTGTTACACATCGCGATTATGCGACAAGCTTTGCGATTGTAACCGGGCATGGCCGTGAGGAAAAGGGGCAGGATTTTTTAAGCTGGGCAAGTCTCGCACAAATCGATACGATTGCATTTTATATGAGTATTGGCAATATCGAACATATTACAAAAAGCCTTATTACACACGGAAAGAAACCGACAACACCTGTTGCAGTGATTGAATGGGGAACAACAAGCAATCAGCGTACAATTACAGGTCAATTAGAGACGATTTCCGAACAGATTCAGCAGCAAAAAATGCTTAACCCTTCGATGATTTTAGTCGGGGATGTCGTAGGAATGCGTGAAGAAATTGCATGGTTTAATGAAAGGATTGAGACAACATGTTAGAAGCATTAAAAAAACGACGTGCGGTTCGTCAATTTTTACCAATGGAAGTAGAGCGGGAAAAAATTGAACAATTATTGGAAGCAGCTACGTATGCACCGAATGACCGCATGCGCGAACCTTGGCGATTTTACATATTGCAGGGAGACAGTTTAAAGCGTTTTGAACAAGTAGCACTCGATTATTTACAGCAGCGCTTCCCGACAAAACCAAACTTGGTGGAAAGCTCGATGCAGGCGGTTACAAAGACACCGCTCATCATTGTCGTCACTTCTGCTGTAGTAGACGGAGATGATGGTGCGACACTGGACAATAAATTCGCTGTTAGCAGTGCGATTATGTCGATGTGGCTAATGGCTGAAGCGCTCGGTTTAGGCATGGTGTGGCGGACACGCGGCGTCGGTCTTGTACATGACACGGCTTTGCATGAATTTATCGGGGCATCGGATGCCGAACACCTTGTCGGTACGTTATGTATCGGTTATCCGGAAGAACCGGTATCTACGGAGAAAAAACGGACACCATTTGTTGAAAAAACAACTTGGGTATAAGGAGGCATTTTCATGGCGAGAAAAGGAATGCTGCTCGTATATACGGGTGAAGGAAAAGGCAAAACAACAGCTTCATTAGGTGTAACCTTACGGGCAATCGGACGTGGGATGACTGTGAAATATTTTCAGTTTATTAAATCACCGGAACGTACATATGGGGAACAGATTGCACTTCGTAAATTAGGTGTTGAAACCGTTCAGCTTGGCATTGGTTTTACATGGACAAAAACACCGGAAGAACATAGAGAAGCGTTAAAAAAGGCTTGGCAAATTGTAAAAAAAGAGTTGCAGGATGAAACGACTGATTTACTAGTTTTGGATGAGTTAAATAATGCATTGGCGATTTCAAAATTCCCGATTGATGATGTTTTACCTTTAGAAGAAGTAATTGAAGTAATTCGTAATCGACCGGCCACAATGCATTTAGTCGTGACAGGACGATCAGCACATCCGGATCTTATTGCAATGGCTGATCTGGTATCAACCGTTGATGCGACAAAACATTATTACAGCGAGCAGGATGTCACAGCGATGAAGGGGCTGGAGTTTTAGTGCAGGCAATCATGATTCAGGGCACCTCATCCGATGTGGGGAAAAGTGTACTATGTACAGCACTATGTCGCATTCTAGTTAATGACGGTTACCGGGTTGCTCCATTTAAATCACAAAATATGGCGCTGAATTCGTATATTACAAAAGATGGCGGAGAAATTGGGCGTGCCCAAGGGGTTCAGGCAGAAGCAGCAAAAATTGATGCAACGACAGATATGAACCCGATTTTACTGAAGCCTAAAGGAGAAATGGTATCAGAAGTGATTCTGCATGGTAAACATTTTGCAAATATGAATGCGGTCAGTTATCGTGAACAATTTGTAGAAGAGGTTATGCCTGAAGTTCGTACATCACTTGAACGTTTATCGGAGAACTATGATGTTCTTGTTTTGGAAGGTGCGGGAAGTCCCGCGGAAATTAATTTGAAAAGCCGTGATATTGCCAATATGCGAATGGCTCATGAAACAGATGCGGCCGTTATTTTAGTAGCGGATATTGAACGCGGTGGTGTTTTTGCTTCACTTGTCGGGACACTGATGTTATTGGATGATGCAGAGAAAGCACGTGTCAAAGGAATCATTATTAACAAGTTTCGCGGCATGAAAGAACTGCTGACAAATGGAATCGAGTGGCTGGAAGAGTATACAGGAATCCCTGTACTGGGCGTTATTCCTTATTTTGATGTTCAAATTGAGGCAGAAGATTCGATGGCGCTATCCAGCCTGCGCTTGAAAAAGCCACAGCAGCATGAATTTGCGATTGATGTCGCTGTCATCCGGTTTCCACGCATCTCCAATTTTACCGATATAGATCCTTTGTTTGAAGAACCGGGGGTAGGTGTGCGCTTTGTTACCAACCTAAGCGATTTAAAAAATCCGGATGTCGTAATTTTACCGGGAACTAAAAATACGGTGGAAGATTTTTTATGGCTGCAGCAAACGGGGTTGATGCAAGGAATTTTACAATTAGCGAACCAAAATGTCCGCATCATAGGTATATGTGGAGGTTATCAAATGCTAGGTGAGATCATTCGTGATGAGCAGGCGGTTGAAAGCACGGGCGGAACGTATTTAACTTTAGGTCTGCTGCCGATTGAAACAACATTTATAAATAGTAAGCAAACGGTCCAGGTTTCTGGAATGAGCTGTACAGGCCATGAGATTGAAGGGTATGAAATTCACTTAGGGCGCAGTGTAGCGACTAAACCGTTGAAGCCTTTCATCCAATTTTATGACGGCCGGACAGACGGTGTATATACGGAGCAAGTATTTGGTACATACGTACACGGGATTTTCCAAAATCGCCTATTCACACGTGATTATTTTAATACAATCCGTATACAAAAAGGGATGGAACCAATCTCAGGAGATGTCTTATCTGATTTTGAACGTCGCGAACAAGCCTATGAAATGCTGGACCGCCATGTACGTGAACATTTGGATATGGAGAAGATTTATTCGTTTATTTCCGTATCTACGGTTGAAAAGAGGTGAAATTGATGGCTGTTTTACATGGGCCACTCGCAATTGATTTTGAGCAGCTCTGGAAGGAAGGGATGCTGGACTGGCATGGGAATATGCCTGAACGGATGAAAAATGATGCGTTGGAAGAAGCTTTTTGGGCACAGTCGATGCAAAAAAAATCCTATAAACAAACGGATGCACATGCCGTTCCGATTTATGAAAAGATTCGTCAATACATACCACAGGGCGCAAGCTGTCTGGAAATGGGACCCGGTTGGGGGAATTATACATTTCCTTTAAGAGAAGATGTCGGAAAACTGACATTGGTTGATGGTTCAAAAAGTGTTTTGGATTACTTGCAGCAGTATTTCATAGAAGACGATGCAGTAAACTTTGTCCATGCGAAATGGGAAGAAGCAGCTGTTGAACAGCATGATATTGTAATTGGAGTCAATTGTTATTACCGAATATATGAGATGAATGATGCATTGCTTAAAATGAATGATCGTGCAAAGAAAAGAGCGATCATTGGTTTAACGACAGGTCCGATTCAACCACATTATGATGTTTTAGCAAGAGAATATCATTATCAGATTAAATATCCGAGACGGGATTATATTGAAATTTTAAATATGCTGTATCAGCTCGGTATTTACGCTGATTGTGAGATGCTGCCATTGGAGCGCGTTTATTACTATGATAATTATGAAGCACTCTATGAAGCACAAAGTAAAAAGATATTATCGAACCCTTTTGATTTTGAGCATGTTAAAGAGGTACTTGCCCGATTCGTTATAGAGGAGGAAGGCAAGATTGTTTACCGTCATAAATTTTATGCAGCGATCATTAGTTGGGAGCCGGTAAACTTTTATGAATAAAAAGAATTTTTGGCTATGGATGTCTATTTTAATTATTGTACTAGCAATATCGATTATTGGCGCAATCATGGTAGGTTCTGTAGGAATTACACCCCAGTTAATTATTGAGGTTTTACTTTATAAAATCGGAATTTTAAATGAAACAAATGCTACAAATGCTCAGCAAGTAATCATTTGGGAAATTCGGGTGCCACGCGTATTATTGGCATTTTTAGTTGGGGCTTCATTAGCAATATCGGGTGCCGCAATACAGGCTCTAGTAAAGAATTCCATCGCAGATCCATACATACTCGGTGTATCTTCGGGTGCATCTGTAGGGGCAACTTCGGTAATTTTATTCGGTGCATTTAGCTTTTTTGGAGTGTTTGCTTTATCCCTTGCCGCTTTTTTGGGTGCGATATTAGCCGTATTAATTGTCTTTATGCTTGCTCGTGTGAGTGGTAAAACTTCAATGATTCGATTGTTGCTTTCGGGAATTGCGGTTTCCATGGTGTTAGGAGCGATGACCAACTTTATGTTAATGATTTCCAAAGAACAAGGCGGTGTTCAGGCCGTCATGTTTTGGATGCTTGGCAGTTTAGGCGGTGCAAAGTGGTCAAATCTCGGAATACCTTTAGTTACTTTTTGTATCGTATTTCCATTATTACTACTAAGCTATCGTCAACTGAACGCACTGTTACTAGGTGAAGAAACAGCATCGACTTTAGGGATTCATATTGAACGATTCAGGCTGTTCATTATTATCATTGTATCTTTACTAACCGGCGTCGTAGTTGCTGTAAGCGGGAGTATCGGATTTGTCGGTCTCATTGTCCCGCATATTGTACGGATGATTGTCGGGTCCAATTATAAAGTAGTTTTACCGCTAAGTGCGCTGCTTGGAGCCATTATTATTATTTGGGCTGATATGGGTGCACGTATTGCAATTGCACCAGAAGAGATGCCGATCGGAATTATTACCGCATTATTCGGCAGTCCATTCTTTATTTGGATGCTTCGTCGCGAGCGCTATTCTTTTGGGGAAGGAGAATGAGATGATTCAGTTACATCAAGTTGAATTTTCGGTAGATGATAAGGAGATTTTGAAAAGCATTTCTTTGGAAATCATTGAAGGAAAATTTATAGGGATTATTGGTCCAAACGGCAGTGGTAAATCAACAATGCTTAAGATTTTGTACCGTCACCTGAAACAATCATCGGGAAAAGTAACTTTGCATGAACAGGAAGTCTGGGATATTTCCCCGAAAAAACTGGCAAGACAAATGGCTGTCGTTAGTCAGGAGTCCGCTATATTATTTGATTTTACAGTAAAGGATTTGGTAATGATGGGACGCACTCCTTATAAAGGCTGGCTCAGTTCTGATAACTCAGAAGATATGTCGATCGCAGACAGAAGCATGAAACTAGCCAATGTCGCCCATTTAGCCAATCGTACATTAAACAATCTATCAGGTGGCGAAAAAAAACGGGTAATGCTCGCACGTGCATTGGCACAGCAGGCAAGTATTCTCGTATTGGATGAACCGACAAACCATTTGGATATTGAACACCAGCTCCATTTAATGGATTTAGTCAAAGATTTACCGATTACGATTATTGCGGCGTTACATGATTTAAATTTAGCTGCAGCTTATTGTGATGAGTTAATTGTTATGAACGATGGAACATTACATATTCAAGGTTCACCGGAAAATGTATTGACGACCTCGATGTTAAAAGAAGTATTTCATATAGATGCAGGGATTTCTAAAAATCCGTTCACAGGGAAAATGCATTTATTTTTTTATACAAATACACGAATAGATACTATAGGAGATTAACAATGAAGATTCGTAAAAAACTATGGGCTCCGTTTGCCCTGGCATCAGCATTAATTTTAGGGGCATGTTCGGATGAGGAACAAAGTATAAAACAGGCGACAGCAGATTCGGATGAAACAGTTCAGGCAGTAACAATTGAAAATGAAGGCATGTCCATTACATATGAAGAAGCTCCCCAAAAAGCGATTTCCATAAATCAGCATGTAACAGAAGTAATGCTAGCACTCGGCTTGGAAGATTCAATGGTAGGAACAGCTTACTTGGATGACCAGATTTATCCTCCGTTACAAGAAGCGTATGACCAGGTTCCGGTACTGGCTGAACAATATCCTTCGAAAGAACAGGTTATCTCAACAGAAGCTGATTTCATTTACGGTGGCTGGGCGAGTGCCTTTAATGAGAAAAACTTAATGTCACGTGAAGAAATGGAACAATTGGGAATCGGCAGTTACCTGCAGTCTTCCTCAGTAAAAGTTGCTCCGGAGTTAGAGGATATTTACACGGATATCCGTAATATCGCAAAGATCTTCCGTGTTGAAGAGCGCGGTGAAACGTTGATAGATGAAATGAATGCAGATATTGAAAAGATTAAAGAAAAAGTTCCTACGGTGGACAAACCAATCGATGTTCTAGTATTCGATAGCGGTGATAAAGATGTATTTACAGCAACGCAAAACTTTATGAACACGCTCGTGAAAATGGCGGGAGCAAATAATATTTTTGGTGATATCGAGAAAAACTGGGCTACAGTTTCAAAAGAAGATGCTGTAGAACGTAATCCGGAAGCTATTATTGTAATTGATTACGGTTCCACTTCAGCAGAAGAGAAAATTAATTTCCTGAAAAATGATCCGGCACTGAGCCAAACACCGGCAGTACAAAATGAGCGTTTTGTTGTTTTACCATTATCGGCTGCATCAGAAGGTATTCGTGTGGCAGAAGCGCTTGAAATTATTGTAAAAGGTCTTTACCCTGATTCATTCTAATTTTTAAAATTAAAGGGATTCCACCGGTCGACACAAGTGCGTAATTGATGAATGGGAGCGGTGTATATATGCAAGAATATGCTAAGAAAAATTTTAAAAAGGCGTTGCAGCTGCCGATGCCGAACAAGACGTTTGCAAAATTAAAAGCAACGGATGACTATGTAGCATTAATTGTACGGCCAGGGTTAATAAACAAACATTTAACAAGTGATCAGCTGATTGTATTAGCGAATCTTGAAAAATCTGGCGCTGTAAAATATTCTGCCGGTCATAGTTTTATCGTTACTGTCCATCGTTCACATGTTGAGCAGGCAATGGAAAAATTAACGGAAGTGAATTTGTATGTGGCATCCCAAACACCAAGTGCTTTATTTAAATGTTGCGACTTTTGTGATGGGGATTTGTTAGACGGTTTACCACTTGCAAAGGACTTACTAGAACAAGTTGAACAAATGCCATTAAAAAATAGGGTACGCATCGGCTTTAATGCATGCACCCAAGCATGCTATAACGCGGTTCAGGATGACTTGGCACTCATTTTTCATAATGGCAAAGTTGATATTTACGGAGGCGCGATTCCAATGGGGAGACGTGCCAGTTCCGGGCATCTATTATTAAAAAAAGTACCGGAAAATCAAGTGATCGATCTTGTGAAAAATATATTAGGAAAGTACAATGCATCATCAATCGATAAGTTTTCGGCGTTCGTGCACAAAAATAAAACTTACTTTGATCAACTACTAGAAGGAGGACTCTATGACAACTTGGAATTTAAATCAAATGCAGCGTCATCTGTTAATTTGTAACGGGGCTACTTGTATGGGTGCAGGTGCAGAAGAAGTAACAAAGCAAATCCGGGATGAAATTCGTAAAAATCGTTTAGATGAAAGGATTCATACATCACGTACCCGTTGTAATGGTCGATGTAAAGATAAATGTGTTGTCATCGATTATCCGAAAGGGACATGGTATTCCGTTCAAAACGAGGAAACATCTCGTGCAATAGTTCAGGATACTGCTGAAGAATCATCCATTATTTATTCGGTGGAACATGGGGAAAGAATCCGACGTGAAAATCGAATTAAAGGGATCGATAAATATAAAAAAGGAAAAGGACCATTGAAAAAAGCAGTTTTATTTGTTGGGCATGGTAGTAGATTAGAGGCTGGAAATGAGGAAGTTCGTCAGTTTGTCGAGCAGACGAAAACGTATATTGATCCAGCACTACTAGTTGAAACTTGTTTTCTGGAATTTGCTTCACCGAATATAGAAGATGGGATTCAGCTATGTGTTGAAAGAGGCGCGGATGAAGTCCATGTAATTCCCATCATCTTATTACACGCAGGACACTCAAAAATGCACATCCCGGCCGAAATCGAACATGCAAGAGAGCATTTTCCGGATGTTCGCTTTACATATGGTCAAACAATTGGGATTCATGAAGAAATTTTCGAAATTCTTAAGTCGCGATTAACAGAAGTAGGCTTCAATCCTGATGAAAAATATGACGACACAGCTATTTTACTTATTGCTCGCGGCGGCAGTGATCCATATGCAAATGGCGATTTCTATAAAATTACCCGTTTATTATGGGAAAAACTAGACGTTCCTATAGTAGAAAGTGCATTTATGGGCGTAACGACTCCATCAGTAGAACAAGGGGTTGAACGCTGTATAAGACTTGGAGCAAAAAAAATTGTGATGCTTCCATACTTCTTGTTTACAGGGGTGTTGATGGAACGAATGGCTAAAATGGTCCAGCAGTTTACAGAGCAATATGAAGATGTAGATTTTTTACTTGCAAATTATTTCGGCTACCATCCGAATTTAAAGAAAGTATTGCTAGAGCGCATGGACCAGGCTTTAGACGGTACATCAACAGGGATGATCGATTTAGAGAATTTCCGAAAATATGCAGAAGAACATGGATATGAACATCACCACCATCATTAATGTTAAAGTTTATCCAGAGCATCGAATATGCTCTGGAATTTTCATTTCATATCAAACGAAAATAAAGGAGCGAGTGGCACGATGTATTTTATTATTTGTGTAATCGCAGTGCTCATCGATTGTATTGTTGGGGATCCGAAAAAATGGACACATCCTGTTATATATATCGGAAACATGATTTCTTTTTTCGAAAAGAAATGGAATCATGGCAGTGGCAGTAGAAGACGGATCAATGGATTACTAACAGTTTTTCTCACGATAAGTATCACAACGGGCTCGGTTTTCTTAATTGTCTTTCTTGCAATAAAAATACATCTTCTTCTTTGGCTTGTAGTCGAAATCTTTTTGATTAGTTTAGCTCTTGCCCAGAAATCATTAAAAGAAGCGGCGATGCTCGTTTACGATTCCTTGAAAGCGAATGATTTACCCGAAGCAAGAAAATATTTAAGCTGGATTGTAGGCCGTGAAACGAATCATCTGGATGAACCTGAAATAGTACGGGGTGTCGTTGAAACGGTTTCAGAGAATACGAGTGACGGTGTGACGGCTCCGCTTATGTATGCGTTATGTTTTGGTGCAACCGGTGCATGGTGCTATAAAGCGATTAATACGCTGGATTCGATGATCGGGTATAAAAATGAACGGTATGCTGATTTTGGCTTTGCTGCAGCTAAATTGGATGATGTTGCGAACTATCTGCCCAGCAGAATTTCCGGGTGGTTCCTTATTATATTTATAAAATGTGAGACGGCAAAACCTTTCAAACACCGCTATAAAAACTGGCTAAAGGATGCTAAAAAACATCCAAGCCCGAATAGTGGATATTTGGAGGCAGCTACTGCTGTTCAGTTAGGAATTCGTTTAGGCGGGTTTAATCGTTATGGCGGGGTGGAATCCTTCCGTGCTTATATGGGTGAACCGTACGAAACGATGCAAAGAATACATATTAAAAAAGCGATCCGGCACATGTATGTTTGTACATGGTGTGTAGTGATAACAGGGGGAATATTGTATGCAATTGCCTGCACATGGGGCTAATGCGGCAGCATTATATAAAGCGTTGAATTTAAAAATGCCGGATCAAGTCATCGATGTGAGCGAAAATGTCAATCATCTGGGGGTACCGAAGCAAGTAAAGCAACAGTGGCAAAACCTGTTAGAAAAAATTGCTGGCTACCCGGATGAACAAGCAGAACCATTTCGATCGCAAGCGGCAGCTGTTCACCAAGTAGCAGCCGATCAAGTTGTCGTTACAAATGGTGCGGCAGAGGGCTTAATGGCTTTGGCACAGCTTTTCAATGGACAGGAGATTGCTTTGTTACAGCCAACATTTTCGGAGTATGCTAGAACACTAAAACAGCAGAATTGTGTCATTCAATCTATTTTAGCTGACGATATTGAAACATATCGATTTAATGAGGAAATATTGGAGAAACAGCTGAAAGATGTCCATGCTTGCTATATTTGCAATCCGAATAATCCTACAGGCGTATTATTGAAAAAATATTGGATTGAACAGTTGATTAAAAAGTATCCCCACTGCGATTTTGTTGTCGATGAAGCGTTTATAGACTGGACCGATGAATCGGAGAGCGTTGTTTCATTGGTAAACACCTATTCCAATCTATTTGTCGTACGATCCATGACAAAAATGTATGCACTGGCAGGGGTTCGTCTCGGTTATGTCATCGGTCAACAGGCAGGAAAACTCCGTCATTACTTGCCGCATTGGAATGTGAGCGCGATTGCAAATGAAATCGGCTGTCTCTGTTTACATGACAAGGATTTTGTGAAGGAATCTCGTGAAAAGAGCAGTATCTTACGAAGTCAGATGGTGAAGGACTTAAAATTAATTGGTTGTAAAGTATCTAACAGTGCAGCGAATTTCTTATTGTTTCAATTACCGGAACAGTATAATTCGGATAAATTTTTTGAGTATTTATTAAAACGAGGAATCGTATTGCGCCATACAAAAAACTATGTCGGCTTGGACGGCGTATGGTTTCGAATCGCTGTAAAAAGTAAAGCAATCTGGACAAAATGCAAGGATGAAATAACGAAATATGTCAAAAATCATTAACTACTACCGTCATGGTGAAACTGTCTGGAATAAAGAAGGGCGTCTGCAAGGATGGCTTGACTCAGAATTAACGTCAAAAGGAATTGAACAGGCAATGTCCGTTAACTGGAATCCGGAGATTGTATTCTCCAGTGACCTGAAGCGTGCAGTGCAAACAGCCCGTCTCATGTTTCCGGACCACACCATTCATAAAAACGATACATTACGTGAAATCAAGCTAGGTCATTGGCAAGGCAGCTATATTAAGGACCTTCAAAAGGATGAACAGTATTGTTGCTATATGAATTCGCCTGAACTGTTTATCAATACGACTCAGGAATCCTTTGGAGACGTAACGAACCGGATGATTGCATTTCACGAATATTTGTTACAGTTACCGTATGAGAGAATCGCTGTCGTTTCTCACGGTGTTGCCATTGCCTGTTTGATTACTGCGCTTCATAAACAGCCTTACAACCAGCTATGGGGTTATCTGTTGAATGGTGCTGCTTGTTTTTCTGTAGAAGGGGATAGTCAACAATTACATAAAGATATTTTTGTACAGTAATAATGGGGGAGAGCAATGATTTACGATGTTTGTATAATTGGCGGTGGTCCTGCCGGGATGTTCAGTGCATTTTATAGTGCATCTAGAACTCATAAACGGGGCGACACATGATGCAATGCAAGCAGTTAATGTAGCCTTTCAATATATAAACGAAGGGGCGACTTACCAGCCGATAGTTTCAACACATGACCCGATTTTTAAAGAATGGATAAAATGAACAAATTAAATAGGAAGAATCGCTATACCAGATTTTCGGTATAGCGTTTCTTTTAGAATTAAAACGTATCATCAGTTATAGGGGCTACATTACTAATTGTTAGAATTTTTAATCATTTTCATTTACAATTTAGGTGAGAATATCTTGATATAAAAATTACGAATAAAGGTTGGTGAATGATTTATGAGAACAGTTACTGAGGAGAAATCTATTGCTAAGTTATTTCCAGAACTTCTTGTTGAATGGGATTTTTCTAAAAATGCAACTATTATCTCTCCAACTGAAGTTTCTAAAGGTTGTAATTTAAAGGTATGGTGGATTTGTCCAGAAAATCATTCTTATGAAAAAAACAATGGAGCTTAGGCTAAGGAGCTTTGGTATGTTGATTTTTCGAGTGCACAATAGAACTCGCACAAACAATGTTAAATGGTTAGATCTTAACTTTTCTTATGTTCCAAAGTCAAAGGTTGTTAAACCAATGTAAGTAATCTCCCAATTTCAAGAGAGAGAAAAAGCGAGGGAAAGAAAATGAAAAAAGGAATATATGCTTTGGTGATTAATGGGAAATATTATATTGGAAAAGATCATTTAATTGAAAAAAAAAAAGAATTAAAGATCATATTAATTTATTACTAAAAGGAGAGCATTATAATCGTTATTTACAAAAGGCATTCGATAAGTATGGGGATATTCAGACATATATCATCGCTACATATGAGAATATTTCAAAGGAAGGTCTCTCAGTAGAAGAACGCAGATTTATTCAAAAATATGATTCTTATAAAAATGGTTATAATCTAACCTTAGGTGGAGAAGGTGGACATGGTTTAATAATTACCGAAGAACGTAAGAGAGAAATGTCTCAACGAATTACAGGGGAGAAAAATCCAATGGCAAAACTAACTAATGAACAATTTTTTGAATTAGTAGATTTGTTTGTCAGTGGAAAGAGCAATAAATTTATCGGAGAATTATATGATTTGCATGATAGATATGTTTCACTTATTCGTCATAAACATAGATTTAAAACTTTATGGGCTCTAGTGGAAAATTACATCCCTACCAAATCAAATGATGTTGCTGAGTTGTTAGGTAATGTCACAGAAGAAGAGTTTTTAATGATAGTAGAGGAAATGTTAGAGGGAAAAACTAATGCTGAAATTGAAGAAATCCATACACTGCCATCTGGCACAGCAAGTCGAATACGTAATCGGAAGTTATATAATAATTGGTGGGAGAAACACTTTTCTGAACGTGAGTGTATAGATAATAAGATAAAAGTGGCTCATCAGCGAGAAGTAAAAAGGAAATTAGTCGAAAATGGAAAGAGAATGAAGGGAAAAGGAATTTCAGAATCGACTCGTAATACAATGATGAAGAACAATGGAAAAAGCAAAGGTATAATTATAGATGATGTGTTTTATCATTCAATGATGGAAGCTGAACGACAGCTACGTATAAATCGTAAAGTTATTGCTAAAAGGCTAAAAGATAAGGCATACCCTAATTTTATAGAGGTTCAGATAAAGAAAACTCCTAAAGGGGAGTTTTCACATAATTCGAGGAAGAGTAAACGAATTTGCGTTGATGGGATTGAATACGCTTCAATAATGGAAGCGAGTCGTCAGCTAGGTATCCCGAATAGAACTATATCAGAAAGAGTTAAGAGTGAGTCCTTTTCGAATTATAAGTTCATTGAAGTTGGAGAAAATCCTTTATCTAAAAAGGCAAGAAAGGTACTTATTGACGGTATTGAATATCAGAGTGTTAATTTTGCTTCAACAATATTAAGTATAGATAAAAATATACTAGTGAGAAGATTAGTTAGCGAAGCGTATCCTACTTATAAATATATCGAAAATGTCTGAATTAGATTTCTGATTTTAAAAGAGATTATGGAATTACAAATTGCTTAAGGGCGCATTTATAAGCAAATTGGATTTGAGGATATTGGTTTTTGGTCAATAATTCGTTATGAAGAGGGAAAATAAGGGGGACAAAAATTATGAGAATTTTATTAGCAGAACAACCAATTTAAATCAATACCTATGATATTGATGCGATGGGCATTGTCAGTAATATTGTGTACGTGCGGTGGTTTGAGGATCTACGCATGGCTTTTTTAAATAATCATTATCCATTGGCAGACATGATGGCTGTGCAAATTTCACCAATCTTGAAAACAGAAATAGAATACAAAGTTCCTTTAACAATTTTTGATAAACCGGCCGGACGGTGCTGGATGGTGAAAATCGGACAATCCAGCTGGGAAATGGAGTTGGAGATTACTACCGAGAAGCATGTTCATTGTATGGGGAAACAATTCGGCTGATTTTATCATTTAGAAAAGAAAAAGGTTGCGAAGATTCCGGAACCATTAAAGAAGCTTTTTGAAACAAGCAGTAAATAGTTAAATTAGGAGATTGCAAAAGAAGAATATAAAGATGATTATTCATTTTTACAATAAGCAAGAATTAATCTAATTTGAAAAAAACGCTATGGACCATGACCAAAAACCATAGCGTTTTAATTTTAAAACTTAAATGTATCATCCGTAATAGGGGCCACTTTAGCCACCGCGTAAGTTGCTCCTTTTTGACTGAAGAAATCATAGGTGGACCCAGTATTGGAAATTCCGTTCATGACAACCGGGTTGACTTCCTCGTCAGGGAACATCGTGTCGAGCCCCAAGTTCATAAGCGCTTTATTCGCATTGTAGCGTACGTATTTTTTAACTTCGGGAGATAGTCCCGTTTCTGCGTATAAATCATCGGTATACTTCATTTCATTCTGATATAAATCGAGTAAATATTCATAGCCCCACAAAGTTAGCTCCTGCTGTTTTTCTGTTGGGAACGTTTTGAAAATGTTCTGGGCGAAAAAGCCGACTGCTACTCCGTGGATTGATTCGTCCATTTTGTTTCAAGTAAGTTCGTCATTCTTACTTCTGCTATATGCAGCTTATAATTTCTTATAAGATCAGATCATATCATATATAGCTTTTGCTATATCTCTCCGCTTCGGATACCATTCTTGACTTGTATCCTACTCTACTCGCTTCCATGTAAAAACATGTGCTTTCGATGACCGTTGCACCTTATTGATAGTTTTCAATCTCTTAACTATCAATCTTGGCTCAGGATTGT
Source organism: Solibacillus sp. FSL R5-0691 (assembly GCF_037974225.1). GTDB lineage: Bacteria > Bacillota > Bacilli > Bacillales_A > Planococcaceae > Solibacillus. The sequence goes on from NZ_CP150231.1 coordinate 1,475,034, forward strand.
CCTCGACTAAACGTTAGGATGTTCCCTGAATTCAAAGAGTTTTACTTGCGCCACGATATTAACGCAAGATTAAGCTAATCACTTCCGCACTGTTTCGCAATACACCCTGTCCTCCCAAATAAAGAGGGTAGAAGAAGCCGGAATAGAATAAGAAGCTTTCCAGCATAACTGAAGCGAACATTGCTTTCCATAAACTTTCCGGGTCATCTTCTTTTATCGCGGTGTATACTTCGCCGATGCGGTTAGCCTTATATTGAAGAAACTCATTTTTTTGCACCCATTCAAAAACTTCGTCAATTTCCGTGTTTGTGCATAATGTTGTAAAAATATACGAATAAGACTTTGCATGGATTGCTTCAAACGATCCGAATACGGTCAACACCGCTTTTTCCTGAAAATCAGGTGTATACTTGGCAATTTCATTCATGCCGATGTTCGTTTGTACCGTATCAAGCAATGTCAGGCCGCCGAACACTTTTTTGTATGTATCCTGATGCTCGAATTCCTTCCATTGTTTGACGTCTTTACTGACTGCGATTTCCTCGGGGAACCAGATTTGTTTCCATTGCTGATCCCAAAAAATACGTGCGAGTTCGCTCGTCGGGGTATTCCAGTTGACCGCTTTATACGTTAAATTTGACATGCGACACACTCCTCAATTGTAAGTAAACGTTGGCGTACGTAATAAACGGTTTTAATGCCACGCGTCCACGCATAAATGTAGACTTTTGCTAATTGTTCTGTGTTCCACTGATCCGTCACGTAAAGTGTCATGGAAATCCCCTGGTCGACATGCCTTTGCGCGGCTGCGTAAAGATCGATCAGTTCATACGGGTTAACTTCATATGCTTCGGTATAAAGTTCCTGGTTATCATTCGTTAAAAATGGCATCGGATAAATTGTTCGACTGTCCGCATAGTCACGTACTTCCACACGTTCAGTAACAGGGGCGATGGAAGCGGTACAGCTGCGGATGTAAGAGATACTGCCTGTCCTTAATACCCTCAGTTTCCTGATATTTAAAAGGGAGTAGACTATACAATATAGGCGTTTGCCTACCAAGTATTATAGTCGTTGAACCTTCACCATAAAAAGGTGCTTGGCTGCTGATTACCGATTGTATTGGCACTTAGGACATATTTAGCGAGAATTCCAACCTCACAAAATATGCTTTTTTTCACCTTATGCTATCCAAAAATTTTTTTCTGCTTTCGCAACGTTCACGTTTATCGTTTCCAATTACGTTGTCGTATTTTTGGCTTTACGGCTTTCCAGCAATTTCACTTGTTTTGACACTGTTTTACAACAATGAAAGCCCTAGTCAGTTAAGGCGCGATTGCAAGTCGGTAGCTATGGAATAATCCATATTGCTGAACTTGTTTTTTCAATTCCTCCCACATATTTTGAGTAATAATCGGTGTACCCCCAAGTGCTTTAATCACTTCAGGTGTAAGTTCTTTTTCTTCTTTATTTATATAAGTTTCAAAGTAAACACCGCTCGCATAATCGCTTTCCTCAAATTGATAAAACGTTTCGTTCTTTTGCTTCGCGATTTCCATTGATGCTTTTAACGAGTAATAGTTCAGTGCTTCCATAAACGAATCGATAAATTCAATGGACTCTTTGGAACCATAACGGATGCCGCTTTGTACGAGGTGTCCATGCAAGTTCATGACACCTAATCCAACTGAGTGCATTACTTTGTTCGCTTTCGATACAGAAGGGACGTTGACGATATCGGTCATCGTTGAAACATTCGTCAAAAGACGCATTGCTGTTTCAACAAGCTGCCCGAAATCCTGAACTTTCGTTGCTTCGTGAATATCGATTGAACCTAAATTACAAGAAACATCGAGGCCATATTCATTCGGCTCATTCTGGTCTGTAATGACACTTGTTTGCTGGTACTGAAGAATTTCACTACAGAGGTTCGACATCTTCACACGCCCGATTTCCTTTAATGGATGGGCGTTATTGACATTATCATCGAATATTTCGAACGGGTAACCTGATTCAAACTGCGCTTTTTTTATTTCCGTATATAATTTACGGGCATTTAATCGTTTCAGTTTACGGATGTTCGGATTATCCAATAGTTCGTAGTACATTTCCGTAATCGAAATTTCCGACATGCGTTTGCCGTATTCTTTATAAATATCATAAGAACTGAACAAAACGATATCTTTATCACGGCGCATCAGTTCAAAGAAAATATCCGGTAAAATAATGCCTGTCGATAACGTAGCAAGTCGTATTTTATCATCTGCATTAGGTTTTTTAGACGAAATGAATGACTCAACATCTCCGTGAAAAACATTTAAATAGACGACGCCGGAACCGTTTCGCTGCCCCAATTGGTTGCTGTAAGAAAACGAATTCTCCAGCAGTTTCGCAACGGGCATAACCCCGCTCGCACGGTTTAAGATCCCTTTAATCGGATCCCCTAATGGACGCAGATCGGTCAAGTTTACCCCGACACCGCCGCCTAAACGGGAAAGCTCCAAACAATAACCGATGTTCTCGGCGATTGAATTCATCGTGTCATCCATTGTCAGTTTAAAGCATGAAACAAGCTCACCGCGCGCCTTTTTCCCGCTGTTTAAAGCAGTTGGGGTTGCCGGCTGGTAGGCAGTCATAACCGCTTCAATGGCATTTTCCGCCAATGTTTCATCACCTTGTGCTAAATAAAGGGCAATGATGACAATCCGGTCCTCATATTTTTCAAGAATCTCATTTCCGTCCCGACTTTTCATCGCATAGCTTTCATAAAATTTCGAAGCACTCATGAATGAAGGGAACCGGAACTTGTAGGAATAGGCTTTTTTGTACATTTGTTTAATAAAGTCCATCGAGTACAGTTCCAAAAACTCTTTTTCATAATAGCCTTCATCGACCAAATAGCGAACTTTTTCCTCAATATCGATAAAATAGCGCAGACGGACATTGACGTCTTCCAGAAAATAGCGGCGTGTCGCTTCTTTGTCTTTCGCCAAATCCAGTTCGCCGGTTGCGCGGTAACGGTTTAATATATCATTATTTAATGTTAAATACTGTTTCATATCGATGCCTCTTTCCAAATGGAGTAGTAGTAATCTGTAATCGATTCGTAATTAGCCGGAGTTCCTCGCATTTCCACTTTTTCTATTAACGGAATTCCGTATTGTGCAGCTAAAGTGTCACCAGCACGGCCGAAAAAATCATGACCGAAATTACGGTTTCCGCTTACGATGATTCCTTTGCATAATTCGTAGTTTGCCGTCATGAACTGGTCGACGATAGGGGGGACAGAGCCTAATCCATCCGTATACGTAAGTAACAGATACGGTTCATCGATTTTTACCACTTCGGCCAGATCCATAGCGGGCAAGCCGAGTTTTTGCACGATATATCGTACATTGCCAGTTCGTGAAGCATAAATGATCATGCAGTTATTTCAGAAATGCGATCGATAATAGAAGTCGGCTCTGCAATAAATTCACCGTTTATTTCAAATAACGGCACTGACTGAAAACCTGCATCGATTACTTGTTGTTTTGCTTTTTCATCCTGATCAATATTAATGACTTCTACTTCCAATTTGGCTGCATCAAGTTCGGATTTTACCCAGAGACATTTTGGGCAAATTGTTTTCGTATAAAGTTTCATCATAGAATCCCTCGCTATATAAGTATTACTAATGATTGTGCCGTATATATTTTGCGGAAAAAAACAAAAAAAGCTATCCCGGAAAACAGGATAGCTTGAAATGGAAACGGAAAGAGAGCGCGCCTCCATTTCCTATTCCCCGAAGAAATGTACGTAGTTTTAACGAGGCAGGTCTCCTGGCTTTGCTTCATCCGTCAGACGTACCTTCCCATGCCAGTAGCACAGTGGTCTATTCGCCTTCAGTCAGCATTTACAGTTGCGGGGACAGCGTTGGCTTTGCACCAAACTTCCCTTTTAAACTACATTTAGTAGTACCTTGTTAAAAAAACACAATATATAGTTGAATTGAGTATAAGCGTTAACAACCTAAAAGTAAAGGGCCTATTGAATGATTGCATAAATCCAACCAAAACCCTAGACAACTCCCTCCCTATTGAAAATTAAGAAAAAATATGGTTTTGTTATAACTGCATGAAGTTAGTATATAAAAAGAGAAAGTTGGATGAATATGTCGATTCAATTAAAAATTAAGAAAACCAACCCCGAAGCCGTAATGCCGAAACAGGCACGAGAAGGGGATGCAGGGATGGATTTGAGTGCGGTTGAAGACAACGTTTTACTGCCTGGAGAATACGGGTTAATTAAAACCGGACTTCAAATCGAATTGCCGGAAGGAACAGAAGCTCAAGTACGTCCACGTAGCGGATTAGCATTGAAACACGGGATTACTGTGTTAAATAGTCCAGGTACGATCGATGCAGGCTACCGCGGTGAGGTCGGGGTTATTTTAATTAATCACGGGAAAGAGCCGTTTACGATTGAAAAGGGGATGCGTATCGCTCAGTTAGTCGTTCAATATGTTCCGCAAGTTTTCGTTGAAGAAACGGACGAGCTGACAGATTCGGAGCGCGGTGACAAAGGCTTTGGTTCGAGCGGAGTGAAATAATGGAAAAAAGCCTGGTTCCAGATGAACTCAGGCTTTTTCTAATCCTCTTTTTTCCACTTTATATAATTGTACGTAGTTTGAATCCCAAAAAGTAGTATGAAAAATAGCGTGAAAAATATAAAGAGATTAGTGAAACCTTCAAACAAATAAATAATGATCAACGCTATGATACAAATGGGAATGGAATAAAGGTCGCGCAAAAATTTACGGCGGTATGATAGCCCATGATAGGCGATTTTAAATCCTTTATCCACTTTCGGTTTTTCCCGGTAGTAGATTGATAGAATAAGTGGTGTAATAAAAACTAAAATAAGTATGAATGCAATTGAAAAATCAATCATTTTAATCACCTTTCTTTCCTGTTGTCACAATATCGATTTGCGTCACAATTTTTGTAATCGGTAAAAACGTTAATTCACATTGATAATGCCCATCAGGGAAGTCTTTGTAAGTACTGGATTTAATATTGTAAACTTTATTTTCAATCGTAACCTCAGTCGTATCGATACTTCTGCCATGCCCATTTACAAAGGTGATTTCGCAACTTCCTCCAGCAGTTTTCTGATCACCTGTCTGCAGATGATAGAAATCGTAGCTGTAAATCCCTGAAACAATCAGCATAAACAACGAAAGCACGCCAAGCATAATTGTGTTCAAATTATAGGGGGATACTTTCTTATTTACGAATTGCCGGATAAAAAAGAAAGCAGCAATGATAAATAATAAAGTGAAAATGATAAGTGCACTGTAAAATCCAATAAGCATGAACATGCCCCCTCTAAACTCATTTCCTAATTTACGAATAAGTTGGAAAAAAGTTTCAAAATGATCTTATTTTTATTTTATTGGAATAATAAGAGATTGAAGTTACATAAGGACTTTTCTAGCGAAGTATAAATGTGCATATGTATAAGGGTAACGTTTTTCCGTTTAGAAGGGGATCAATCGATTTTAGGCGAATTGATAACAAAGGGAAAATGTTAAATTGGGTGTGAGATAAAGGGAGGCATTGTATGCGAAGTGTGCAAAGTGTATTGTTTGAGAAGTTTTTAGTGCTGCGCGGAACGAAAAAGAAATTTATGGATTTACGCCTGCTCGATGATTTTATTGCAATGAAACATAATGAAAGACCGTATGAACTGGATGCTAAATTCAAAGAGCAGCACCAAATCCAAAAAGACGAACTGAATGGCATGAACTATTACACGATCAATGAACAGCAAACACCGGAAAAGGTCATTTATTATTTCCATGGTGGTGCCTATATTAATGATCCACTGATTTTTCATTGGCGCTATTTAGTGAAGCTTGCACAGGAATCAAACTTCACGATTGTCGTGCCGATTTATCCGAAGCTGCCTAAACATACACATAAAGAGTGCTTTACTGCCATTCATGATTTATATGATCAGCTCGTTTTAAAATATGATGCGCCGTTTATTTTTATGGGGGATTCAGCAGGCGGTGGACTGGCATTGGCGCTGGCGCAGGATGTAAAGAGGTTCTCAAAAAAACAGCCACAGCATATTGTTCTACATTCCGCATGGCTCGATGTCCGCGGTGAAGATCCGCGCTATAAAGAACTTGAAAAACTGGACCCGATGCTAGGTGTGCTAGGTGCACAGGAGCTTGGCAGGTTATGGGCGGACGGATTGGAGTTAACCGACTACAAAATAAGTCCTGTCCATGGGGGACTGAAAGACATCGGTCAAATTACCGCTTTTGTCGGAACTGGTGAACTGCTGCTTGTCGATGCAGCTATGTTACTGGATAAAGCAAAAGAACAAGGTGTAACAATCCATTACTTCGAATACCCGAGAATGAATCATGTTTTTCCGGTATTTCCGATTCCGGAAGCAAAGAAAGCTATGAAACAACTGCTCGATATCATAAAGAATTAACTCAAATGAATAATCGTATAAAATATATATTATCCGACACGATTAAGTGATTGGTGGAAATTTATCGGCCAAATTAACAGTAGTTTGTAAGGGGAAAGTGAATTGAACTAACAGAAAACAGGTGTGTTGAAAATTTTAAATTTTAAATTTCAACACACCTGTATTTAATTATTGTATTGTGTACCCACCATCTAAAACGACAGCCTGACCAGTCATTCCTTTTGCATCCTCGCTGGAAATAAATAAAGCGAGATTAGAAATTTCCTTTACATCAAGTAATCGTTTTTGGGGAACGAGTGGATAGATTACTTCTTCCAATACATTTTCGAGAGGAATATTGCGTGTTGTTGCCAAGTCTTGCAGTTGGTTTCGAACAAGTGGTGTATCTACATATCCTGGACAAATTGCGTTAACCGTAATGCCATCTGATGCCGTTTCAAGTGCCGCGACTTTTGTTAACCCGATAACCCCATGTTTGGCTGAATTATATGCGGCTTTTCCTGCGAATCCAACGAGTCCATTTATGGAAGACATATTAATAATACGACCAAATTTTTGTTTTCTCATATGTGGTAATACATGTTTGGTTAATACAAATGGAGCTGTTAACATAATTTTTAATAAGAGTTCGAACCGTTCTGTTGGAAAATCTTCTAACATTGCTACATGTTGCATCCCAGCATTGTTTATAAGTATGTCAATCCGGTCAAATTTTTGGATTGTTTCATTTATTGCAGCTATAATTTCTTCTTCTTTTGTAACATCGCATTTTAATCCAGCAGCTCTTTCACCAAGCGTGCTCGCTGCTGCTTTTACTTTTTCTTCATTAATATCTGTCAGCACGACAAAAGCACCTTTAGTATAAAAATCTTTTGCTATTTCAAATCCTATACCCTGTGCTGCACCTGTAATGAAAACCACTTTATTTAGTACCACCCAAAAACCGCCTCCTAGATCAGGAGCCAAAAGAGCTGGCTCCGTTTAATTTTGATTGTCCAAGCACTATTGAAAACTCTCTGTATATAACACAGCCCACTTCATAACTACCAGCCTATTAAACTAATCCGAAGAATGTATAAAGAGCGATAATAACAAATACGGCTAATGTTTTAATGATGGTAATAGCAAAAATATCACGATAAGACTGCTTATGTGTTAATCCTGTTACCGCCAGCAGGGTGATGACCGCGCCATTATGAGGAAGGGTATCCATCCCTCCTGATGCCATAGCAACAAAACGGTGCATAACTTAAGGTGGAATATTGGCCGCCATAATTTAAATTGCATGCCTTGGTAAATTTTTTATCCAATCTTCCATTTTTTGTTACCTCACGTCTTCTATTATTTGTATGTATTAGTTTATACTGTATATGAGTAAGTGGCTATACATAATGTAGTGGTAGTATGTCTTATCATGAAGTGCAAGGAGATTTCAGATATGAAACTGTATGTAATTCGTCATTGTGAAGCTGAGGGACAGGCACCGGAAGCATGTTTAACTATGGCTGGTAAGGAAGCAAGTGAGCGTTTAGCAGAATTTTTACAGCACTTAAATATAGAACGAGTCATTTCAAGCCCCTATACAAGGGCAGTCCAGACAATCCAGTCTTTTGTTTTACAAAATAATATTCCGTTTAAATTAGATGATCGTCTAAAAGAAAGGGTATTAAGCAGTGTAGATCTTCCCGACTGGTATGAAAAGTTACAACAAACCTATATCGACAAGGATTTAAAATTCCTGGGCGGGGAATCAAGTAATGAAGCCGCACAACGCATTAATGAAGTTGTAGAAGAATTAAAACAAAGTACTCATATGTCATTGGCGATTGTTACACACGGCAATATAATGTCATTACTACTCAATCATTTTCAATCGGATTTTGGTTTTGAAGAATGGAAGCAGCTGTCAAATCCGGATGTCTTTGAAATAGAGTTTAGCAATAATCAAACTGTTGTAAACCGAATATGGCAGTAAAAAGCGCAAAATAGGTTGCAGAAAAGCAGGTGCAATATGAAAAATTATTTCATTATTAGTGATATCCACGGTCAATATAAAGCATTTGAAAAGTTATTAACATATTGGAATCAAAAGGATACACTTGTTTTACTTGGCGATTTAATCGATCGGGGACCAAGGTCTTATGAGGTCGTGCAAAAAGTTATGAACTTAAAGCGGCAGTACGGAGAACAGGTTATTTTTTGTAAAGGGAATCATGAAGCGATGCTGCTGGATTTTCTCGACAATCCCGGACAAAAGCACGCTTTCTATTATAAATATGGCGGTCGGGAAACAATGGCTTCATTTTTAAAATATTTACCGGATGAAGTAAGTGAGCTGGACCCGATTGAACAAGCGGAGATCGTAAAAGAGAAATTTGCAGAGGAATTGGATTTTTTAAATAACGGCAAATTATATGAGATTGCAGGGAATCTGTTGTTGACACATGCTGGATTTGATTCGAGTTTTGCGACAGTTGAGGAAACAGACGATGATAATTTCTTATGGATACGCCAACATTATAAACACGAAAATAAAACTCCGTATATCAATGTATTTGGCCATACACCATTACAACATATTCATGAATGCAATGATATTTGGATTAGTAAAGATCAAAAATATATTGGAATAGACGGTGGATGTTATTTTACAGGTCAATTGAATGGCATCGTTTTGTCGGAAGAAGGTCAAATCGTTCATATCTATGCCGTTACGTCGGATAAAACCGAAAACTATGATAATTGACAAGGATTGTTTAGATTAAGTAGAAAGTTATAATAAAATAATATTTTTCTTGTATGTATGTTTTTCCATGATTTTTTGGTATACTATTATTAACGATATGTAAAAGAGGTTATCCCGTTCGATTTTGTGCGGGGTAACCTCTTTCGTGTTTAAAGAAGTTTTTCAGGGAGGAAACATTTTGGAGCAATATACAAATTTACGAGCGGGCGAAAAAGGTGCCTATTTATCGATTATTGCCTACATATTTTTAAGCGCGCTCAAATTAGCGGCAGGGTACCTAGGGGATTCAGAAGCATTAAAGGCTGACGGATTAAACAATACAACGGATATTATTGCTTCAGTAGCCGTTTTAATCGGGCTCAGAATTTCCCAGCGACCACCTGATGATGACCATCGCTACGGACATTTTCGTGCAGAAACGATCGCATCACTTGTCGCTTCATTTATTATGATTTATGTCGGTATCGAGGTGCTTATATCAGCAGCTGAAAAAATCGCCAATCCGATCGACCAGGATCCTTCCATTTTAACAATTATTGTTGCCGTGTTTAGTGCAGCAGTCATGTTTGCAGTATATAAATATAACTTGAATCTCTCAAAAAGAATTAACAGTTCTGCTGTAAAAGCGGCAGCCTACGATAACCGTTCTGATGCATTTGTCAGTATCGGAACAGCAATCGGTATTTCTGCAGCAATATTAGGTTACCCGATTGTCGATACGATTACTGCCTTCATTATCGGTTTAATCATTATTAAAACAGCGATAGAAATCTTCAAAGAAGCGGTGTTCTCGTTAACGGACGGATTTGATACGGAATTGATCAGTTCGATTGAAGAACGTGTTTCGAAAATTCCGCGTGTCCGTGACGTTACCGATGTCCGTGGCAGACAGCACGGCAGCTTAATTCTTGTCGATATTACAGTAAGTGTAAATCCTAATCTCAATGTACGTGATTCACATGCCATTACGGAGCAAATTGAAAATGAAGTGAAGCAGTTGAATCCTTATGCGACAACACTTGTTCATATTGAACCGTATGACCCGAAAGAGTTGATTATTTGTGAAGATGATTTCCACTTCTAATGGATAAACGATATACAAGCTGTTCTCCTTTACTGGCCGTGAAAGGAGAATGGCTTTTTTCTATGAATGAATCAAAATTATTCATCTTCTGTTAAAATGTAAGTACTTGCGAGCTTCATACCTGCGTTAGGTTCTTTAACAAGAGTAACTTACATAGATTCTAAATTTACAAAAAAGAAAGAGGAATACTATTGCATACTACTATCGGGATAGTCGCTCATGTCGATTCTGGCAAAACGACATTTAGCGAACAATTACTTTATCATACAAATGCGATTAAAAAGCGCGGTCGTGTCGATCACCAAGATGCTTTTTTAGATAATCATGCGATTGAACGTCAGCGCGGGATTACAATTTTTGCGGAGCAGGGACGGATCGATTACAACGGGCAAGTGTACACACTGATCGATACACCGGGGCATATCGATTTCGCACCGGAAATGGAGCGTGCGGTTCACGTGATGGATGCGGCCATTGTCATTATCAGTGCGATCGATGGAATTGAAGGGCATACGGAAACCGTTTGGCATTTGCTGAGGGAACACCATGTGCCGACATTCATATTCATTAACAAAATAGATCGTGAAGGAGCGAATGTTGATGCAGTAAGGGCTGCAATTAAAAAAGACCTATCCCCAAATGCCCTCCTGTACAACAATGGCATTGTTACTACAGTAAAAGAGTGGCTTGCGGAACGTGACGAGCAGCTGATGGAAAAGTACTTTGCTGACGAATTAACGGAGCATGACTGTACCGCAAAGCTGAAAGAGATGATACAAAAGGAACAGGCCTTTGTTTGTATGTCGGGTTCAGCTCTGAAAGATGAAGGAGTACTGGAGTTTTTCGAAACGATTGCGAAACTGACAGAAACAACATTCGATGCGAACGGACCATTTAAAGGGAAAGTTTATAAAATTCGCCATGACAATCAGCAGCGCCTCACATTTATGAAAGCTTTATCGGGTGTTTTAAAGGTGCGTGATGAATTTACATTCGGTGAAACGGCCGAAAAGGTAACGGAAATCCGGCTATATAATGGCAACAGCTTTACGACGGTTCAGCAAGTGCAGGCAGGTGATATTTTTGCGGTGAAGGGACTGACGACGCCGATTATTGGTGATGTGATTGGCGCTAATGAAGCAAACCCTGCCCAATTTGAAATGGTCCCGACATTGCAGGCGAAAGTAATGTACGAAGGTGAATTACATATTAAAGAACTTCACCGGATTTTCCGTGAAATTGAAGCGGAGGAGCCGAGTTTACGAGTTGTATGGAATGAGAAATTCCAGGAGATTTCGGTTCATGTTATGGGGACGATTCAGCTGGAAGTATTAACGGAACTGGTGAAGGACCGCTTCGGAATTGACGTGCAATTCGGCAAACCGCAAATTCTTTATAAAGAAACGATCGCTACCCTTACTGTCGGTTATGGCCATTTTGAACCGCTAAAGCATTATGCGGAAGTGCATCTGAAAATGGAACCGAACACGCGTGGTACAGGCAACACATTCTCAAACGAGTGCCATGCTGATGATTTAACTGTCGGACATCAGCGGTTAATCGAAAAGCATCTATTTGAGCGGGACCATCACGGATTGCTTACAGGTTTTCCGGTAACGGATATTCATTTTACGCTGCTAACTGGACGTGCACATAATAAGCACACAGAAGGCGGGGATTTTCGTGAGGCATCATTTCGAGCATTGCGGCAAGGGCTTGAACAAGTGGGAAATGTACTGTTGGAACCGTATTACAGATTTAAGTTGAAAGCGTCAAACGACCATATCGGCCGGATGATGTCCGATATCCAACAGGCAAGCGGTACATTCGAGGCACCGATTTTAACAGAAGACACCGTGACATTATACGGGCGGGCTCCTGTAGCAACCTTTATGGATTATTCCACTCAATTTGCCGCTTATACAAACGGGAAAGGCGCGTTAACACTGCAATTCGATGGCTATGATGTATGCCATAACAGTGAAGAAATCATTGAACAAATTGGCTACAATAAAAACGCCGATCCGGAATATAGTTCTTCGAGCATTTTCTGTGCAAAAGGGAAAGGTTACAGTGTCCCTTGGCATGAAGCAAAAGACGCGATGCATTGTGAAGTACAGGAAATTGAATAACGAAGAGAAGGATTTTGCAGGACAATAAAGAAATAAGCTAGAGTGTACAGAAAAAGGAGGCACTTCTAATGGCATATATTTTACAAGTAGATTTCAAAATGGACGGTCCATTCGGTGAAGAAATGGCTGCCGGGTTTAAAGGATTGGCAGAAAGTATTAATGAAGAAGAAGGCATGCTTTGGAAAATTTGGACAGAGGATCCGGAAGCTGGCGAAGCGGGTGGTATTTACTTATTTGAAACAAAGGAAACTGCTGCCGCATACTTGGAAATGCATTCAAAACGTTTAAATGGCTTTGGTATAACAGCGATCAACAGCAAAATTTTTGCAGTGAACGAGTCGTTAACGAACATTAACAAAGGTCCGGTTAATGGATAAATAAAAAAGCATTACAGGTTTTGAGGCTGGGACATAAGTAGAATAACCGATAAATAACAGGAAAGCCTTTATTAAGAAACGGATATTTTGCAAAATTGATTGGAATGCAGGGCGAGTGTAGCTGACGGCTACGCCTTTCGCTACAAGCAAAGCTTCCTGCGGGAATAGCGTGACGCCTGAGACTACAGGCTCAGGCCACGCCCGCGGAAAGCGTCCCGGAATGGAAATCATTTTTGGGTTATGTCCCAGCCTCTTCTTTATGTTCGGAACCAACCAAATCATACCGAGACATCCTAATGAAAAAATAGAATTAAAACTTCTAACAGATAAAGATGTTGCTAATACAGAGAAACTTGAATATACATATAATCTTTTAAAACAATTATAAGATATTCTTTTAACGGGTGCTTTAGTGTAACAAACATTCCCAAACACCGCTTTGGGAATGTTATTTAAGTAAAAAATAGGATATTGTTTAAGGAAGAGAACAATATCTTGCTGCAAAAGGAGGTTAAGAACATTTTTACAAATAAATATATACGTCCGTTTGTATATCCAAGTCTTTTGTTTATAGGTATGACTATTTTAAATATTTACGAAGACAACGAGATTCAGTGGAGGGACAATCTTTTCCTCTTCCTTTTCACATTAGTTTTCTACAACTTAATTTTATTTTTGCTTAAACGGTTTAAAGAAACACCGCCTTCAAAATAACTTTTTATTTGTTGAATCATTCGAGTAATACAATTCCATACATAATAACGCTCCTAAATGACACTTTGGGGACGATTTAACAAGGATAAAAAAATGTTGAATTGGTATTGAAAAGTAAAATTACTTAGAGGTGAATTATTCTGAAGAAGATTCTTTTAATACTGATATCTTTATTAATTGTAAGTGGCTGTGTAGAGGTAACTACAACTTCCATATCTATTGAAAAAAGTTTACCTAAAAAAATAGAAAAGATTCTTAAAGAAAATCCTATCGATAAAGAAAACCTTATACAACTTTTTTCTAATGGAAAAGGCACTTATTATATTGTTTATGAAACTAACAAACGAATAAATGATATCCCAGGGTATAGTCATACATTTGATTCAGAAGTGACAATTAATATTAGAGAAGGGGAAGAAGAGGACAAGATTTCACGCTATGTATTTAAATTAAAATCAAATATTAATTATAAGACTATAAACCTTGAGTTAAATGGTAATCCAGCTTCATTTGATGTAGTTACACATTATTAAAATAATGTGTTTATTTAGTCTATATGATATTCATATATAACCTAAAAAACGTTCCCAAATCGAAGCTTGGTAACATTTTAAACAGCGACAAGCACTGTAAATCAGTGTTTGTCGCTGTTTTTATTAGAAAATAACGCTCTGAGACACTGCGAGAAATCATTTTAAAGAGGACTGCTCAATTCACTCGTTCTGAATGGAGGTAAAATATAAATAGAATCTCAATGAAATGTTCCCAAAGGACGCTTTGAGTGCTTTATTTTATTCAACTAACGAGATAGGTTTATTGAATAAAAAGTAACAAGATACGAAGAATAAGGAGTAAACGTAAACCAGAGGTGAGTGTTGATGGTTAAGCATTACTTAGTCTTATTAGGATTTATATTGATTATTCTTACTTCTATGCAAGTAGCAAAATCAGAAACAATAACAAAAGCAGAAGAAATGTATGTCACAACAGAGGACATTATTTCAGACATTATCTTCCCAACTATTGATAAAAGAGTTATCAAAGAGTATGGAGGAGATAATCGCCTTATTTGGCACTGGAAAAGGATTGTTGGTATTACTTACAACGAGAATCATTCCTATGATGTTACTGTAAAAATTGAGATTCCTTCAAAAGACATTAATGAAAATGTTGAAAATGTTAAAGAAGATTTGGTTAAGGTAAGAATATCCCCGTCCTGTGATAGTGAGAAGATTAATAAGCAGAAATGTAATCACGGTTTCGAAATTGAGATATTAGACTACAAACATTTATCTCAATAAGAAATATTACCTTTAACTAAACGCAACAAGGATTTTTAAAGTATACAAAATAAACCTAATAAACGTTCCCAAATGAAAGTTTGGGAATACACGAAAAAAGCAGAAACGTTGTTAAATCAACGTTCCTGCTTTATCTATAGGTATGTTCTTTATACAATGTTTTATACACTTCTACTAAAAGCCAATATTGACAACGGTTTGAACGTACAAGGGGTTTGCAAAGGCATCAGTTTTTTTGCATAAAATCGTGCATATACTTTTCATTTTAACACTCTGTTTGTGTCCCATAATCAAGTCAGCGCTTATTTCACAAAAATATGTGCATCGCAATAACAAAGACCTTTGCAGCTTGGGCAATCAACTTGATAGGGCTCGAAATAGCGTGGCATGTAAATAAAGGGTTCAAAGCCCTGTGCTGCAAATTGTCGCTCTGCTGCCCAGCGGTTTGTATCGGACTGTACCCATCCAACTGTAACAATTGTTTTTGCAATCGGTTGTGCGGCTTCGAGGTAAGCGCGAACAAGCATTGTTCCAATTCCTTTTTTGCGTTCGTTTGGGTGAACGACAAAATGGCTTGTATAATAACTGATGCCTGATGCGACCAGTTCCTTTAACGGCTGCAGTTCTTCGTGAAAGTAAGGGAACTCCTTGTTGAAATCCAATATTTCATAACCTGCGATATAACCGACAACTTCCTCCAGTTCATTAACCGCTATATAACGGATGCCTCCAGCCTGGTTGACGGTATCGGCCGTTTCAGGTTCAAATGGTAAAAAATCATTGAGTAAAGCCGCAATTTGCGCTGCATATTTCTTTTCATAGGGGTAAATATTCATCGGTGGACCTGCCTTCTCATATTCGAATTTTATTATTTTAACATAATAGGGAGCATTATGTTATTACAATGAGCTTTTGGATAGGTTAGGCTGCTTCGGAACAAACAATCCTTTAAAAATAAGATGAGTTAACCGTGATGAGGTATTGTGAAATCCATTTATCCGGCATTTATTTTTGTACTTTTAATCAAAATATTGGCAGTGAACTTTCATTAAATGGGTAATTTTGATAATTGTAAAAACAGAACACTTGTTCTATAATATAGAAGAGCGAGGTGTAATGGATGAAGGAACAATTAAGAAAGGCGATGCAACACCATCAAATATTGGATATTGTGTATATCGCCAAAGATCAGTCAATAACAAAGCGTCGAATCAAACTAATTAAAATTTCAGGTGATCATGTGCAGGCATATTGCTTTACCCGTCATGCAAAACGAAATTTTATTGTAGATAATATTTTGGCTGTACATCCGGTAAATAGAAAAGCTAGAGGATTACAAGCTTGAATTATATGTAATCTTATTAAATAAAAATATATTATCATTTATTTGATTATTTTGTGGAATATTCTGACTATTTATGTTATATTACAGAAAGGGGAGGTGAATACGGATGAAAGCTTTAAAAAGAATGGGGGCAACAAACTTTTTTGAAAATATTGTGAAGAGTAATCCTAGATTAAATAAATTAAAACGTATGTATTTAATTAGAAAGGGAATTTCAGAATATGTTAAAACAAAATAAATAAAGCCCTCCGCATTTGATTTGTGGAGGGCTATTTTTTTATCTATAGGAGCACTCATATAAATAATTTATTCATACATAAGGTATACAAAAACAGTAACTTTGGAAAATATACATAGTGTTTTGTATTGGAAATTAGTTCTCTTTTGAGAGAGAGATGCATAATGATAAAAGAAAAACACATAGTTCATTGATATTCAATGAACTAAGTGCAATTAATAAATCGATATTAACTCAAATATATTTAGAAGCGAAACAATATGTAATCCTTCATTTTAATTAAGCTGCAATATCCGAATATTTATTAAGTAATTCATCCAATTCCTGACTGCAATTCACGACTTCCGGATGAGTGAATCCTAAATCATTTGCTTTTTTGTACATCAATTTTCTTTTACTCTCAATACGTATTTTTAATAGCTTTTTAAACAGTAAAAATTTCATCGATAAATTTCCCTTCAGTAGTAGTTGGTAGGTTAA
Source organism: Solibacillus sp. FSL R5-0691 (assembly GCF_037974225.1). Lineage (GTDB taxonomy): Bacteria > Bacillota > Bacilli > Bacillales_A > Planococcaceae > Solibacillus. The sequence continues at coordinate 1,491,943 of NZ_CP150231.1, forward strand.
ACTTTTGTTGAAGTAAAATGACAACTGTTTCATCCTATCTTACTTCGGACGAGATATATGTCGAAACATGCTAAAAATACAAAATTCAATAATTTGTAAAATATTAAAATTTTATACATAAATAGAAAGCGATATATTTGACTAAACTTAATAGGTATGATTTTTTGAGAGGAACTTATAGTTGTAAGTAATTCGTTGAAATCCAATTTTTGTACAACTAGTCCTATGATTGATATAATGAGCGATGTGAATACATATAAACAGAAAGAGGTTATAAAAATGACAAATGCTTATGATGAATATATGCGTCAAGTAACACAGCCAATGCGTACGGAACTTGAGGGTGCAGGCTTTACACAATTAACAACAGCAGATAGCGTACACGAATTTATGGCTGAAACTAAAGGAACGGCTTTAGTTGTAATCAATTCAGTTTGTGGTTGTGCTGCAGGTCTTGCCCGTCCAGCTGCTCGTGAAGCGGTAGCAGATGTAAAACCGGATCAGCTTGTAACAGTATTTGCTGGTCAAGACCCGGAAGCGACTGCAGCAATGCGCGGATACTTTGATGAAGTGCCACCAAGTTCACCATCAATGGCAATATTAAAAGATGGCCAATTAGCGTACTTCATTCCACGTGATCAAATCGAAGGTCATCCAATGGAACAAATCCGTGATCATTTATCAGATGTGTTAAAACAAGTATGTGCCGAGTAACAATCGTCACAACTGCAGGCAGGCCGGACGAGCAATCGCTTCAGTTAGCTGAATTTGCAAGTCGGGAATTGCAGGCAAGAATTGTTCCGCGCCAAAAACGTTCGGTTCGTAAGCTTTCAGAAGTGTATGATGCCAATGTCATTGTTGCGGGAAAAAATCGTTTTGAATACTATGCGAAAGGTGCCGAGGCGCCTTTCTTTTTTCATCCGAACTCAGCCGCATTTCGTCTGAAACGTGTCGCCCGGGGTGAAGATGAACCATTACTTACTGCATGTGCATTGCAAGAAGGGGATACATTTTTGGATTGTACCCTTGGGATCGGTGCTGACAGCTTATTGGCTGCCTATGTTGTAGGTGAAAAAGGTAAAGTGATCGGTGTAGAAGCAGATAAAAATGTGTCGTTTATTGTAAAAACAGGAATGCAAACGTATGATACGACTGAACTTCCATTAACTGCATCAATGCGTAATATCGAAGTCGTTCATTCAACGGCGCTGGACTATTTAAAAAATCAAGAAGATGACAGCTTTAATGTCGTCTACATGGATCCGATGTTTGAGGAAGTCATTGAAGAATCGACGAATTTCGAAGCGCTGCGCTATGCCGGTAAGCATTTGACTTTAACGGATGAATGGGTGGCCGAGGCAAAGCGTGTGGCCAAAAACCGTGTTGTGTTAAAGGCACATTATAAATCGGACTGGTTTGAAAAATACCAGTTTGAGCGGGATGTACGATTAACAGCTAAGTTCCATTATGGTGTGTATGAAAAATAATAACGTTGGGGTTCTTTTAGAGAACTTCAACGTTTTTTCTTAATGCTTTACATACCCCTAATAGGTATGATAATCTGAATTCAAGTAAGGGGGATTGATTGAATGATTCATGAAAACGATAGTCATTTGGGAATACATGAAGAAAGCTGTCGTAAAAGTCATCATCCTGAACCGATAAAAAAAGATTTAACGACGCGATTGAATCGAATCGAAGGGCAAATTCGCGGAATTAAAGGTATGATTGATAAAGACGTGTATTGTGATGATATCATTACACAATTATCGGCAACCCAATCTGCTTTAAACAGTGTCGCGAAAATTTTGCTTGAAGGTCATTTAAAGGGCTGTGTCGTAGATCGTCTGAATGAAGGCGATACGGAAGTTTTGGACGAGCTTGTCGTAACTATTCAAAAAATGATGAAAAAATAGGGAGTGTTCAAGTATGGTAAATGTAACGTTAAATGTTAATGGGATGTCTTGTGGTCATTGTGTAAAATCTGTAGAAACGAGCGTAGGCGCATTAGCTGGTGTACAGGAAGTAAAAGTTGATCTTGCCGAGAAAAAGGTATCAGTTGCGTATAACGAAGATGCCGTTACTGTTGAGCAAATCAAAGAAACAATTGATGAACAAGGTTATGACGTTGTTTAATTTGAAGTTTTCGGATGTTTCAGGTTCTCTACTATAGAGAACCTCTCTTTTTATAAAATTTTATACCCCCTTGAGGTATAAAGAGGTGAGAAAATGACAAAAGAACTGACATTGCAGGTAACAGGTATGACGTGTGCAGCATGTTCGGCAAGGATTGAAAAAGGGCTGAACCGTATGGATGGAGTTGAGTCGGCGAACGTCAATCTAGCGGTTGAAAAAGCGGCAATTCAATATGATGAAACGGTTATTAAAGCACACGATATCGAGCAAAAGATTCAGGCACTCGGTTATGATGTCGTTAAAGAGAAAGCGGACTTCACAATCGATGGAATGACGTGTGCAGCGTGTTCGGCAAGAATTGAAAAAGTACTCGGAAAAATGGATGGAATTGCTTCGGCAAATGTAAACCTGGCATTGGAAAAAGCGACGGTCGAATTTAACCCGTCACAAGTTTCGGTATCCGATATTATTGCACGGATCGAAAAGATTGGGTACGGCGCACAGCCCGTCGTTGAAGGCAATCCGGTTGATCATCGTGAAAAATCGATTCAACGGCAAACGATTAAATTCATCTCCGCGGCTATTCTATCATTGCCGCTGTTATGGACGATGGTTGCCCATTTTTCATTTACGAGCTTTTTATATGTACCAAACATTCTGATGAATCCTTGGGTACAGCTAGTATTAGCAACACCTGTTCAATTTATTATTGGCTGGCAATTCTACGTAGGGGCATATAAATCATTGCGCAGTGGTGCTGCAAATATGGATGTGCTCGTCGTAATGGGAACAAGTGCGGCTTATTTTTACAGTATTTATCAAATGCTCGCACATCCGAGCGGTCATATGCCACACTTGTATTTTGAAACGAGCGCGGTGCTCATTACGCTGATTTTATTAGGGAAACTGTTTGAAGCACGTGCAAAAGGCAAGTCTTCGCAGGCGATCAAACAATTGATGGGCATGCAGGCGAAATCAGCGCTTGTGATCCGTGATGGCGTTGAACAGGCGGTACCACTTGAAGAAGTGCGCATCAATGATATTGTCCGCGTCAAGCCGGGTGAAAAGATTCCAGTCGATGGGGAAGTCGTTTCCGGAACTTCTGCGGTGGATGAATCGATGCTGACAGGCGAAAGTCTGCCGGTAGAAAAAAATTTAGGCGATTTCGTTTATGGTGCAACACTGAATAAAAATGGTGCACTGGAAATGAAGGCATTAAAGGTTGGCAGTGAAACAGCATTGTCGCAAATCATTAAAATCGTCGAGTCGGCACAAGGTTCCAAAGCACCGATTCAGCGTCTTGCCGATAAGATTTCTAATATATTTGTACCGATAGTAGTAGGAATTGCCGTTGTGACGTTCATGTTGTGGTGGCTGATCGGAGGAGAATTCATTCAGGCATTTGAGGCGACAATTGCAGTACTTGTCATCGCATGCCCATGTGCGCTTGGCTTGGCGACACCAACGTCGATTATGGCGGGTTCAGGACGTGCGGCACAGTTTGGTATTTTATTTAAAGGCGGGGAACACCTTGAACAGACTGGTTTTGTCGATACTGTCGTTGTCGATAAAACAGGGACGGTTACAAACGGGAAACCGGTTTTGACAGATGTTGTATTGTTCAGTGATTTAGAAGAAAATAATGTCCTGCGCATTGTTGCTTCTGCAGAAAAACAGTCTGAGCACCCATTGGCAGAAGCAATTGTTGAAGGTGTATTAGAGCGCAGGATTAAGCTATCGGCTGTTTCAAGCTTCCAGGCACTACCAGGGCTTGGTATTGAAGCACAAGTGGATAATGTAGAAGTAGCTGTAGGTACGAGAAAACTGATGCGGGATCGACAAATTAGTATTGAAGAACCGATCGAACAGCAACTGATTTCATTGGAACAGCAAGGGAAGACGGCGATGCTTGTTGCGATCAATAAAGAGTTTGCAGCAATCATTGCTGTGGCGGATACGGTAAAAGAAACATCTGCTGAAGCGGTAAAACGTCTGCACGCGCTTGGTCTGAAAGTCATTATGCTGACAGGGGATAATGAACGTACTGCCAAAGCAATTGCTGCTGAAGTGGGCATTGATGAAGTCATTGCAGAAGTACTGCCGGAACAAAAGGCACAGCAAATTGAAAACTTGAAACAACAAGGACGTAATGTTGCAATGGTTGGTGACGGTATTAATGATGCACCGGCGCTTGCGGTAGCCAATATCGGGATGGCAATCGGTACGGGTACGGATGTAGCGATGGAAGCGGCGGACATTACTTTAATCCGTGGAGATCTGAACAGTATTGCCGATGCGATATTAATGAGCCGTAAAACGATGACGAATATTAAACAAAACCTGTTTTGGGCGTTTGCCTACAATGTCATCGGTATTCCGATCGCTGCACTCGGTTTCCTCGCACCTTGGGTAGCAGGCGCAGCAATGGCATTCAGTTCCGTTTCGGTTGTGTTGAATGCATTGAGACTGCAGCGTGTAAAATTGTAAAAATACCGACTTTCTGAATAAAGAAGGCTAGTCATTCATAAAAGGACTAAGAAGATTTACAGGATAATTGAGGGAATGACGATCCATTATGAAGTTTAAATTTAATAAGAATATACCAACATAAATACACAGTATAGGTTTTGAAAATAATTATAGTGGAAACTTACAATCGAAGTGTAAAATGGATTTGAAAATAATAGACTTTAATCAGTCCATCTTTATTAGAAATAAACCAATAATGATAGGAGCCATCAATATGAAGGAAGATTCAAAGGTATATGATGTCACGATTATCGGTGGAGGTCCTGCGGGGATGTTTACGGCATTCTACGGCGGCATGCGCCAGCTTGAAGTTAAACTGATTGAAAGTCTTCCACAATTAGGTGGGCAGCTTGCTGCACTTTATCCTGATAAATATATTTATGATATCGCAGGATTTCCGAAGGTGCGGGCGCAGGAACTTGTCAATAATCTGAAAGAACAAATGTCAGCGTTTGACCAAACAGTAGTAACTGGTCAAAGTGTTGAAACGATTAAAAAGTTGGATGACGGAACATTTAAGCTGACAACAAATGAAGAAATCCATTATTCAAAAACAATCATTATTACAGCAGGTCTTGGTGCATTCCAGCCAAGACAATTGGAAGTTGAAGGAGCAGAATACTATGAGGGCAAAAATCTTCATTATTTCATCAGCGATATAAATGATTTTAAGGGAAAGAATGTAGTTATTTTCGGCGGAGGAGACTCAGCTATTGACTGGTCGCTTATGCTTGAACCTATTGCTGACAAAGTTACAATTGTCCATAGACGAGATCAATTCCGAGCACATGAGTACAGTGTTGAAAATCTGTTCAAATCAAGTGTGGCGATCAAAACACCTTATATGCCAGATGAGTTATTTGGCGATGAAAACGGCATTAAACAAATTATCATCCGGAATGCAGAAGGGGATAAAGAAACACTTGAGGTTGATGACATAATTGTGAACTATGGATTTAAATCGTCATTAGGTCCAATCAAGGAGTGGGGATTAGAAATTGAGAAAAATTCCATTATTGTAAACTCTAAAATGGAAACAAATATCGAGGGAATCTATGCTGTTGGTGATGTATCAACTTACGATGGAAAAGTGAAGTTGATTGCAACTGGTTTCGGTGAAGCGCCGGTTGCCATTAGTGCGGCACGGTTGTTTATTGATCCGTCAGCAAAAAAGCATGTACCGCACAGCACCGACCTTTTCAATAAATAATATTTGTTTATCCGGTATGATTGGAACAGAGAAGAGGGTTCACTATCAAATTCACATATGAATTGATAGTGAACCCTTTATTTTGAGTTTTGATTAGACAGGTAATCGGTTGGATTGAAAGTGGTATTTTACCGTGCTCAAGCCAGCTGATTTTTTCTGCCACTTGGCAATTGTAGTTGTCTGATACAATCTATTTTTACTGTTACTACCTGACAGGCAATTCTACGACAAAGCTCGTTCCTTGGTTTTCAATACTATTCACATGAATGATTCCACCATGTAATGTAACGATAGCGGCAACTATTGAAAGTCCCAGTCCTGTTCCATCAATTGAACGCGACCGTGCAGTATCTACTCGATAAAAGCGGTCAAAAATTCTTTCTTTCTCTTTATCATTCAAACCTATACCCGAATCTTCAAAGAATACCAACACCGATTTTCCTTGTTCTTTAATGGATATTTCAATAATGCCATTCGGTTTATTATATTTGATGGCATTTGTTAACAGATTGTCCCAGACCGCATTAAGTAAGGACGGATCCCCAGTAATCTCTACATCCGGTAATGTGAATCCGAGCGTAATACCTTTTTCTCCAATTTGCCACTGATTGCTCCGTATAAGTTCCTTAATTTGTTTTCCGATATTAACTGACTTTCTTTTCATAATATCCTCATCTCGGTCTAACGAAGCAAGAAGTAATAACTGTCTTGTTAATGTAGACAGTCTTTTAATCTCTCCGTTGATGATCGAAATATAATTGCTTTTATCTTCCGGACTCATGGATTCGCTTTTCAAAAGGTTTGCATATCCTTTTATATTAGATAAAGGTGACTGAATATCATGAGAGATATTCGAAATAAACTCTTTCCTCATTTCATCCATCTGCTCCAGTTTACTGGCCATCCGTAAAAAACTAAGTGAAAGTTCACCTAATTCATCATGACGGGTAGTATCAAGATCGACATTGTAATTTCCGTTTGAGAGTGATTTTGTTGCAGATGTAAGTTTTGAGATCGGACGAACTAAATATTTAGTTATAAAAATGACCATTATAATACTCAGCATAATCGCCAAAGCCAGCAGCCATCCGAATAAAATATGCATTTCGTTAAACAGTAGCTTAATATCCGGTCTAATGAAAAGCGCATACTTTTTCCCGTTATGTGTCAATGGAACACCAATCGTATTTTTCAATTCGTTTGCAAAAAATCCTGTAACAAATGTCTCCTGTGGGAAATTTAGAATCCCATGAAAAATATCACCGTTTATTACTTGTTCTTTGGTGGAATGAGACAATGTCTTTTCCCTAAAGGGTGCACCAAAATAAAATTCATTACCGGAATTGTCAACGAGGAAAATTTGATAACCAATTGACGAAATGTTTTCAAAATAATCTTTTAGATCTAAATCAGGTTGGTTCCCGGTAAATTCAGCAATGTTTAATGCAATTGTTGTGTTTTTCTGGTCATTAAATGGTTTTAATTTTTGCTGATAATACATATTTGAGATTAAAAAAGCTAATATTCCACTAAAAATCATAATTCCAATCGTGAACACAACAAACTTCACATAAAGAGATCTCATCTTCTGATTGCCTCCAATGAATACCCAACCCCGCGCACAGTCTTAATATGAAAATCATCTGTCAATTTAGAAAAACGTTCCCTTAATCTTTTTACATGAACATCTACTGTCCTCTCATCTCCTTCAAAATCTACACCCCAAATGTGTTCTATTAGATGATCTCGAGAAAATACTTGCATAGAATTTTTAGCCAGGAAGTACAGCAGTTCAAATTCCTTTAAGGGTAACAGAATCGTCCGTTCTCCAAACTGAACCTCATAGCTTTTTTTATTTATAGTTATATTACCTAAATGAATAACAGATTCATCGGATTGCTTATCATATCGTCGTAGTAAGGCTTCTATTCTAAATTGTAATTCTTTTGGTTCAAACGGCTTGACTAGATAATCATCTGTGCCTGATTTATATCCTTCTTCCTTATCTTCAATTTGATTCTTAGCTGTTAAAAGAATGACTGGAATATCATATTTTTTTCGAATTACCTTTGTTAGTGCATAACCATCCATAAAAGGCATCATCACATCGACTACTGCTAAATCACATCCTTCTCTTTTTAGAACTGCTAATGCTTGAGTCCCGTCTTTTGCTTGGACAACTTTGAATCCTGCCTCGGCTAAATGGATTTTTACAAGCTGTAATATATTGATGTCGTCATCTACAATTAGAATTGTTGTCATTCTTATACTCCTGTTTTAGAAAAATTTTTGTCTACTTTAAACCATCTCAAATGAACAGCCATGCAACATCCAGGCTGTTCATTAATATTCTGCTTAAATTGATCCTGCTTTAAAATTTGCACAATTTACTCTTCACTTTGCAAAACCATTCCATCACTCATTTTTATCACATGGTCTACAAATGAAAGTAATTCTTCATCATGGGTAACCATTAATGTAGCAATATTTAAAGTTTTAGTTAACTCTTGAATCAACAACATAACATCTCTAGACTTCCTTGAATCTAGGCTGGCTGTTGGTTCATCTGCGAAGAGAACTTTCGGTTTATGGATAATAGCTCGGGCAATGGCGATCCGTTGTTTTTCCCCCCCTGATAAAGAAGAGGGGTAGGCCTGTTTTCTATGATCCATTTCAACCAGATGCAAAATGTTATGAACTTCAGTAATTTTTGATTGTTTGCTTAAGTTAGATTCAGAAACATCCAGCATCAAAATTAATTGCTCTTCAACTGTGAGAAAAGGAACAAGATGAGCAAACTGAAAGACAAACCCAAATTTACTGGCCCGTATTTTTCGAACCTGTTCAGAACTCATTGTAGTCATATTGTTTCCATCGAAAATAACTTGCCCATTTGATGCGGGTTGTAATCCAGCAGCTATAGTAAGGAGCGTACTTTTACCGGAACCTGATGCGCCTACTAATGCTGTTACCTCTCCCTCTTTAAGAGTAAGGTTAATTCCTCTAAGTATTTCTTCTTCTATTTCCCCCGTAATAAATGTTTTCCTTAAATCTTCAATTGAAAATATTGTCATATTAAGCCTCTCCTTGTTGTATTGCATGTAATGGTTCGATTTTTTTGATTTGTATTCCAGAGAGTGTAGCCCCGATAAAACCGATGAATAGGAAAACTAAAGATAGTTGTACGGTTGTTTCAAATGTTAAATGGAAAGGCATTCCTTCAGGTGCAATTATATTAAATACTTGGCTGAATGAAATGGACAATATAAGCGAAATTATCGTAATAAAAAGCATTTGTGTCCACATAATTTTGAATAGCCTGCTTGTTTTCATGCCAATTGCCTTTAAAATCCCATATAAACCGACTTTTTGAATATTCATCATGTAGAAAAAGATGGCAAACAACATGCCGCTAATTACAACTAAAAACCAGACAATCATATTTAAAGACATTTGTTCTGCATTATAGCTTGGAATTGTATTGAGAAAATCCTTGTTCGAAAAAGATTGTAGGCCCGTGAATTGTTCTGAAGATTCTCCACCTGGTATAAATAACAATTGCATTTCCATAACTCGATAGATTTCCTGATAATTTTTCATATTTATATATGCAACAGGGGCATGACTGAACTTCTTCTGATCAACAAAACCCTTAACTTTAAATTCACCGCTAAATTGATTATTCGTTAAGACATCTCCAACCTTTATCCCTTTATCCTCCATTGATTGGTCTAATATAATCTCCCCGGCCTCAACATTTTTAAATAGCTCTGAATTAGTGGACGTAACAAAGGCAACGCTATGTTGTTTGTCAGTTTCGCTATTTAAAAAACCCATTTGAATTGAGAATGCCACTGCATCTTTTTCTTTATTTATAATTTCATTCTGTATATCACTGTCTATTTTTGAAAGATTGTAAGTTTCATCTCCCTCTTTATTCATATAAAATTGACCTTCTGGCAAATTTTTGATTAACGAAGCGTTGTCTTGCGATAATCCATTCGCCAAACCCGATATTATAAAGGTCAATAAACTAACAAGAAAAATAATTGAACCTAAAATTAAAAATCTTACTTTGTTTTTCTTTATTTCTTTCCACGCAATATTCATTTGTAATTTCCTCCGATCTCTTCTTTACATCCATAGTTTATAGAGTGAATATGAACGGGAGATGAACAGTAAATTACATTTCGAGTTCATTCGAAATATTTACAAATGAACAGTACACAATTATTAGGCACTAGATTATTTAATTTGCAGAAAGTACCAGAGAATGGGGAAACAGCTGAATATAGTAGAGGGGACAGCGGTATTACAAACTCGGTTAAATCAACAGTCATATCAATACATGTTCTTACGAAGGAAAACCCGAGGTATAAAGGTATTTAGGGCAAATCTTTAATTTCTACGCACTTATTGATTTCTGAAAATTCCATACTTTGTTATAATATATTTTGTACATTAATAGAGATACAAAGGGAGTGCCTAAACTATGGAATACATCACACTTAATAATGGATTAAAAATGCCGATTGTTGGTACTGGTACTAATACGTATGGTAAAGAAAATAATGACTATACCGGTGAATTAAAAAATGATATTCCTGAACTTGTATCAGCACTTGAGCTGGGATATCGATCAATAGATGCAGCTATTAGTTATCGAAACGAAGCGCTTGTCGGGGGAATTTTAGCGGAAAGCACAGTGCCTCGAGAAGAGTTGTTCATTACGACAAAAGTTCCTGCAAGAGAAGAATATGTTTCTTCAAAGGAATCGACAAGAGCAGCAATCGACAATAGTCTAAAAAACTTTAAAACAGACTATTTGGATCTGCTTTTGATTCATGCTCCGATCGAAGACAAAGAGCAGCTAAAAAATACTTGGGAAGTTTTTGAAGAATATTATGAGGCTGGCAAACTAAAAGCAATCGGCGTTTCGAACTTTAAGAAAAATCATCTGGATGAATTGAAAGAATTTGCGAGAGTGAAGCCGGCCGTTAATCAAATACAAATTAATTTAAAAGAAAAGAACAAAGAACTTCTTGATACATTACAGGAAGAGGGGATTACACCTGTAGCGTGGGGACCGATGAAAACAGAAGAACACCAAGATGAAGTGTTGGAGGAAATCGGTAAAGCGTATGGGAAATCCGGTGCTCAAGTTTTATTGAAATACCAAATCGGGCGCGGTGTGGTCGTTATCCCGAAATCACACAACCGTGAAAACCAAGCAGCTAATCTGGATCTTTTCGATTTCGAACTGACTGCAGCGGATATAGAGAAAATTGAAAACCTTTAGTAAATCACTACGATTTAATATATTTGAAATGGCGTCTCCTATTTTGGAGACGCTTGTTTGATATCTACCTTTGTTAATAGGCCACTTATCAAAATTAAACCACCAATAATAAACAGTCCAATAAGCAGTATGACCATTATACCCATTCCTGCAAAGCCTTCTCCGGCAAAAATAGCGAAACAAATTCCAATTAGCCAGGAAACAAACGGGTTTAATCCAATCATAATCAAGATACCCCATACAATCCGTTTTCTTCTTATTGATTGACCTTTAGTTAATGCCCGGCCAATCGCTGTGATAACAACTATGATTAATAGTGCGACTCCCATTGCCATTTCAACCCCTAATTTTTTCTCCTATACTATACGTATATAATTGGCGCCCTACAACATAAAAGATTACATATAGTGGTATTAACAGTTCATCCTGAAGTAACCAATCTTCTAAAGTATCCGGCTGGAATTGCAAATATACAATGAATTCATACAATAACGTCGGTACGATAAAAATGGTTGTCACATTGAGCCATTTTGTTTTATAAGCCTTTTTAGCTTCTTTATATAATAATTCCCATAGACCGAATACGAATGTGCAAATGAAAAGCAACATGACTATCACACCGATGGAAATAGGTGAAGCATTTCGGGGCTCCAGCCATTTTGAAATAAAGTGGGCGCTAATACATAGTGTAAAAGTTGTAAATATAATCGCTGCACAAAAGCGTATCCATTTATAATGAGGGAACAATACTTTTTTCATTTCTTTTTCAATGTAATGCGCTTCACCAAACGACTGCAAAGCTTGTTGAATGGCTTGCTGTTCGGAATAACCAACCATTCGTAATTCATCGATATGTTCCAAAATATGATTTTCAAATTCTTCTTTCATCAATACACGTTCTTCATCATTGATTGGCAAATTCGCTACAATTTTTTCAACATATTGCTTAACGACTTCCATACAATCCACCTGCCGTTCGTTTGATTAAACGGGTCAACTGCTCCCAACTCGATAACTTTTGATTTAATTGTTCACGTCCCACATCCGTAATAGCATAGTATTTCCGACGTTTCCCCGTAATCTCGTCTTGCCAATAACTCGTCACAAAACGCTGTTGTTCTAAACGCTTTAACGCAGGATATAACGTACCTTCATTCATAGAATAGGCTTCATCGCTTAATACGCGAAGCTGCTTTGTCATTTCATAGCCGTATCGATCCTGTTCTGCCAGTAGCGATAGCAGTAAAATATCGATACTCCCTTTCATCATTTCTTTTTCCACTATTTACAATCACCGCCTTTAAATACATATTAATCCAATGTACATCGTATTACAATGTATAAATCTAAATCATATGTAAATTGTTTAAGACAGAAGGGGAATTCTAGCAATTAAAGTGGTTGATGAAATATAACAGTAGTTTAAAATTACAAAAAAGTGGACTTTATGAACAATGGAATAAGTGCTGCTATTGTAGGACCAAGTCAGTGGAGGGGTTTTATGCTAGACAAAGTTTTTAGTTGGCCCATGATTGTGGCATATTTCGTCGTGTGGAATTTGTGGATTTTATTGCAAATGGCATTAGAAGTAGACAAGGCTTGGATTATCCTTAATCCATTGCATCTTGTTTTTGCTTTCAATATGATTTTTGGTATTACATATCAGATAAAATCTAAAAGATCGGATAAGATGAATGATTCACATTCAGAAATTAAATTGCCTCCATTTTGAATGAAATGGTGGCTGTTAAAGTAGGTGGCAATGTGTTGGCATTTTTGTAGAATATAGCAGGATAGCTGGAAATCCTTTTGGGTAAGTTACCTTTAAAAAGGAGTAACATCATTGAAGAAGCTAACCTTCATTGCTTATATATTAACGATTAGTCTTTCGGTTTTAATGGGGAATTCTGTAAATACAAAGGCTGCGTATTCAGATAATGGGTATATAAATCCTTCAAATAAAGAAAAGGTTTTTAGTGAAACTGTAGATGAATTTTATAAAGCGATAAGAGAGCTGAAGTATCCGGTTCATCAGGTATATTATCAGAAGTATATCCAAATGCCAAATCAAGAGCAAAGGCATCGGCATTTGGATACTAAACTTTTTAAAGATATGCCTGATGCATCTGTCAGTTTTAGAAAAAAGGTATTATTTAGTGAGGTAGAAGAATTTAACTACTTAATTTTTTATGGAAATAGTATTCGCCCTTATCCGGATATAGATATTAGCTACCATAAAGCTGTTAGTCCTGAAAGGCAGGTTTATTTCTTTTATTCCTTTAAAGACACTGCCAAGGAATTCATGGGCAGATATGCAATTTATGATGTTGAAACAAAGGTGATATTAGCAGCAGGCAATACTTATATGCCTAAGTCTCCACCTAAATAGTATAAAAAACTGGGATGAGCCTTTGATTAATGAATAACCTCACATAATGAATAAGCACAACCCTTATAATTTTAAGGGCAGTGCTTTTTTTAATTAGTTGAGTCTATTTGCTTTGTCGCTAAATTGAAAAATTTTTCGAGTTTTTCATAGACACGTTCTTCATCTGCTTTAACTTTGTAAATACTTGGGAGAATGGATTCCCCTTCTATTATCATATATTTACAAATTGAAGTTCAGTTTAAACTATCATTACAATATGCAAATGTTAACAGGAGATTTATTTCAATGAAACGTTAAGTAGAAATTTATGGTAATGTTACGTATATATTAAAATAATAGAGGTTTTGTAGATGAAATTTTATGTGAGGCCTAATATGGACATTAAAATTAAAACAATTTGGGCTGTTTTAACGCTTTTATTTTGTGCATGGAGGTATTATTCTACAAATGATGGTAGTAATTATGGAGGTAGATATTATTTAGGATCGCAAGGAATTGAGGACCGGTATTATGTAGTCGCATTGTTCATAGTAATCATACTGTTTGGCTTATATTTTTCATTAACTAGGTATGTAATATTAAAAAACGATGAAATAAAAATTTGTATAAGTATAGCAAGTCATACTATTAAAATAACTGATATTACGAAAATACATGTGAAGGGTAAAAATATTTTCATTACTTATGATGAGGGTGGTTTATCAGAAGAATTATGTTTACGTCCAAAGAACTTTAAACTGTTTTTACAAGAACTATACGAAAAAGCACCGCATTTACGTAATCTCTATAGTTTACGTTTATTCGGTAATAGAAAGGAAGTCGTCCATTGTCAAAAGGGCTTATTCATCATATTGAACTGTATGTTTCTGATTTAAAAAGTTCCATCAATTTTTGGGGTTGGTTTTTAGAAGAATTAGGATATGAATCTTTTCAATCGTGGGAAAGCGGACATAGTTGGAAACTCGGAGCTACATATATTGTATTCGTGCAAGCTGAAGAACGATTTTTGGATGTACCTTACCATAGAAGTCGTGTTGGCCTAAACCATTTGGCTTTCCATGCAAGCTCCCGTCAAGAGGTAGATGATATGACTAGAATGTTAGAAAGTAAGGGGGTTAAGATCCTTTATACGGATAAACATCCCTATGCAGGAGGGGAAAATTATTACGCTGTATTTTTTGAAGATCCAGATAGAATTAAGGTTGAATTTGTAGCACCATGACCTTTCCAGTTTTAATGTTTTTTAACTTCTTTATATTTAAAAAGGAACACCTGCTGAATTGTAGGTGTTCCTTTTTCACATATTCTTCTTAAAAGAATCTATTCCTTGCGCATAATAAAGCTCAAATGTCTGCCTGTTGAGCGGTCCTGTCGGTGGGAAAATCCATCATCGTCCATAAATGTGCACATCCGGTCAATCGTAATATTCTCTTCCGGCACACCTGCAAGCAAGCACTGCTTCTTCACAGTCAATTGGTTATCGATATGGAATTTATTCGTTTCATTATTCCAGTACATAAATTCGTCTGCATAACCGAGTGCTTTGAATTTTTCCTGCACATCGGCATCCACTTCGAATTTTTCCTGGCTGATTGCAGGCCCGATCATTACTTTCAAATCACTTAAATCACAATTTTCCTCTTGCTGTAAATGCTGCAGCAACTTCAATGTAATTTCTTTAATCGTCCCTTGCCACCCGGAGTGAATAGCCCCGATGACATTTGTTTTTTCATTATAAAATAAGACCGGTACACAATCTGCGGTAAAGCTTGAGACCACGACATTCGGTTCGTACGTATACAGTGCGTCGGTATCGGGAACAGCGGTTGCGTTATCGGTGGCTCCTTTGCCGATTTCGGATTTTTCCACACGGAAGAAGTTTGCGCTATGTGTTTGATTGGCGCATACAAACCCGGATAAATCAGTTTGCAGCAGTGAGGCAAGCTGTTGGCGGTTTTCGATAATATCCGCTTCGTTTTTACAGACATGTAGTGCCATATTATTGTCCTCGGCAAATGCTGAATCTTTCAATGTTATGCCCAGTACACGTTTTTCATTATTTTCATAAAATTTTATCTTCATTTTATCACCCCCTGTACTATACCCGTAAAAGCAAATTTTGTATAGGCAAATGGTGTTTGGTATAATGATGAAAAATAGGGGGAATGTGATGAAGAGTTGGCAAATCATTTTAACGGGTTTTTTACCTTATGTCATGGCGGTCATTGTCTTTATCGCATTTTCATTGCCTTATGTAAATCAAATGATTACATTTGGAACGGCCGCGTCCATCATTATTTATGTTTTGCCGATTTATTTTTTTGTCGTAATTCCCTGGTATTATGTGCTGTACATCATGCGTAAAAATTACAGCAAACGGGCACTTTACTTAACAAGCTTTATTTTTTGTTTTCTGCAGCCAATCGTATTCGGATACTTTATGAAAGCACCTATTGGCAGCGAGAAACTTTTATTTTTTGTATCACCACCGTTGATAGTAGGCATAATGGTTAGTACATTGTGTATTAACTGGTTTTATAAGGAAGATTTGCAGCAGACGACAAATGGAAGGGGAGAGCCGATTGGAACTGACGATTGAATGGCAGTACGTGACAAAGTCAAAACAGGAAATTACATGGCGAAGTGAGGCAATTCCGGCAGCCCATGCCTATACACTCGTCCTGGATATGGAAAATACAGGACGCACAAAAAGTATCGTAATGACTGATGAACATGACAGTACATGGACATTGAAAGAGCTGAAAAAATATTTGAAATCTCTTGAAACAGAACCTAGCGAAGTCGAAGTGTACTTTGATGGCGGATTTAATAGAGAAGAAAAGCTGGCCGGTTTAGGAATTGTCGTCTATTATAAACAGAATGGAAAAAACTATCGTTTGCGGACGAACCAGCTGGCGGAGTATTTGACATCAAACAATGAAGCGGAATATGCGGCATTAAATCTTGCAGTTGAACAGCTTGAAGAAATGGGTGTCCATCATCAAGTAATTAAGATTTACGGCGATTCGCAAGTCGTCATTAATGAAATGAACGGCGAATGGGCAGTAACCGATAGCGTTCTCTCCACATGGGCGGATAAAATCGATGCGAAGCTGCAAAAGCTTGGGCTCCGGCCGGAGTATCAATATATTGACCGCAAACTGAACGGTGAAGCGGATCAGCTTGCGAATCAGGCACTACAGGAAGTCGAAATATACGCGGATATTGATATACGAAAAAGTAAGAAAAGATAAAAAGGGGGATCTTTATGATTCATTCTGTTGGCACAGGGAGTTCAAGTTTAAATAATCAGACACGTCCCCGAAATTTACAGCAACAAACTACAGCCTTCCCGAAATTCGGTGAAGAACAAAGTGTCGAACGAGAGCAGGAAAAGCTGCGAACAGACGAGGCCGAAAGAGGACCAGTAATGGTTGGCGTCAAACCGAAAGCACAGTTGAAATCCATTTTTGATGAGCCAAATGGTGTCGTGAAGCTGAATGCGGACGGCGACAAATTGGAAGTTAGTAAGCGTGCGATCTCACTCGCAAAAGAAGTGCTCTATACGTAAAGAAAAAAGCTCCGCCGGAAATATTTCGGCGGAGCTTTCGTTTTGGCGTTTATTGTTGTTTTTCAAATGCACGTTCACCAGCAATACCTGGTTGCGTTAATTCGAATGGATTTAAAATAATATCGAGCTGCTCAAGTGTGAAATAGTTGTACATTAAGCAAAGTTCGCGTACAGATTTACCGCTATGCAGTGCTTCACGTGCAATTTGGCTTGAACGTTCATAGCCAAGGTGCGGCGCAAGTGCTGTAATAACACCGATTGAACGCTCTACAAAATCATGCAGACGCGCTTCATTTGCTTCAATATGATCCAGGCAGTATTTTGTAAATACCGTGAAGCCGTTTGTCATAATTTCGATTGACTGAAGCAGATTAAATACGAGAACTGGTTCCATAACATTCAGCTCAAATTGTCCTGCTTCTGAAGCAAGTGAAATCGTTACATCGTTACCAATTACTTGGAAAGCGATTTGGTTGATGACTTCCGGCATAACCGGATTTACTTTACCTGGCATAATCGAAGAACCTGGTTGACGTTCCGGTAAGCGAATTTCTGCGAAACCGGCTTTTGGACCTGATGCCATTAAGCGTAAGTCATTACAGATTTTCGACATATTCATCATGGCGATTTTTAACATGGATGATACTTCAGCGTACGTATCGGTGTTTTGTGTACCATCGATTAAATTGTCTACTTTAATGAACGGGAATCCACTGTAAGTCGCGATGTTTTCTACAGCCAATTTCATATATTCAGGGTCCGCATTCAGGCCTGTCCCGATTGCAGTTGCACCGATATTGATTTGCAGCATTGTTTGCTTTGCTTTTTTGATTCGGGCGATATCACGGGAAACAACGGCAGCATAGGCACCGAATTCCTGGCCTAAACGTACTGGTACAGCATCCTGTAAATGCGTACGACCCATTTTAACGATTGAATCGAATTCTACAGATTTTCTAATGAAGCTATCGCGCATCATTTCCATTGCCATAATTAAATTATTTAATGTAGAAACTGTTGCAATGTGGATAGCTGATGGGAATGCATCGTTTGTTGATTGCGCCATATTGACATGGCTGTTAGGACTAATGATTGAATAAGTACCTTTTTCTTCCCCTAAAATTTCAAGTGCCCGGTTAGCGATTACTTCATTGGTGTTCATGTTCATGGAAGTGCCTGCTCCGCCCTGAATTGGATCTACAACGAACTGGTCATGTAATAGTCCTGAAATGATATCATCTGATGCTTGTGCAATTGCATTAGCAATTACTGGATCCAATTTGCCGATAGCAGCATTTGCAAGTGCTGAACTTTTCTTTACGATGGCAAATGCACGAATTAATTCAGGGTGCATTGTCATTTTAGTAATCGGGAAATTTTCTAATGCACGAGTTGTTTGAACGCCGTAATAAACGTCCTTTGGAATTTCTAATGTGCCTAAAAAGTCTTTTTCAATACGTGTACTCATTTGTACAAACCCTCCAAGAGAATGGTGTAATAGTTGGATAAACAACTACATTATACGCCATATTATAATAAAAGCTTACTTGCTGAATTATTAGTTTATTTAACGTTCTCACGTAAGTTTAAATTAACCAATATTAACAAATATAATGAGGGAAATTTCGAAACTTTTTTACTTTTTATACGACTAATTAGGAAAGGGATGAGGTGAATGTCAATGAAGAGATGGTTAAGTTATATGCTGGTCATTGGAATGATCTTAGTTCTAGCGGCATGTAATACAAAAGAAAATGAAAATGAAACATCATCCGATCCAACCGAACCTGTACAGAAAGAAAATGATGAAAATAAAGTAGATTATGAATTACTGTTTCATTTAGATACGATACCTCCTGAGGTAGGTACGAGTATTTCAATTGTCCAGGATGAAAAGCTGTATACGACTTGGGCCGATATTTTTGGCTTTGAATCCGTTCCACCTGTCGATTTTGAATCAGAGGAAGTACTGTTTGTCACAGGGTATTCGGATGGTTGTGGAAGAGAAATTGAAAAAATCGAAAAAGATGGGGATACTTTAGTCATTACGTTAAACTATCCGGAAGATCTTCGCAGTGAGGAAGACATCGCCTGCACAGAAATAGCTTTGGACAATACGTATGTTGTCAAAATGAAAAAAACCGACACAACAAAGGGTAAGCTGATCGATATCAATCGAACAATCTATGAAGAGGATAAAACGGTTCAGGAAAAATTGAAGTAAACAAATACAGTAATACGAGGGCTACCAATTCCTCTATATAATATTACACTGAAAATATTGAATTTTCGGTGTAATATTTTTTTCGTCATGATTTTTCTGCAAGAAGAAAACATTATGTTGGGAATAAGGTTAAATTGCTATTTACAACATAACCGGCTATGTTTATCCATTGTAAGGTCGGCAAAAAATTGGTAGTATGAATTATCGTACAATAATAGTATTGAACGCGAACTATAGGGAATTGGAAGATGCCAAGGACCTATAGGCAACTAATTGCATACATATCAAGCGTTGATCGTCGTGGATAAAACTACTGGCGGGAGCAGTTTCTGGAGAGAGCGCGAAAAACCGCGTCGCCGAAGGGTTCACAATCTCAGGCAAAAGGACAGAAGAGTAATGAGAGATACTTTTCTTTAATAGTGAATGTAATTTCATTGTTTATAGAAAGGTACTCGATAGATGTCACAGATTTTTAAAATCTGGACGCGATTTTACAGAGGCAAAATCGATTATTCTTAGACACAGGGACTGGCATAATATCAGTCCCTGTTTTTATTCCAGAAAAATTACTTGATGGACCGCGATGATGTACTTATTATTTTGCGCTGTGTAAACAGACAAAATACTTATCCTATGGAGGAATCGTTTTGGAACAACAAGAATTAAAGCGCGATCTGAAAAATCGCCACGTTCAGTTAATCGCGATTGGAGGAACAATCGGAACGGGGTTGTTTTTAGGGTCAGGTAAAGCGATCTCACTTGCAGGACCTTCTATTATCTTTGCATACTTAATCGTTGGAACCGCACTATTTTTCGTCATGCGTGCACTTGGCGAATTGCTTTTATCAAAAGGTGGCTATGCATCATTTACCGAGTTCGCCACTGAATACTTAGGGGATTGGGCAGGTTATATTACCGGCTGGACTTACTGGTTCTGCTGGATTATGACGGCAATGGCAGACATTATCGCTGTCGGCATGTACACGCAGTACTGGTTCGATATCCCGCAATGGGTACCGGCTATTGCATGTTTAGTAGTGTTACTTATTTTGAACTTATTGACGGTCAAACTGTTCGGAGAGCTGGAATTTTGGTTTGCGTTGATTAAAATTATCACAATTGTGGCGTTGATCGCGATAGGTATTGTGTTATTGATCATTGGCTTTGAAACAGATACAGGCAAAGTGGCTGTATCGAATTTATGGGAGCATGGCGGATTATTCCCGAATGGTGCATTTGGATTTTTAATGGCATTCCAAATGGTAGTCTTTGCATTCGTCGGGGTTGAGTTAGTAGGGGTAGCGGCTGCTGAAACGGCAAATCCGCAGAAGAACATCCCATCTGCCATCAATAAAATTCCCGTTCGAATACTGCTGTTTTATGTAGGGGCATTATTCGTCATTTTAACAATCAATCCTTGGGATACATTAAGCGCAGCAAGCTCGCCGTTCGTTCAGGTTTTCGCATTGGTAGGGATCCCGATTGCTGCAGGGTTAATTAACTTTGTTGTACTGACATCAGCTGCTTCTGCAGGTAATAGCGGGATGTTCTCAACAAGTCGTATGCTGTTCAGTTTAAGTAATAATAAACAAGCACCGAAAGCTTACGGTAAATTAAACAAAAATGCGGTGCCGCAAAATGGTCTGTTATTTTCTGCCGTCGTCGTTTCAATCGGTGCACTGCTAAGCTATTTGATGCCGGACGATGCATTCAGTATCGTGACAACAATTAGTGCGATTTGTTTTATTTGGGTTTGGAGCATTATTCTGATTTCGCATATTATTTACAAAAAGCGTCATCCGGATTTACATAAAACTTCACTTTTCAAAGCACCTTTAACACCATTTATCAACTATTTGATATTAGCATTTTTCTTGTTTTTACTAATCATTATGGCCATTTCCGAGTCTACGAGAACTGCACTGCTGTTAACACCGCTCTGGTTTATAGCGCTGTTTGTTCTTTATAAGATTCGTAAGAAATAAAGAGTCGAAAAAAGCATTTTTCTTTTAGAAAGATGCTTTTTTTCATTGTAAAATTGATTTCCATTCCGGGGGGCGGATTTTATTAGAACAATAGAGTGGTTTATTAGAAGAAATTTAAGTGATATTAGAAGAGCCGGGCTGGATATTAGAAAATCCGTAAATTTGAGGTCTTGGACAGTCTTTAGAGCGGGTAAAATGGCCGAGAAGAAGCCGTGTCTGGATTTTATTAGAACATTTGTGCGGTTTATTAGATAATCGAGACAGGATATTAGAAGAAGTACATACTTTATTTGAACATCCTGGACACATATTAGAACAAACCGCATTTATATTAGAAGATCGGCAATATATTAGAACAAATAAAATTATATTAGAACTTCTGTGGATATATTAGAAAATCCGGCCCCTCTCCCCGCTGCACAAAAGTTCAACCCGACACAATAGTTCCATAAGTAATCAAGTAAGCTCCTCCTTTGTAAACAATGGTTTGTTGTTCAACAGATGGAAATAGACGATACATGCAATGACAACGCCAATCAAAGCGAAGATGCTTGTTGTCAGTTGAATCGTGTAGATTTCCGCCAGAAACCCGATGATCAAGGTTAAAGAGATTTGCATCACACTTTCGATCAGTCCAAGTGAACTGCCGAACCGTCCCATTATTTCAGTCGGGATTGTCTGCTGGTAAAATGTCGCGTAGCCTGCATTGCTGAACGCCATGAACAGTCCGAGTAGAATAAATGCAGCGACCGCAATCATCAGATTCGACGAAAAGTAAAATATAAAGTAGGAAAGTAATGTACATGTAAACCCGACGCCGATGTACGAGACGAGCGACAGTTTTTTCACGAATCGGGCAGCCAAATAGCCACCGACAATGGCACCGATTCCTGTTATTCCTACAATGATGCCGTATACAGAATCCGTCACTTTATGAAAGTCTTTTAAAAACGACATTTCCTGTGAATCGAGTGAAAAACAAATCATCAGTGCTGTTGAATACAAAACGAAAAATTTAAGCAGCGATTTCTGTTGCGAGATAAATTCCCACACAGTCCTAAAATCATTTCGGATAACAGTAAGTGTAAGTACAGTTGACTGCGTGGATGACTTGATTTCCTGATTTGGCAGTAGATACATCATAAATGCGCTAAACAATAGCATAAACCCATTCACCCACATCGCCGTCGCAGTACTGCTCATGGCGATTATGGCACCACTTAGCGCAGGCCCGATCATAAAGCTCCCTGAACCGAGCATGCTGTTGATCGCATTAAAACGCAGGCGATCATTTGGCAAAACAAGTTTTGTAATCATAAATGTACTGCTTGGATTGGCAAAACAGACGGCGATATTGGCCAAAAAGATCAAACAGTAAATAAGCCAAATTTCCGAAAGCAGCGGCATCAAAAAGACAATCCCGGCGCGGAAAACATCACAAACAATCAAGATCATCCTTTTATTCGTTCTGTCCACGATTGAGCCGGCAAAAAAGCTGCACAAAATGCGGGCAATCGGGCCAATAATATAGATGCCCGCGACAGCAGCAGGTGACTCGGTCAAATGCCAGACTAATAGATTGAGTGCGATCAAGTAAATCCAGCTGCCCAGTTTGGAAGCGCCAAACCCGAACCACAAATAAAAATACTCTTTTTTTAACTCCAAATCCTAACCCCCTAGCTGCTCATTCGCTGCCGTATTTTTTCACTTGCATCAAGTGCCTGCTTAAAGCAGTGGCTTGCCTGTTTATAGGCATGTAGCTGCTCGTAAAACCCTGCCCATAATGGAGCATAGAACAGAGTTAATGAATAATACTGCTGTTCGCTGAAATGTGGAAAAGCTTCCTCCTCCAGCAATTTCAATCCGCGGATCGTAATCTCGTTTTCAACAGCATATGCTAGCAGTCTGCGCTGATAAATATGATGAGGTACGGTAAATTGCTGTTCTTCATAGCGTTTTAACAAGATATGCAACTGGTCGAAATCCTTTTGCGCAAAGCTTGTGCGCATCCAGTTAATGGCTGAATGCAAATCTTCATCATAGTCATTTGCCGATTTATAATGTTTGGCGGCTTCCATAAAGTTTTCCTGGCATTCGTAACAATACGCAATATTGTTATGCAGTGAGCTCCATTGCATCGGTGTTTGAATGGAAGGGACATTCGCAAGCAGATTGAGCCCTGCTTCAAACTCCTTTAGCGCTTCCTGGAATCGATGTGCATCATTGAAAATTACACCCTTCATGGAGTAAAGCTTCAGCTGAAACAACGGTTTATACTGGTGGGTGAAAAACTGCTGTGCCATTTCAATATGTTCGAGCGCTTTTTGCAACTTGTAGCTTCGGTGATTCGCAAAAGCGATATGATAATGGTAGTTAGCCAGTTCAAAAGGATGAGCATTGGATAGAAATTGTGACAGTTGATCGTTCTCTTCTTTAATTGACAACTGCTCAAATTCCTGAAAAGAAAGATGCCCGAAAGCGGTAATCGCTACAAATAGCTGGGTGATCCGGTCTTTCTTCCAGCTGATGAACGGTTCCATTTCAAGAAGGATTGTTCTCGCCTGATCATCTTCTTTTATCGAATATAGGAAGCGAGCATACACAAGCTTTGCCATCAGCTGCTGTTCAAGTGGCTGTTCATCATTTTGCATAGCGGTTAATTGTTCGATTTCATCTGCAGTAAGCTCTATATTCGACAATAATTTTTCGTATAACTGCTCCAAAAAAGTTGTTTGGCCTTGGAGCTGTTGTTCTAGCTTATTCAAATCGATGCCCAGATTTTTAAATAGCTGCTCATACATCGAATGCTCTGCGACGACGATTCCGTTTTCAATCCGACTTAAATATGAAGGCGTACAGATGCCGAAAGCTACGTCATCTTGTTTTTGCTTCTTTTTTTGCCGATAATATTTTAATAACTTTCCCCAAGCTTGTTCATTAGTTTCCATAAAAACACCTCACCGTTAGTTTACCAAAATAGTAAGCAGGAATATTGCGAATTTTCTTTAGAAAGTGCACAATTAACGGTACGAAAATGGTAAACTTACACAAATCTTTAATGGTTTACATATTTTAATTGCATATTCGGAAATAGCTCTATATGATAAGAAAATAAAAAAGGGTTTATTGTTTTAAATGGGAGCTTAGATTGGAGAGATAGTAATGTTCTTTTATGAAGTAGATAATGAAATACAATTAAAATTAATTACACAAAATGATGCAGAAGAAATCTTTGCTTTCATTGACCGTTCACGTGATTATTTACGTGAGTGGCTTGGTTGGGTAGATAATACGAAGACTGTTGAAGATACACGTGATTTTGCCGCGATGAATTTAAATAAATTCGCAAAGCGTGAAGGTTTGGATACAGCGATTTTTTATAAAGGGCAATTTGTCGGGAAAGTATCGATTAATACGATTAACTGGTCTCTGAAAAAATGCGAGATCGGCTATTTTTTAGATGAAGAATATCAAGGGGAAGGCATTATGACACGTGCTGTAAAAGGCATCATTGATATCGCCTTCAACGAATATAAGCTTGGAAAAGTCGAAATCCATGCTGCTGTTAACAATACGAAAAGCCGTCATATTGCGGAGCGTCTTGGTTTTATGCATGAAGGAACAATCCGTCAGGCGGAATGGCTGTACAATCATTATGTCGATCATGCGGTCTATGGTCTGTTGAAAGATGAATGGGTTGGAGAATATTAATAACGGGTTTCACCTCATCAGAAATACTTGATGAGGTTTTTTTTTCGCCATAATTATATTTTCATGAAACTTTTTCCATACTCACCCAGTATAGTAATTAGAATCTATTACATGTGAAGTCATTCGAGTCACTACATATAGCATCAAGGTACGCCAATCAATGCTTGTAATAGAAGAAAAAGAAAGCAGGTGTGGACAATTGTCACAGCCAATTGTGGAAATTAAAAATTTGAACAAAACAATCAAGGGCAAACACATTATTAAAGACTTGAACCTGGACTTTTATCCGGGTCAGATCACCGGATTTTTGGGACCAAATGGAGCAGGCAAAACTACTACAATCCGCATGATGACGGGGTTAATGTACCCTTCAAAAGGAGAAGTAATCATCGATGGAAAAGAGCTCTCGACAAATTATGAAGAAGCAATCAGTAACATTGGTGTAATCGTTGAAAACCCGGAAATGTATAAATATATGTCCGGGTATAAAAATTTGCAGCACTTTGCCCGAATGCATAAAGGTGTAACAAAACAGCGTATTGATGAAGTGGTAGCGCAAGTCGGTCTGCAAAATCGTATTCATGAGAAAGTGAAAACGTATTCGTTAGGGATGCGTCAGCGTCTTGGACTTGCCCAGGCGATGCTGCACCGTCCAAAGTTCTTAATTTTGGATGAGCCGACAAATGGTCTGGATCCTGCCGGTATTCGTGAGTTCCGTATGTATTTACGTAAAATTGCCGTAGAGGATAATGTCGCAATCGTTGTATCGAGTCACCTTTTATCTGAAATTGAATTAATGGTAGACCGGATCGCGATCATTCAAAATGGTGAGCTCATTGATATTCGTGAACTGCAACATGTCGAGGCATCGCAATATTATATTGAAGTTGGTCAGCCGGATCAGTTGCTGGCGATGTTTGAAGAACCGTTAACAAAAGAAAATGGCGGCTATGTCGTCAATCTGACAAAAGAAGAAGTGCCTGCACTTATTCGTAAACTAGTTGAATCGGGCATTGATCTGTATACGATCCAGCCGATTCAAAAACGTCTTGAAGATCAATTTATCGAGATGACAGGTGGAGGTGCAATCGATGCAATTCGTTAAAAATGAATGGATCAAAATGTGGTCGCAAAAAAATGCATGGATTATGAGCGGTCTTTTAATCGTGTTAATCGTATTAGTTGCAGGAATGAACAAATATTATGACGTGGATTCAAGCACAAAAGAAGCGCGTTTAGCAGCAAATGAAGAACTATTGGCACATCCGAAAGAAATGCTTGCTTCAGGAGAATTAATGCCGGAAGATGAGCAATATTTCAAGGAAGAAATGGCGATGATTGAATACCGTATTGCCAATGATTTGCCACCATCAAATGCAATGACATTTACGGAGCATATGGACTTATCGTTAACATTGACAATCATGGTAACAAGCATCTTTACTGTCGTTATTGCGGCAGGTATCGTTTCATCTGAGTTTGGTACTGGTACGATTAAAATGTTATTGACTCGCCCAGTAGCACGATGGAAGATTTTACTTTCAAAATTGGTTGCTTCGATTCTTTATGGTATTACATTATTTGCTGTTGGAATCATAGTGGCATTGATTGTCGGGATGGCATTTTTCGGAACGGACAGTGCTATTGCATTGTCGATCGTAGATGGGCAAGTTGTGCAGGAAACAGTGCAGAATACATTTGTCGAAACGACACTTTACTCACTTGGTTCAATTATCATGACGATTTTATTTGCATTCATGATCGGTACGATTTTTGGTTCAAGTACGTTAGCGGTAAGTTTATCGCTGTTCATCTTATTGATGGGTTCTACAGCGACAATGTTTATCGCCCAATATGATTTTGCGAAATACATTTGGTTTGCAAATGATTTATCGTATTATGCACCGGGAAGTATGCCGATGATTGAAGGCTTAACGTTTACGTTCTCGTTAATCGTTAACATCGTATATGCGATTGTCTTCCTGGCGATTACGTTCGGCTACTTTATGAAGCGTGACGTGACAGCGTAAAATTTTTTAAAATAATTCAATATAGCAAAAAAATATAATTGATGAAATTCCTCATTCCTTAATCTATAAAGATTTAGGTAATGGGGAATTTTTATTTTTATCATTTTTTGGAAATAATAGTGTGAAATATTATAGAAGAATCATATATTAGAAAATTCTGAAAACTTATTGTAATTAATGGAAACTATCCCTATAATCAACTTTACAAAGTGAACTGGTACGGACGTTATGATGTGCGGACCAATGGAGGTGGGTACGATGAACTTTGAAAATCATATTCCGTTACATATCCAGTTAAAGGATTTATTGAAAACTGAAATTGTTGAAGGGAAACATGTGGAGAAAATTCCGAGCGAACGTGAATTAATGGAGCGCTTTTCTGTCAGCCGGTCAACGGTGAGAGAGGCGGTAAAGCATTTGGTACATGACGGGGTACTGAAAAAAATTCATGGAAAAGGGACGTTTATTACAAAGAATAAGACGGTACATGACTGGCTGAATTCTTTGAACAGTTTTACAGATACGGTCAGGCAAATGGGAATGAAACCCGGTGCGAAACTCCTTTATGCGAAAAATATTGATAACTTTCCGGAAGCAAGTGCGATATTAGGGCAATCCATATTATTTGGGATTTCAAGAGTACGAACAGCTGATGACCAGCCAATCTCCATCGAACGGCATTTTTATCATACGCACTTAGGAAATCAAATAGCCGCACACGATCTGAATGAAGCGACAATCTATGACATTATCGAAAAAGAATTGAATATTACAATGGTCGAAGCTGAACAGACGATTCGCTGTAGCCCCATTAGTGAAGAAGATGCGGAATTGCTCGATTTGAAGCCGAATACGAATGTTTTAAATATTGAACGGGTCATTTTAGGTGTGCGAGGTGAAGTGATCGAGTATTACAGTAGTTTGTTTCACCCAGAGCTATATATGTTGAAACTGAAAACTAAAAGAACAGCAGGAGGTGTGACTTCTTGATTAATGAACTGTTTCTACCGAAGAAAATTGTTACGGGAATCGATTCATTTCAACGATTATCAGCAGAAATTGATCACCAAAAGATGAAGCGGCCATTCATTATTTACAGCAAAAGTGCAATAGGTGGTCAATTAAATAGTTTGAAGCATGAACTACCGGATACGCACTTTTATGAAATTTCTAAAGGAGAGCCCACAACAGTTGAGCTGCAACGGGCGTTAGGTGAGCTCGCAGTAAATAACTGTGATGGTGTTATAGCAATCGGTGGCGGGAGTGTCATTGACTTAGCGAAAGCAGTGGCTGTTTTTGCGGTGAATCCGAACTTGAGCCTAAACGATATTCCGAATTTGACTGAATTGCACCGCTTGCCGTTTATCGCCGTTCCTACTACGGCGGGGACGGGTTCTGAAGCGACAAAAGTAACAGTCATTACGGACGAAAAGCTTCAAAAAAAGCTTAATCCTGCACATCCGAGTTTTATTCCCGATGTCGTCATTTTAGATGCCATGCTTACGGTAGATGTGCCGCCATCCATTACTAGTTTTACTGCGCTTGATGCATTAACACATGCGATCGAAGCGTTTGTTTCAACGAAAGCGAATGCGATGAGTGACTTTTACGCGAAAGAAGCGATCTCCTGTATTTCAAAAAATATAGAGATGGTGTTTGAACAGCCGCACAATTTGGAGGCGAGACAGCAATTATTAATGGGGAGCTTTTATGCGGGGATTGCGTTTTCCAACTCTTCGACAAATTTGGCACATGCAACAGGTCGTGCACTCGGTGTGAAATTCCATATGCCGCATGGACAGTGTGTGGCCCTGATGCACCCGTTTGTCATCCAATATTCACTGGAAAGCGCGTATGAACGTTACGAGGAAATAGCAAAAATAATCGGCTTAAATGGAACTCAATTTTTAAGCGGGTATTTGGATGAGTTGAACAGAAAACAGCACATTTGGAAAAGCGCACAACAAATAGCTCCGTTGTTGACAGATGAAGCGATCGAACAACTCGCGGATCAGGCGCTATCCGGCAATGGCATTTTAACGAACAGGAAAGTTCCAAGTAGTGAAGAGATTGAAGTGATTTTTAAACAATTAAGAAAGCGTTTACAAATTGAAGGGGGAATTGTGGAATGGCAACAATGTCAGGTGGAGAAGTAGTAGCAAAAATGTTGGCAAAAGAAGGTGTGGATAACATCTTCGGGATTATTGACGGAACGTATTTCGGATTTTATTCGAATTTGCAAAAGAATGGGATTGAGCTCATATCACCACGCCACGAAACAAGTGCGGCCCATATGGCAGGCGCTTATGCGCGGGTGACAAACCGCCTGGGTGTATGTATGGCAAGTAATGGACCAGGTGTTGCCAACATTCTGCCGGGACTCGTTGTAGAAGAAGCGGAAGGGAATCGCGTGTTGTGCATTACAAGTGCGAGACGAACAGGTATCATGTATCCGGATCGTGGCGGCACGTATCAGTGTTTCGACCAGACATCAACAATTAAACAGTTTGCCAAATGGAGTGAAGCAGTACCATCTTTTGACCGGATTCCTGAAATGCTGCGGATGGCCCTGCGCAAATGCTATGAAGGGCGTCCGGGTGTCGTTCATTTGGATATCCCGGAAAACATTATGAATACGAAAGTCAGCTGCGAATTGAATTTTTGGGAACCTTCCCAATACCGCATGCTGGAGCTGCCGAAAGCATCGAACTATCAAATCGAACGTACAGCCGAATTACTGAAGTCAGCTACATTCCCGATCATCCATGCCGGCAGTGGTGTCATCCATGCAGGTGCAAAAAAAGAACTGACTGAAGTGGCGGAAAAACTGCAGGCAATGGTTACGACGAGCTGGGCAGGGCGTGGTGCGATGAGCGAGGATAATCCGCTTATGCTGCCAATGGTGCATATCGAAACAAATAATAATGTCCGAAACGATGCGGATGTTGTTTTAGTATTGGGGTCCCGTCTCGGTGAAACGGACTGGTGGGGGAAAGCACCTTACTGGAATGCACATCAAACGGTCATTCAAGTAGATTTGGAGCCTTCCATTCTTGGGGCAAATAAACCTGCCGAGCTATTGGTTCAGGCCGACATTAAAGCATTTCTCCAAGAGCTGTTAGTTGTTTTAAACCGAGATACGGAAAGCGTAATGGATACAAATCGAAAACAGATGATTGAAAAACATATTGCATCGAAAAGGGCGCACCGCAAAAAATTGAATGAGCATACAGCGGATAAAAATTCACCATTAAATCCGGCACAAATTCCGCATATGGCCAATCAAATTTTTCCTAAAAATACACCACTAGTCATAGACGGCGGCAATACAGCCATATGGTCGAATTTCTATTATGAAGTGAATGATGAGATGCCGCTTTTATCGACATTTAAATTCGGCATGCTCGGTGCAGGTGTCGGTCAGGCACTCGGTGCAGCTGTTGCCAAGCCGGAACAGCCGGTATTATGCATTATCGGTGATGGGGCAATGGGCTTCCACCCTCAGGAAATCGAAACAGCTGTGCGCAACAATCTGCATGTCGTCTATATTGTGCTTTGTGATAAACAATGGGGCATGGTGAAAATGAATCAGCATTTTGCGCTAAGACCGATTAAAACGATGTTGAAAAAAACATTGGATCCACATGAAAGCATTAATGCCGATTTAGGTGAGATTCGTTTTGACTTAGTTGCAAAAGCGATGGGGGCACACGGTGAATATGTAGAAACGTTTGACCAGCTGGAGCAGGCACTCTTAACTTCTATTTCAGTCGGAAAGTGTACAGTCATTCATACAGAGGTTGACCCGGTCAAGCATATGTGGGCGCCAGGGTTACGTTTTTTCAAAGACATGCATGCCGAACCGAAAGGAAAATAATGTATGGGAATCGATACTATTCAAATAAACTTTAATGAGACAGCCTTGTTAATTATGAACATCGTCATTGGATTTATCATGTTTGGCGTAGCGCTCGATCTGCAAGTTTCCGATTTTAAGAGATCGTTAAAGACACCTAAACCGGCATTAATCGGATTTGCTTGTCAATTTCTCCTGTTGCCGGCGATTACATTTGTTCTTGTCAGCATCATTCAGCCGATTCCGAGTATTGCGTTAGGATTATTTTTAGTCGCAGCTTGTCCGGGAGGGAATTTATCGAATTTTTTAACGCATTATGCTAAGGGCAATACACCCTTGTCGATCAGCATGTCAGCCATTTCCACGGTTTTGGCGATTGTTATGACACCGCTCAATACAATGTTTTGGGCATCTTTATACGGTCCGACAAAAGAAATTATGACATCGTTCAGTATTAGTGTTGTCGATATGTTCACGACAATTTTCTTCATGCTCGGTCTGCCGTTAATTATCGGGATGTATATTCGAAAAAAATTCCCGAAGTTTGCAGCCCGTTTCAACCAGATCATGATGAAACTTTCGATTGTCATTTTCGTGCTCTTTGTTGTCATTATGGTAGCGAATAATTTCGATGCATTTATTAATAATGTTGGGGCGGTTGTTTGGGTCGTGATCCTGCAAAATTTACTGGCGATTTGCATCGGCTATTTCTCTTCCCGTGCACTAAAAGTGAACGAGCGTGACAGAAGAGCGATCGCCATCGAGGTCGGTATTCAAAATTCGGGTCTTGGCCTTGTGCTCATCTTTACCTTCTTTGGAGGTTTAGGCGGTATGGCGCTTGTTGCGGCAATGTGGGGAATCTGGCATATTATTTCCGGATTAGCAATCGCAACATTCTGGTCAAGGCGCGCTCCCGAAGCAATTGTCACAGTTCAACAGGAGGTCCAGGCATGAACGTTTTAATTACTGGGGCGGGTGGTTATTTAGGTCAACAGCTCGTCCGTCATTTACTGGAGTCTACAAATCATTCCATTATAGCAGCGGATATTCGAGATACGTCTCCTTTTGAAGCGCATCCTAATCTGCACTATATCGTGTTGGATGTCCGCTCAGATGAAGCGAAGGAATATTTTGAACAATATGATGTGAATGTCGTTGTCCATTTAGCATCGATTGTTACCCCGGGTAAGAAAAGCAACCGGGAATTCGAATATTCTGTAGATGTATTAGGAACGAAAAATATTCTGGAAGCATGTGTCCAGACAAATGTTAAGCGGATTGTCGTTTCATCCAGTGGTGCGGCTTATGGCTACTATGATACCAACGCGGAATGGATAGAAGAAACAGACCCAATCCGGGGCAATGAAGCATTTGCCTACTCTTATCATAAGCGGTTAGTGGAAGAGATGCTCGAGCAGTACCGCTCGCAATACCCGCAGCTTGAGCAGACAATTTTTAGGATCGGAACGATTTTAGGGAAGAATGTACGCAATCAAATTACGAATTTGTTCGAACAGAACATGGTACTTGGTGTCGCCAAATCAAAAAGTCCATTTGTTTTTATATGGGACCAGGACGTCATTTCCTGTTTTGCGAAAGCCATTGACAGTGAGGTGACAGGTATTTTCAATCTGGCGGGGGATGGTGCTGTCACAATTGATGAGCTTGGCATATTGCTGAATAAAAAAGTTGTGAAAATACCGGCACCGGTTATAAAAGGGAGTCTGTTTATATTAAAAAGGCTGAAGTTAAGTCAGTACGGAGAAGAACAGGTTGATTTCCTGCGTTATCGTCCGGTTCTGAACAATAAAAGACTGAAGGAAGTATTTCAGTATATTCCGCAAAAATCTTCACTTGAGGTATTTGAATATTACTGGCAGCATCGAATGAAAGAGTTGAAATAGCTTCGATGCGATTGAATATTGTGTTGATCCGGAAGGTCAGATTTGTATCTGAAATTCCGGTTTTTTTATGTTCTGCTTTCTGTGGCATTGTAAACAAAGATTTTCCTCTGATTTATTGAGTTCAGCGTTTACCCCGTATCAATAATAATGTAGTAAAATAGTATTCATAACAATCTGCTCAGTTTAGGAGGTGGGGAAATGGCAGCGAGAATTATTTTCCATTTAGATATGAATAGTTTTTATGCATCGGTCGAACAGGCCCACGATCCGAGTTTAAAAGGAAAGCCGATTGCTGTAGCAGGAAATGCTAAGGAACGACGCGGTATTATCGTAACAAGCTCTTATGAGGCTCGTGCGAAAGGGATTTATACGACGATGAATGTCGGGGAAGCAAAGCGTAAATGTCCTGAACTGCTGTTACTGCCTCCTGATTTCCCAAAATACCGGGCAGCCAGTGCGGCAATCTTCTCCATACTCCGAAGCTATACGGATCTAGTTGAACCTGTATCAATTGATGAAGGCTATTTGGATGTGACAGAACGCTCGAAATCACAGCATCCGCTCCAGTTAGCCGAGGAAATTCAGCAGCGTATTTTACATGAGCTTGACTTGCCGTGTTCGATCGGTATTGCCCCTAACAAATTTCTCGCCAAAACGGCTTCGGATATGAAAAAACCGCTCGGAATTACGATCTTGAGAATTCGCGAACTGCCGGAGCTTTTATGGCCGCAGGAAGTCGTGACAATGCACGGGGTAGGGGAGAAAACAGCGAAGAAGTTAAATACGATGAATATTTTTACAATCGGTGATTTGGCGCAAGCGGATGAACGGCTGTTAATCCGGAATTTAGGGAAAAACGGAGCTCGACTTATCAAGCGTGCAAATGGTATTGACTCGCGGCCTGTTGACCCGAATGCTATTTTTGATACAAAAAGTGTCGGGAACTCGACGACACTTCCAAGAGATGAGACCGAATACTATATTTTAAAAGAAACGTTCGAAAAGCTGAGTAAAAGTGTATCAGAACGGCTGAAAGTAAAATATTTGGCTGGGACCACCGTGACGATTCAAATCCGAAATTTCGACTGGCAAAATGTATCGCGCAGTAAAACGTTGCGAAACGCAATCAATCAGGCAGATGAAATATTTGAAATCGCGTGGAAGCTGTTTACCGAACACTGGGATGAAACGCCAGTCCGACTAATCGGCATTACTGTTTCCAATGTTGTCGATCAGTCCGAATTGACCCAGCAGCTCAGTCTGTTTAATTTTGAGCAGCATATAAAAGACGAGCCGATTTTGGAACTGGTCGATACGATTGAGAAGAAGTTCGGTAAAGGCGCCATTAAACGCGGTGTCCGGGTGAAATCAAAAAGCTACGCCTCGAAAACAAGCTTCAGCAAGGACTTCCTGGAAGATCATACGAAATGAATGCAAGCTGCGTTAAAGTGGGAACTTCAACACAGCTTGCAATGTTTAACTTCTCCGAAACTTGTATATAGTATTATGAGAATAATTTTCAATTAGTTAGGTAACTACGAAAGACCCATGCTATAATAGGGTTGATATTATGCATCAGGAGGACAATATGAGTTTACATCCGATCCGGTTTTTACGAATAATGGGCTTACTCGATGGGATTTCGCTCATTACGTTATTACTTATTTCCATGCCGCTTAAGTATTTCGCAGATTTACCGCAATTTGTGACGGTAAACGGCAGCGTACACGGCGGTATTTTTATGGTTTATTTTCTCGCAATTGTTATTGTACAATTGCGTATCCAATGGCATATCGGCTGGTCATTGTTAAGCGTGCTGGTCGCATTTATTCCATTTGGCAATTTTCTGCTCGACTATCGACTGAAAAAAATGCAACCAACCTTACATACAAAGCCATTTCCGAAACAATGGCTCGTTTATGCCATCATTTTCTTTTCATTTTTTGATTTGTTCGTCCAACTGCCGATTATGAGTACATATTCCTTATCGGTCGGCGCGACAACATTTATCGCAGGGATAGTCGTTGGTCTTTATTCATTTATGAATACATTCGGCAATATCTTTTCAGGTATTTTTACCGATAAAATTGGCGCCTTTCGCATTTTGCTATTCGGCTTGTTAACGTCTGCGATTTCGCTATTATGCTACCAGCTTGTCGATAATGCGACGGCTCTTTTAATCGTCCGCTGTATTCACGGGTTTAGTAGCGGGTTTATTACTCCAGCGGCCTTTACATTGCTTGCGAATATGCGAGCAGCAAACGAACAGGGGAGCGGCAGTGCGGTGACAGGTTCATTTGTCGGCATTGCAGCGATTGTTGGTCCGGCTTCAAGCGGTATTCTAGCTAGTAAAATTTCAGTCCCAAATGTGCTTTCAATTGTTGCATTATATGGGATCGTCCTATTGGTCGGTCTGGTGCTGTTTTTACGTAAATCACCGTTACCAAAACGGGAAAAGCAACAGGCAAAAGAAAAGTTGAACTGGAACAGCGGTATTTTAAAAGCATTTGGCGGCGCATTTTTCCTCATGTTTTCACAAGGTGTTCTCGCCTATTTATTGCCGATTTATGTACAGGATCTAGGGTATGACTCCAGAGTATCTGGTACATTACTAAGTGTATTCGGAATTGTTGCTGTTCTGATATTTATCTTACCGACGAACAAAATTTTCGATTATTTGAATCCGCAAGTGACATTGTTTGCGGGAGTGCTATTACTTGGACTTGCTCAAATCGGAATCGGTCTGACATCTGAAATGACTTTGCTTTATGCAATACTGGCACTTTACGGAATCGGGTTTGCATTTTTATTCCCTTCTATTAATGCGATATTAATTGAAGCAACGACTGAACAGACGCGCGGCAAAGCGTACGGCTATTTTTATGCGTTTTTCTCGATTGGCGTAGTCGCAGGGTCTTCACTTTTAGGTGCACTAGATTTAGTAGGAACATCCGGCTTTGTATTTACAGGAACATTATTATTTAGTTTCTGTATGGTGGTGCTCTATTCATTTATGAAATCAGGCGCGGCATTTGTAAAGGTTCAGCATAAGGAAAAAATGCATCATTCATAAATAGAATGTTTTCCGTTTTGAAAGAAATTTCTTTCTAATGCGCTTTAAACAATAGTCATGTATACTGGACTAGGTGATTTTTTAATGGGCGAATATGGAATCGAAAGGAATTATAAACATGGTACAATTACATTTAGAAGTATTAGAACGATGCAGTAAAGAAACAGAAGATACAATTACAGCGGAAAGTAATGCATTTGCATCAACACCGATCCACTATTTAAAGGACAATCAAGGGGAATTTATTTATGTGGAATGTGCACAATTCAACGATATTCGCATCGATGCGGTAGCACTTGAATTTGATGATGCATTTAATCTGTATACGGCATTATTCGGCTTGAAACTGCAAAAGAAACATGGTGAAGGCATCCGTCAATATTTAAAAGACAATGTCAAATCTGCATTAGGAAGCAGCAGTGCAGCGTTCTCCGGTCAAGAAGGTCTTTGGGAACTGAACATTGCGGTTGACTGCATAGAAGGCTTCCATGAGAAGATGACGATTACTGAAGTTTGTGATCTGCTTTACCAATTTGTTGCGCAATTAATATCGATCGTCGAGAAATAAATGACGCAAAAATATTTATATAGTTTTACATGGCAAAGAGATGAATATGAACTTTCACGTTTGGAAATGCGCACATTTTTTAACTTTCATGTGGAAGAAAATGTTCTGATCAGCCAAGAAAAAATAGAGCCGAGCCGTAGTCCATATATGCGCTCAAGGTTAGCTGTATTCCTGGAAGCGAGTTCAATAGAGCAGCTGGTAGAAATGGCGACTAAGCTGGAACTGGGGCAAAAGACGTTTAAAATTCATTGTTTGAATAATAGTAGTGATGCGATTAAGCCAAAACTTAACCGAGCGATCCGAAACGATTATATGATGCGCCTCAGCTCGGTCATCAATGCTGAACCGGAACTCGTAAAGCCGGATGTAGTATTGGGTCTTGTTCTTCACGAGGAGCGCTATTATTTAGGTGAACTTACATATGGTGAAGCAATTTGGCTGAAGCATATGCAAAAACCTGAAATGTACTCTACGGCATTGAGTACACGGGATGCCCGTGCGATTGTCAATATTGCGGTACCGTTTCCGGACGGATTAAAGGTGATCGATCCTTGCTGTGGTATCGGTACAGTGCTTGTGGAAGCGATGAGTATGGGGATTGAAATTGAAGGTCGTGACATCAACAAACGGGTTGTATGGGGTTCCCGAATCAATCTTCGCCACTTCGGCTACGAACCGAATGTAGAGATCGGTCCAATTGAAGAGGCAAGTGAAGGCTATGATGTGGCGATCATTGATATGCCGTACAATTTATTTACGCATATTACGGGTGAACTGCAGCAAAGCATCATTACAAATGCCCGTCGGATTGCAAAACGGGTCATCATTGTAACAATCGAATCAATGGATGATAAAATCGACGAAGCCGGTTTAACGATTATCGATCGAGCCGTTTTGAAAAAGGGTAAATTTGAACGCCAAGTTTTAATATGTGAATAGAAGAGACGTTCCAACTCAGTGTAGTACTGAGTTGGAACGTTTTTTAATTGACACTGTATTTTATACATGGTATATTTATCTCGAATTAAAGATAAATGAATTCGTGATAACAGGAAGGAGGCAACTTTATGAGTAAATATGACAAACAATTAAAAGCATTTACTGTTTTGCATCGGGCTCAGACTTCCGTTCAAGAAGCAACGAAAAAAGATATCCAGCAGCATGATCTGAATTTAACGGAATTTGCCGTGATGGAATTGCTTTATCATAAAGGAGATCAGCCTATCCAAATCATCGGTAAAAAAGTATTGATCGCTAGCAGCAGTATCACGTATGTCGTTGATAAACTGGAGAAGAAAAATCTCGTGGCACGTGTTGCCTGTCCGACAGATCGCCGGGTTACTTTTGTTTCATTAACGGATGAAGGAAGACAGATGATTGAATCGATTTTCCCGTCACATGAAGAGAAGATTGCATCGATTTTTGATGTGCTGTCGGATGAAGAACTGCAAAATTTAACAGACTATTTAAAGCGTGTGGGACACCATGCGAACAAATTTTAAATTGATTAAAAGCATCGGAATCGGTGCATTTTTCTTAAACTAATATCTCGATATCGAGAAAACTGGAGGCAATATAAATGAATCACATTAAAGGAATCCACCACGTAACAGCCATTACAAGCAGTGCAGAAAAGAATTACGAATTTTTCACATATGTATTAGGAATGCGACTAGTGAAAAAAACGGTTAACCAGGATGATATTCAAACATACCACCTGTTTTTCGCGGATGATAAAGGTTCTGCAGGAACAGATATGACTTTCTTTGATTTCCCTGGAATCCCGAAAGGCCGTCACGGTACGGACGAAATTTACAAAACAGCTTTCCGTGTTCCAAACGATGCGGCACTGGACTATTGGGTAAAACGATTCGATCGTCTGAAAGTACAACATGAAGGCATCAAACCATTGTTCGGTAAGCAAACATTATCATTCGTCGATTTCGATGACCAGCAATACATGCTTATTTCAGATGAAAACAATGAAGGAATCGCTTCAGGTACACCTTGGCAAAAAGGTCCGATTCCATTAGAGTTTGCGATTACAGGATTAGGTCCAATTCATGTACGTGTTTCAAATTTTGATTATTTCAAGGAAGTTCTTGAGAAAGTATTAGTGATGCGTCAAACAGGAAAAGAAGATTCATTGCACTTATTTGAAGTAGGGGAAGGCGGTAACGGAGCATCTGTAATTGTCGAGCATAATACAGTGCTGCAGCCAGGTCGTCAAGGTTTCGGTACAGTTCACCATGCAGCATTCCGTGTTGAAGATACAGCCGTGTTGCGTGAATGGATCGGCCGTCTTGAAAGCTTCGGATTCGGTACGTCGGGCTATGTGGACCGCTTCTTCTTTGAATCACTTTATGCACGTGTCGCACCGGGGATTTTATTTGAATGGGCTACAGACGGACCAGGTTTCATGGGCGATGAGCCATATGAAACAGTAGGGGAAATCCTGTCATTACCACCGTTCCTGGAGAGTAAACGCGATTATATTGAAAGTGTTGTCCGACCGATTGATACGGTGCGTTCAACAAAAACAATCGAAAAAGAATACGAATAATTTGACTAACAAACTGAGAATGGAGAATGTCCGATGAACTATATTTTTAATCAAGGTAAAGATGATAAGCCGGTATTTTTATTGTTACATGGTACTGGCGGGGATGAAAACAGCCTGCTTGCACTGGCAGAAATCATTGATCCGGAAGCTTCGGTGTTAAGTGTGCGCGGCAATATTTTAGAACATGGTATGCCACGATTTTTCCGCCGTTTAGCTGAAGGCGTGTTTGATATGGAAGATTTGGCTTTCCGTACGAAGGAACTGTATGAATTTATCGGCGAGAAAGCAAGTGAATACGGCTTTGCCCGTCAAAACATTATTGCGATCGGTTATTCAAATGGTGCCAATATCGCAGCGAACCTGTTATTTGAATATGAAAATGCATTAAAAGGGGCGGTTCTGCATCATCCAATGGTTCCGAATCATGATACAACTGTGGCGAAACAGGCCGGCACGCAAGTATTTATCGCAGCAGGAGTGAATGACCCGATTTGTCCTCAGCAAGAAGCAATCGATCTGGAGCGCTATTTAACAGACGCAGGAGCAAGCGTGACATTGGAATGGGAATCCAACGGTCACCAGCTGACAATGAATGAAGTACAAAAAGCGAAGGCCTGGTATGAACGCACGTTTTAAATGAAGATTGTCACAACAAAATATACTGTCATATTATGGCTGTTCAAGACGGAATCCAACAGGGTTTCGTCTTTT
This sequence comes from Solibacillus sp. FSL R5-0691, assembly GCF_037974225.1. Lineage (GTDB taxonomy): Bacteria > Bacillota > Bacilli > Bacillales_A > Planococcaceae > Solibacillus. The sequence continues at coordinate 1,531,702 of NZ_CP150231.1, forward strand.
GTTATTCAATAATCGAGCCAAGATTGTGGAAGAGCATTTTTTCTTTGGGGGAGTGTTAAAAAAGATGCAGATTTATAACGATAAAAGAATGGCTATACAAGTTTTTATGCAAATTAAAGATAATACCCAGTAATCAAAAAGCCCTTATATCAAGGGTTTAGGAGACTTGCATAAAATAGCGTATAAACAATGTTCAATAAGAAAAGCGAGAAACGTTATTAAATCAACGTTTCCCGCATTTTGGTGTACTCCCAAACTTATATTTGGGAACGTTATTTTGAATGATACTGCATGTTTATAACAATCTTAACTACGTAAAATCTAACTTTATAACGTTTCGATCATTTGAAAAATCTCTTTATAAAGACTATCTAACTCTTTTTCATTCTTTAAATAGAAATACCAAACATCTTCTCTATCGGCATCTATATCGGATAAATAAATTGTCGTATGAGAGCCATTATTTAAAGATTCCCAACGAGCCGTTTCATAGGTAGTTCCTTCGTTCGTAAACGGAAGATTCCTTTTTTCCGAATCAAAAAAGATAATAGGTATTTTAGAGTTATTATATACCTCAACAAATCTATCATTAGATGCTTCTTCAAACATCACAGGCGTTATCATCACAGCGTCAAAGTTTATTGAAATATGTACTGTATCTTCACCGAATTCATCTAAAGAAATTGGTTCAAAATGAATTTTTTTGTTATTTAATTCAGGAATATCACCAATTACAGCAATTTTTAAAGGTTCTCCCTCATATTTAACTTCATTATTTGAACACGCACTTAAAGTTAGTAAGAAAAAAATAGATATAATACTTAAAACCATATTTAATCTCATCGTGATACCTCCTAAACAATACACACCCTCATATTACCATTTATGAGTTATTTTATATAGTTGCTGTTTGGGTGAATTACTATAATAATTGAAAATATAAACATGCCCAAAGCATCCTTTGGTAACATTTCATTGAGATTCTATTTATATGTTACCTACATTCAAAACAAGTGAATTGAACAGTCCTCTTTAAAATGATATCTCACAGCGTCTCAGATCGTCATTTTCTAATAAAAACAGCGACAACCACTGTTAAATCAGTAGTTGTCGCTGTTTGAAATGTTACCAAGCTTTGATTTGGGAACGTTATTTAAGTTTATTATGTATGTTTAATTCATTTGTTCAGCTAAAAATTTTTCTCCAAAAGGTGTTAACTTAGCTTTGTTTAGGTCAACAGAGTGTACTCTTTCGTCATAATATTCATCATCATCGCCAAACCAGTAGATAGTAACCCCTGTAAGATATTTTCTATCATCCAAGTATTCGATGAAATCTGCCCACATATCTAAGGTTAAATTGTATGAGGTATGAACAGGTGTAATGCCATTCTGAATTTCTTTTAAAATGCTAAGTATTATTTCTTCGTTTTCCAAATTAAATACCTACCTTTCAAAATGTGATATTAAGCCAAAATAACATTCCCTAAGTGTCATTTGGGAACGTTTTTATGAATTGCTATGAATACCATATATTTATCAATTTTTCATTTGAATCTTCTTAAAAAGAGAAACTAAATATTCTATTATCTGAATCAGTAATTCTACTAACCAAAAGAACACTCCTATAAGTAGGGCATATTTAAAAATAGGGGATGTTGAGTACCCAGAAACATAGACACCATATAACAACATAAACAAGAAACCTATTATCCAAAGAGTTTTTTTAAGTTTTATCAAATCACTGACCTCACTTTAAAAGAAGAATTATAATTATTATCAGTGTATATATTCAAAAGAACATAGTAAACACTTAGATAAACATTCCCAAAGCGATGTTTGGGAACAATCCAGTCTTGAATGTTGTAACTCCATTTTTCTGATACTACCCTAAGAAATTTTAGTCTGTCCTATTTTTCTTTCTACTAAATGGAGAATGACCCTAAATCCGTATATCCAATTCCACATATATAACCCTCCAATAATACACCACCCCCATATCTCTTTGATATAGTGAATTCCGAATCGAATAAAGGAGGCACTATTATGATATTAACTGTCAAAAATTTATCAGTCACATACGGTGCTAAAACAGCTGTTAATAATATTAGCTTTAGCGTTGTACCCGGTGAGGTAATTGGCATACTTGGGGCAAATGGAGCAGGGAATTCATCTACGATTGCAGCAGTACTAGGGGTTGAAAAGAGTCATTTCAAAGAGCTCACGATGCTTGGGAAATCATCAATCCTTCATCGCAAGGAGGTCTTTCAAGAGGTAGGAGTCCAGTTTCAGGAAACAAACTTTCAAGATAAATTGATCGTACTTGATGCATGTGAACAGTGGGCGTCGCTTTATAGACAAACCGCTGATGTACCATTATTATTACAAACATTTGGTCTAGTTGGGAAGGAAACTCAAATTGTAAAGTCTCTCTCAGGTGGAGAACGTCAACGCTTAGCGGTATTACTGGCATTAATTAATAATCCGAAACTTGTTTTCTTAGATGAACTCACGACCGGGTTAGATACAAAGGCACGGCGCATGCTCTGGAAACAGCTTTTAGCAATGAAGGAAAAAGGTTTGGCAATTGTCCTTACATCCCACTACATGGATGAGGTTGAAGTGTTATGTGATAAAATTTTGATTTTAAAAGATGGAGAAACAGTTTTTCAAGGGACAATCCAAGAGGCAATTCAATTAAGCGGAAAATCCACATTAGAGGATGCGTATTTACATTTCGCAGGCGAGGAGGATTGGTTATGAGTACATTTTTAACATTATTAAAAATTGAGGGGAAACTCGTTTGGAAGGGAATCGATATTCTTATTTTTGGCATATGTTTCCCCATTATTTTAGCAACAGTATTTGGCTATTTGCTGAGCAAAGACGGTTCAACAGGCAATTCTAACTTTGAATTATCGTACGCAGCTGTTATTACAATAGGTGTACTCGCAACAGGTGTTATGGGTGTACCATTAACGATTGCAGATTACCGTCACCGAGGAATTTTAAAGCGATTCCAAGTGACACCTATATCGCCTCTCCAAATTTTATTTGCACAAGGGTTGATTCAACTCTCATCAGCACTCGTATCATTTATTGGGGTCACACTTGTTTATCATCTACTATTTGATTATGAGTTAAAGGGATCGTGGCCGATATTCCTTCTGTCTTATATTTTTGTCATTTTTGCAATGTATAGCATCGGCATTTTTATTGGAAGTATCGTACCTGATCAAAAGGCAGCAAATGTTTGGAGTTCAGTCGCTTACTTTACTATGTTACTGTTATCAGGAGCAACGATTCCGTACGAAGCGATGCCACGATTATTTCAATGGATCATGGACATTTTACCGCTTTCGCATGGTATTCATTTATTAAAACAAGCAAGCATAGGAGCGTCACTAACAGATGGTCTTTTCCATATCTTGATTTTAACTTTATGTATTGTTATTGGATTAGGGGGAGCAATAAAATTCTTCAAATGGAAGTAGGTATGTTGGGTGTACAAAACAAAAGAAATTGCAACACTTGTTGGGTTACACCCCAACACTGTACGTATATATGAGGAATGGGGATTTATCTCTCCTGTTCCAAGAAAGGCAAATGGCTATCGTATTTATTCAGATACCCACTTGTTTCAGTTAAAAATTGCACGAACTATCTTTCGATGTGAAATTGTACAAGGAGATATTCGAAAAAAGGCACGTGAAATTGTGTATGCTTGTGGGAAAGAAGATTTTATTAAAGCTGAGCAACTCACGATAAACTATCTGGCTAATTTAGAACGCGAATATAGTCATGCTCTAGCTGCTACAAAAATTGTTGAGAGATGGCTGAAGGAAGAATCGACTGTTAGTTCTTGTACATACTCGAGAAAGGAAGTGGCACTCCTTCTAGATAGTACACCTGAAGCTGTACGAAATTGGGAACGGAACGGACTTATTAAAGTCCCTCGGTTAGACAATGGTAATCGCTTATACGGTGAAAGAGAACTGGAACAACTACGAATTATTCGAAGTTTAAGAAGTGCTCATTACTCAATTAATGCTATTTTGCGTTTACTTAAACAAATTCAACAACCTAGCCCTGATATTGTCGCGATTTTAAATTCCCCAACGGATGAAGAAGATATTGTGTCAGTGACGGATCAATTAGGCACATCATTACTAGATGCCATAGCAGATGCTAAAGATACATTAGCTTTGCTTCATGAAAAAACCACTTTCTAATAACGGTAATGGAAAGTGGTTTTTAGCATCTTTATAACTTTAAAAATCCCATCTAACGATAAAAAATCCCATATAAACGGTAAAACAAATAAATCTTTATCAGCTTATGTTTGGCATTTATTAATCTACGAGTATAAACGCTGCTACTTTAATCGTTTATGCCATATGTATAGAAAACAGTATAATTAATAGTTCAAGCCAAAAGGCACAAATGTTGATTTAACAACATTCGTACCTTTGTGGTGTATGCCCAAAATTTTATTTGGTATCCTTTTTTGAATAGTAATGAATAAAACTTGTAATTCCGCATAAATCTGATGGGACCTCTTGATGAATCTTTTTTGCTTTGGTATTCGTATAACAGATAAATGAAAATAATGCTAAAAAAGGAGGAAGATTGAATTATGTCAAAAAAAACAGTGGTCATATTGCTTGGTGGGATATTATTTACTATAATTTTGGTATTTACTTTTCTGCAAAAGAACAACAATGTTACAGCGGAATGGAAAGGATTTTATCTAGAACAAACAAGCAAAACAAGTTTTACGCAATATGCAATCGAATCTATTGATGGAACGCTCGAAATAAAAAATTCATTTATACCCTCTCCCCGTATTGGCGGTTCTACCAAAGAAGATTTCAACAAGGATATTACAATCACTGAAACGAAACTAATTCCTGGGGAGTATAAAAAGTACAGTGTATTTAAGAACAAAGACACTTATACAATTAAAGTAAAAGGAAATCCAAAATTCAGTTATAATTTAAATAAAGTTGCACCAAGGAAATTTATAGGTGAAGATGGGATTGAATATTCAACTAGTTTATATTTGGAATAACTGCCTCCAGTTAATTCACTTCCCGTCGAGTAAATGAAATTTAAGAACCGTAAACATTCCCAAACCGACTTTTGGTACATAATTATCTAGTCCTGTACTCAAAATCGTATTTGTGCTTCTTTTTAATGTAAGGTAGTATACCACACGAACATGACGATTTCTTATTCCACAATCTGGGCGCGATTCTTCAATAAGAAAATCTCGTTTTTCCGTTATAGGGTCATATTGTGGAACAACGTTTTTCTTTGGGGGAGGGTTAGAGAGAAGATAGATTTATACCGATATAAGAATGGCTATACAATATTTTATGCAAAAAAAATCACGACCAGCAATTTCAAAAGCTGCTATAGTACGGTTTATTGACTTGCTTTAAAGCTCTTATAAATAATGTTCCAATAAAAAATCGGTAAATACTGCTACGGCAACGCGTACCGATTTTTCCTTTTACCTTCAAACTTTCATTTGGGAACGTTATTGTGTATGAGTATGTATATAATTTATTTTAATATTGGTTTTTGAATATCTGACTTCCAATCTAAAATAAATGGTGCTTGTGTTGGGTTTAACTTAGAAGGTAAGTCCTCTTTTGCTATAAAATATAATTCTTTACTTTCATTGTTCATATTTAGCTCACCCTCATAATTTTTGGTAAAGAGTATAATTTGTACACTGTATACTTGGTCTCCGTTAGGATAAGAGGCGAAACCTTTTTTGCCAGAGTATAAGCCAAATAAAGATAAATCTTTAAGCACTAAATTTGTTTCTTCTAAAACTTCTCGCTTAACCGTTTCCTCAAAAGTTTCTCCGATTTCCATAATGCCGCCTGGGATTCCCCAAGTATTGTTATCCATTCTTCTTTGTAACAAAATACGTCCTAATTCATCTTCAATAATAGCGCCACAGCCTATTGTTATTAAAGTTTCGTGGCCAATTAAATTTCTCATTGTTTGTATGTAATCATTCACAAATAATCCTCCCATAAAACAGTTTTATAAGTATACGTTTATAATAAAGAGAAGTTCCCAAAGCATCGTTTGTTAACATGAATTGTATCTGAATTGAATTATATACTACTAGTTATCCCAAAAATAAATTTAAATTCATTACGTTCTTTCTTTTTCAATTTTATACCTTCTTTTAAGTCAACTATTAGAACGTTTTTCTTTATCCAAATTCTAATATAAATTGATTGGAAATGTATTGGTCCTTTGATACCTTTTTCTTCATATTCTGAACCATCTTCTAATTCCGTTTCAGTACGTATAAGCCAAGTGTTCCCTATACCAAACTCAATAAATTTCATCTCGTATGCCCCCTTTATATATATAATTTAATTTTAATAATAAACCAATTTAGTTCCCAAAAATTACAAATTTCTTTGTATGTAAGATAGGAAAACACATGAATATGACGATTCCTTATTCCACAATCTGGGCGCTTTCCTAATAAGGGTGCGTCCATTTTTTAGTTGTCGGCCATGTTTTTCCTGTATTATTTCCAAACACCTTATCGTTAAAATAACCATTATTAACCAACTGAGGTAACTATTAATATATAATAAGGTGTACAATTAAACTAATTTAGGGGTTATATTTTATGAAAAATAAAATTTTTTTAAGAATAATTTTAAGCTTAATCGTTTTAATTCTAGCTGTTATATTAATTGATAATTATTCAAATGGATTAATTAAAAACGTTCTATGGGGGATAAGTGTAGCTTTGGTTTTACTATACAACGAAAAGAAAAATCGTGAATATAAGAAAAGTAAAGCTAATAATTAGTACCAATAAGGGTGTAATAAATGAACATTGAAATAAAGTCACCAAAATGATGTTAAGTAAAAATAATAAGCTGTCGCCCCTTATTCCACAATCTGGGCGCAATTCTTTAATAAGAAAATAGCGTATATCATTTAATTAAAGAGGTGAGAATTTCAAGTGCAGGCTTCAGAAAATATACTAAAGGTTTGGAATCAATTTAAGAACTTTCCAATGGAAACACTGACAAAAGTTTGGTATACCAAACAAAACCCATCAAAATATCAGCGTTCAGTTGAGATGATGAAAGAGCATTATAAACAATATAAAATTACAGGGAACTGTTTCGATTTAGCATTATGGCTATTAGATGAATTTAAACTTAATCATATTGAGGCGTATGCAATTGGTCATAATTTATTTACCAAACATGCTCACGTTGCTGTGATAGCAATAGACAAAAATAAGTATAAATATTTATGTGACTTAGGTGACCAATGGATTCAGCCGATTTGTGTAGATCCAAACAACCCATTCTTTCATTCAGAAGAGTGCATAGATTTTTTCCCAGGTGCGAAGATTCAAGTACAATCTCAAGGTTCTAATATTGAAATTTTGTATAAACGACTATACGGAAAAATTTCCAAGCAAGTATTTAATTTGAATATCATTGATGAAAATCAATTATTAGAAGCTGCTGAATTCTCGCAAAGATTAATTAAACCTTTCCCTCTGCTTGAATCTAGACAGTATGAAAATGAAGTAACACATTGGGAATTTTATAACTTCAAAAGTTATTCATCTTCTATGAACGGTTTAGTTGAAGATACCAAGCAAAGGACAATAGAAGAATGGGCAGCTATAATACAGAAAAAAACAAATTATAACTTTGAAATTCTCTTAGAAGTATTAAACTACTATATGGAGTTACAAAGTTTAAATACTTAATCAAATTTAATACTTGTCTGAATAAATGCTGTTAAATTTCGAACATACATTATTCAGCAATCTGGGCACGTTTCTTCAATAAGAAGATCGCGTTTTTCCGCTATAGGGCCAAGATTGTGGAATAATATTTTTTCTCGGGGAGGCTTCTTATTAATCTTAAAGTAAGGATTTACAAGGTGTATTTATCTACATTTAAATATACCTATGTGTATTTTATTCATATGGTTTATCATAATCCTCAACTTTAAGCTCTTTAAGGAATTCAATAAAATTTATTCTATTTCTATATTTTTCTCCATAATATGATTTTTTATTGAGAAAATCTTCCTTAACAATATTAATAATATATGGTTTCATACGTGTTTCCTCCGCATAACCATAATTTTCGGTAAGTTCTATTAGAAAGGAAACAATATAATTAAATAATACAGGGAAATCTTTTTCGATTCCTTCCTGGTATTCAACTAAAGCTTTAATATACTTATATAACTCACTTTGTTTGGTAAAGCGAAAACTGCATCCTGTATTCCAATAGCCAAGCCAAATAGTAAATATACCAATAGAATACCGTCTTAATTCTTTATCAGAAGCACTGAAATATGAGTAATATGGATAATGTGGAAATGCCATTCCACCATCAAAACCTAATATTCGAAAGCCACTGTTCAATACTTTGTTTATTTCAGTAAGAATCATGCTTTTTTCTTCCGTTGTAAGTTCTTTTTGAATTTTTTTATCTTCTGAGCTCATAGATAACCCTCCTCTATTTTTCAATAATACCAAATTTAATATTAAGTAAGAACGTCCCCAAACCGATTTTGGTAACAGCTTTTTGCTTATGCAACAATCTGGGCGCTTTCCTTGAAGAAGGAAGGTGCTTTTTTCACTATTGGCCATTTAAAGGAAGAACGATAGAAGTTGGATAATTAAAAAATATTCGGGAAAGATACTTTTAAAAATAAGGTAGGTGAACCTTACTGAAGATAAAATTTTACATACTTTTATGTATCCTAGTTATCATATATTGTACAACTGTTTTTACAAAGCAAGAAGCAGCTAGTCATGAGACAAAAATGTCAAATCCCTCAAATATGGAACAATTGGTGACGGATACATTAGAGCATAATGATGTTCAAACTATTCAAGTTCAAAATAATTCTGGACTTCAACGTGATTTCAGCATCAATGATGGTTTTCAAGAACGTGTATTAAGAAAAGTAGTATATTGGCTTAATAACTCAGAACGAGTGATTGGATCAATCGATATATCATTTGATAATCCATCCAACAAAATGACTTTAAAAATGACTAATGGTAAAGTTCTCACGATTGAATCCGCTTATTTATGTGTAATTGATAATGAAAACAAAGTTTGCACGGCTAAGGAGGGGGAATTAATTGTTTCTGAAAATGGAGAAAAGGTGCAATTAAAGTCTCAATCTCTTTATGACTGGCTCATGGTTGGTTGGAGACAAGAAATAGATGGATCTACTAAGGAAGAGTTACTTGAAGAAGCATTGTTTACACGTTATTTATATCATTTGGGTCCTTCTTATTCGGAATTTTTTATGTGTCCAAAAATCAAAATTGAAACCATTGATGGAGATCCTAGAAGACATCTCATTTTTGGCAGCTCATTAAACTATTCAGGACACCACGGCGGAGATTATGACCAACTTACTTTTTCTATAAGTGACTCTAACCTAACAGGGTTACAAGTCTCAAACGTGAAAATTAAAAAACATATTTCGCAAGAAGAAGTCGAAAAACAATGCCGAACGTTTAATTAGAAAGGTTTTATGGAGTTAACGTTCTTCCACAATGTGCGTGATTCTTCAATAAGAAAATCATGTTTTTCCGTTATAGGTTCATATTGTTTAGGACAGGCACAGCAAGTATAAAAGCTGCTTTAGTAACGTTTCATTGACTTGCATAAAATCACGTATAAACAATGTTCGATAAGAAAAGCGAGAAACGTTATTATATCAACGTTTCCCGCTTTTTAGTGTATATCCAAACTTTCATTTGGGAACGGTTATCTGAAAACAACTTGTATAAATTGGAACTGTTATTCATTAGACGATTCGACCCTAGAGATTACTCCACTATACATTGCTTTCCAGCTACCGTCGTTTTCAATTTCAGCTTGATATAATTCTAGAGTACCTTTATACAAATGTCCTTCAACATCTTTTTTAAATTCGAAAAACTCAGGTTGTTGTCTTAATTCATCTAAGTTGGCATAATATAATTCCGTTTTATAAATAGGTAATCCAGTAGGTGTGCGTAAATTTTCTTCGGTAGTTAAGTAGGAAACACCTTGGGAATCTAAAACTGTTAGAACCTCCGTAGAATAACTGTCATCCTTTAACTCTTTCAACTGTGTAATTGCATAAACATTATTTGAAAATGTAAAAATACCACAAGCCACTACTGCCGATAATAAAAATAAACTTAATTTCTTTTTCACCAATATCCACCTCCCAATAATTGTATGTATCTATATTCCACTAGATAGATTTAAAAACCTTCCCAAAACAGGATTTGGTGTATTTATTGTATTAGAAATGTGTGGTTACAGAAGCTTTGTTACTCCTTCTTTCAACTGTGCGCTTTCTTGAATAAAAGGATTGGCCCTGTATGCGTTTTAAATTAACAGACAATATTTTGTAACTTTACTTTGAAAATGTCGTCTAATTTAAAAAGGAGACATTTTATGAATAATTTAATTCGATTGGGATTTTCATTAATGATGTTATTCACATTTTTAGGTTGTAGTAATGTCGAAGAAGAGACATCTAAAAGTATTAGTAATAGCAATATAATTACAGAGTCAAATAATCGTGAAAAACCACCATCTATAAACTTAAAAATTGGCGAAAACGAGATTAAAACTTACCGAGGAACTTATAGTTGGAGTTATTTTGATAAAAGTACAGGGCAAGTAGTAACTGTGGAGGCAGATCATGCTCCCCCAAACGAGATGGTGAATATCGAACAAGGAGTTAGAGTTAATCTGGCCGAAACTATAAAATTAGATTTTGAAAAAGAACCAACTCAATATGAGATAAGAGTCTGGGACAATAATAATGTGATTGCAACGTATAATACATTTGAAGAAATAAAAGAAAAAGGGAAATATATAGTTGAAATAGTAGGAACATGGGAAGGTAGTACCGCTACGTATGTAACTGCCCTTGATATTCAATATTAATTAGTTAATGTTACACTCTAATCTCAGATATTGAATTAATGATTCTTAGTTATTCAATTAGTGGGCGCGATTCTATAACAAGGAATTGTGACTTTTATAGTTTCCACCATAAAAAAGGTAAAAATGCTTAGTTGGGTTTCTAAAATAACGAAAGCCAGTATCTTTAAAGGGATTACTAGCTTTATTATCAACTATAATTCGTTTCGATTATAAGGGCTTTGCCTTACGAATGTATTCCATTCCATCGGCATCCACAATGATATGTTCTTTAAATTTAGTAAATTCTAATGAAACACCGTCATCAGCTGTAATAATATATTTATCATCTTTGACTTCTACCTTAGCATTAGTATATTCTCTCTCAACATGGGGACTTTCCATATCTTCAGTTACTACAACCTTGTCAAGAATACTCTTTCTATCATCATTTACAAAAGTTCCATTAATTGTGAGTTCATTTTCATCCAAATAAATCATATATCGTTCGCTTTGATAATAATGTGATTCAAAATCCTCAGCTTTTGCAACATTTTCAAGATTATTTGATGAACCTTGTTGATCACATCCAAATAGCATTAAAGCGCAGCCAATACTAAGCATTGCTAACGAAAGTATTTTTTTCATAAATTTCCCTCCCAATTTTTTAAAGTTAATTAGTCAATTTTATCGATCTAATTAGTTATACGGAAAAGAATACATGAAAGTTTCAATTTTCTGAATTCAAAACATAAATAGCACTTTAAGAACAACGGAACGCCTTTTAAATGTGTCCCTAAAGCGTTTATTAAATGTGGTAACGGATTTTTAATTCATCGTAAAAATAATGTCTTGCTGAAGTTTTGGTTTCACTTTTACATACTTCATTTCAGTAATAGGACCAGTATTAACTAGGAGATAAGCGTTTTCAAATTCAAAAACAAGCGACCTTAAAATTTCATAATTTGTGTCTTTATAACCATAACCAATGACTTGATTAATGTTATTGTCATCAAAGCTGAATCTAGAATCAAGTATAAAATAATCGTTAGAAATAATTGGTTCTGTTGTAAACTTTAATGGTTCAGGAGTTTGTTGTTCATGAATGATTAATAAATCTTATCCTTTGGCATCTTCAGACCATTCTAATCGCCAATACCAGCTTTCCGATGTTACAGGATTTTTTAGGTTAATCACAAATTCACTAGATATAAGTTCTAATTTTTCATTAATACTAATTTGGTGTGCATAGATTCCTACAAGTAAACAGTTCTTTATGTGTTTTTTAACGTGGCTTTGATTCATGAATCCTGCTCCTTTTGTTAAACCATATTTAAATAAAATTTTAACATTACCAAAGCGACATTTGGTAGTAGTACTGATCAAATTTTATAATGCAATGTGGTGATAATTGGTTATTCATATAGGATATAGTTTAAAGAGTCTATAACCGGGCGGACTTTGAAAAAAATGCGTCTACGAAATTAAATGGGCAAGTACTAAAGAAATAATTATGAATTTTAGGGGGTATTTTATGTTTGTTGTAAATGTAGAAGGGGCAATTCGTCGCAATGAGAAATGGCTTTTAATCCGCAGAAGTGAAAAGGAAGAGCATGCTGGTGGTGGTCTCTCATTAGTAGGAGGGAAGTGTGAAATTGAAGGTAATTCGTCAGATATTCTGGAAAGAACTTTAAAAAGAGAAATTTTTGAAGAAGTAGGTAGCGAAATTACAGGCATTCAATATGTAAATAGCTCCTCCTTCGTTACAGAATCAGGGATAAATGTGATTGATATTGTTTTCCTATGTCATCATAAATGTGGAGAACCTTACGCTAAAAGTACTGAAGAAGTGGATGATGTTATTTGGCTGACTACATCAGAGGTACTTGCACATACAGAATTACCTTTATTTCTAAAAGAAAACATTAAACTTGCAGAGAAAATACTACAGGATAATTTGCAGGTGAAATATTAGCTTAGTGGAAATATTAAGATTGAAGATCAACTACATTGTCAAAACACGTTAATAAAAAGTAAATTTAATAAGATTATTTAACTGACCAACTAATAATAAATTTTGCTAAGGAACGAGATTTTATCGGAAATGAACTAGATATTGTGAAACATTAAAATAGGTAAGAGCTATCCACAAAAGTTTGTAGGATAGCTCTTAGTATTGCAAAACTTAAGCGTGTAAATTTCTATTTAGGCAACTCTTAAAGCTAGTTGAGCTAATAATTGGATAGCTGCTTGAACTACTACATCAATTTGAACTTCGGTTTGTCTTACAGTGATTGCATCAGAGTCAATAATAGTAACGTTTTGAATTTCAGTTTGAGTAACTTCTAAATTTTGAGCTATTCTTTGAAGATTGCTTATATCAGCATTTTCATTGGAGCCTAAAACTACAACGGCAGCTTCGATAGCAGCTTGTAGGGCAGCTTGAACTACCACAAGACCTTGTACTTCCGTTTGAGTTACGTCAACAGTATGAGAATTTTGAATAAATAATCCTTGATTTTGAGTTTGAATTACTTCTAGATTATCTTCAGTGTTTTGGTTTCCAGTAACCGGCATAAATAATCATCTCCTTTCGGGTTTAATTGGTATTACGTCACTAGATTATGCTTTAGTTGAAAAAGACTGTGGCCGAATATCTTAGGTAACTATGACTTTATTCAAATGGTGTTTAGCCTATTAGCCGATTAACTAGCTGCTTGAAATAATCTAGGCATTTAATTTATTAGATGAGTGTTTATATAGGTTTATGTTTAAGAGCGAGAGGAATATATTTGCCAACGTGGGTAGATATAAAAATGTAATCGTGTATTGACGTTAAAGCAAAAGAAGTAGCTTTAAAAGTTCAGTCCTTATTTAATTAATAAGGGTGATATTATTCAATAATCGGTGCGTTTATTGAAGGATGTAAAAATATTGTCGAGTTGTACATATGGTCTTTTTAAAGTAAGAAATTTAGACTTGGGGGATTTATATGTCATTTGAACAATGCCAAAATGTAACTTCTTTGATGGCAAAATTTAATAAAAATTGGTTCATCGCTGGAGGGTGGGCGATTGATCTTTTTATGGGGAAAGAAACAAGAGAACATAAAGATATAGAGATTGCTATATTTCGAAAAGACCAATTAAATTTAAAGGCGTATCTAATAGAATGGGAGTTTAAGAAAGTAATTAAAAGTGAATTCCATAATTGGGGAAATGAATTTTTAGAGCTACCTATACACGAAATTCATGCTACCAATAAGTTAAATGGAGATAAAATTGAAGTACTTCTAAACGAAGCAAAAGATAATGATTGGGAATTCAGAAGAGATTTGAGGATTTCCTTACCTCTAAATTCAATGTGGAGTTATTCTGATATGGGTATTCCTTATCTAAATCCAGAAATAGTCCTTTTATATAAGGCGAAGAATACAAGAGAAAAAGACCATCAAGATTTTATTACAGTAAAGGACCATCTTGATTATAAGAAGAGACAATGGCTCAAATCTGCACTTGAACTTCACGAACCCGAGCACAAGTGGATTCAATTTTTAATCTAATATTTTTCAACTAACCAGTTAAATCATTTTCCACAAACTGTGCGTGATCCTTCAAAAAGAAGATTGCGTTTTTTTATGTAGTTGGGATTTTTATCATTCGCCTGGCCATTTCTTTTGCCGCGCCTTTTTTACTTTGCATAAACTTGTTTGCCACCTATAATAAAGACAGCGATAGTAAAAAGCTTCTACATGAGGCAAACTAATCTCGTGTTAGGAGGAAATGACATGCAGATCCAATTTTTAGGTACCGGTGCAGGGATGCCTTCAAAAGAGCGCAATACGAGTTCGATCGCATTCAAATTGCTTGAAGAATGCGGCTCGATTTGGCTGTTTGACTGTGGGGAAGCGACCCAGCATCAAATTTTGCATACTACGATTAAACCGCGTAAAATCGATAAAATCTTTATTACGCATTTACACGGCGACCATATTTTCGGGCTGCCCGGATTTTTAAGCTCCCGGTCTTTTTTAGGCGGGGAGGACATGCTTACAATATACGGGCCGGCCGGGTTACAGCAATGGATTGAACAAACATTGCAATTATCAAAAACCCATTTAACGTATCCGATTGAATTTGTCGAAGTAAAAGATGGCATCGTGTTTGAAGATAAGCAGTTTACGGTACGTGCACTGCCGCTGCAGCATGTTGTCCCGTGCTTTGGTTACCGGATTGAACAAAAGCCGATGCAGGGCGAGTTGTTGATCGACAAGGCTTTGGCATTAGGTGTGCCAAAAGGTCCGCTATTAGGCCAATTAAAAGCAGGTCATTCTGTGCAGCTGGAAGATGGCACTGTTGTCAAAAGCAGTGATGTAACGTCACCACCACAGCAAGGGTTCACGGTAGCCATTTTAGGGGATACGAAATATTGCGAAAACAGTATCCGTTTAGCACAAAACGCTGATGTTGTCGTACACGAAGCAACCTTTGACCATTCCACAATAGAACTGGCGGGCAAGTACGGACATGCGACAAATACGGAAGCGGCAACTGTCGCGAAAGAAGCACAAGCGAAACATTTACTGTTAAATCACATTAGCGCCCGTTTTTTAAAGCATGATCTCATTCCGTTTTTGGAGGAAGCTCAAGCGATTTTTGAAAACAGTTATTTAGCAAATGATTTCAGCCAATTTGAGTGGCGGAAAAACGAATTGCTGGAAATGGAATAGATGAATTGAGATTGAGGTGTATAGTAAACGGGGGGAATGTTTACTATACACCACTTTATTTATAAGAGAATTTTGTTCAATTGCAGAAATATTCCGCTATAATGGAGAAAAGGGGGATGAATGATGCAGCAACCGACAATTTCACCGAAAGTATTACGATTGCTAGTTATTTTTCCAAATGTCATGAGCTATATTCTGTTATTTGGGGTCGTTGTGTACATACGAACAAACTTGGACATGCTGAAGGCGACAGATGGCTTAACGATGTGGCTGATCATTGCCGCAGTATTAGGTTCGATCTCGCTCTATACGACATTCAGTATTATAAAGCGCATTAAGAATGGATTATTGTAAAGATTCCGGTTCACTTAAGAGAAAATTAAATAAATCACATGCCAAAGCACTCAGTTATTTTTTTGGACTGAGTG
This sequence comes from Solibacillus sp. FSL R5-0691, assembly GCF_037974225.1. Taxonomy (GTDB): domain Bacteria; phylum Bacillota; class Bacilli; order Bacillales_A; family Planococcaceae; genus Solibacillus. The sequence continues at coordinate 1,547,825 of NZ_CP150231.1, forward strand.
TTTTTTTTATTAGAGAGATCAGTCTGATAAGTACTGTAAAAATTTGAAACTAATGGCAATTTCATTCGTATATTAGTTATTATACTAGTTGGGACGGTGATGAAAGATGATATTGGTGATATTGTCATGGGCTTTGCTATACGGGGTGACCATTTGGACTTATGTAAACCCTAAGGAAAGCTTGTTATGGGGACGAAGAGGAATATACAAAGAAGAACCTGAAATCACTGAACGTGCTATTCAAAATACTAAAAAGAAAGCCTTAATTACGATTATCATCCTTCCAATCATCGCTCTACTATTTTTTCTTTCCATTAAAATTTTATAAATTGTAATTCTAGACTGCGGAGGGAAGGCTCTTGAAAAAAATAATTCTCTTTAACTTATTATTTTGTATAGTAGTGATTTTTGTTGCGTTCAATTATTATAATAGTAAATCTCGAGGCGCGGTAGTATTCCATTATGTGGAGAACTACATGGAAACGAACTATGGGATTGAACGGGGAAATATCATTTTAGTAGAAAATAATTTCCGTAGAGGCATGGGGTTGTTTGAAATAGAAGTGAAAGATACCGTTACGGAAAACGACTACTTTTATGAAGTCGATATTCGAGAAGACTATTCATTAATCTATATAAGAGATCTTTCAGAGATACATCGAAAAAATAAGGCGGATCAAGAAAGTTGAGAGGTGGGAAATGATGAAACAAATTTATGCTTTTGAAAGTATATGGGATTATGTTTCCGTTTCACCAAGTAATTAATCAGATTGTGTTAATATACTCCTAAGTCTTTATATCAGGAGGTTCACATGAATTTGATCGCGCAACATCCTTATTTTAAAGTAGAAAGAACTGTTACAGGTACTGAACAGTTTGAAATAGAGCATGACCGAATCATTTACTTATACAATGACAAAGTGGTTACGCAGAATCGAGAATTTCCGATTAACATTGTGATGGATTTTTCTTATCGGAAAATTGCCAATCAAGGGGGGATTCTATATTTACATACGCTTCAAGGGGTCTATACGTATATCGTGAAATCTTCACCGGAAGCGTTCATCAATGCATATAGAGCATACTTCAAGTGAAAGGCAGTATTCAATGAATTGGATTTTTATGGTAGTATACGGAGTGAGTCTTGAATAAATACTAAAAGTTTATTCGCATAACAAGGAGGAGAATTTTGTTATATTTAACACTATTGATAGCTTTGGTTATGGTCGTTTTGACGACGAAGCTTACTCAAAAATTTAATTTATCAAGCAACTGGTTCATCGTCGGTCAAATTAGCGCATCATTATTCATCATATTGTTTGGTGATCTTGAAGTTAGTTATATTAACCAGATTGAATTAGGATTTTTGGCGATTCCATTTTCTTTATTATTCCTAGTAGGGTTCACTAATGTAATGAATATAGAAGAAGAACAGCAACCATTAATTTTGGTGTTACCTTGTATTTCTTTACTTTTTCTTTCCGCAGCTGCTTTTGTTATGGGGTACACATTTGTTTCGATCACCGGCCTATTTGCTGTATTAACAATTATGTTGTGTCGTTCAGTTTTAGGCGAAAAGGTATTAGAAAGATCCTTTACTACATCGATCGGTTTTGTAATGGCAGTATTATCACTAATGCTATTTAAAAGTTCATTTATTACAATTTACATACCGATTTTTACATTGGCATTACCGTTAGCAATTTATCTTATTTTACAAACGAAAATAACAAGTGCACAGTCAATGACAATTAGTGCTTCAATAGCTGTATTATTCGGATTACTAATGTTTATCATTCCGTTTAACGTAGTATGGTACTTGGTCGTTGGGGCAACAGTCGTTTTAGCTATTCACAATTTTCGAGGAAGTATCGATTTATTTAGTGATTTTCAAGTTTCATTTAAACTAGTAGTAGGTGATGACTTTGGGATATATTATGGAATTGCGCAAAAAGATTGGTACTGATCCGATCATTATGGTGGGAGCTTGCGTTTTAATAGTGAATGAGAAGACACAGTTACTTCTACAATATAGAAAAGATAATAATAGCTGGGGACTTCCTGGTGGAGCGATGGAATTAGGTGAAAGCTTGGAAGAAGTGGCAGTGAGGGAAATGGAAGAGGAAACCGGATTAACCCCCACACGGTTGGTATTGTTCAGAACATTTTCAGGTAAAGAGTTTTATTATAAATATCCTCATGGTGATGAAGTTTATAACGTTGTTACCGCCTTTATCTGTAAAAACTATGAAGGTTCGATTAAATTCGATGAATCAGAAGCAACAGATATACGATTTTTCGATTTAACAGATTTACCGGTAATCAGTCCTCCAGATGATCCGGTAATTAAGGATTTCTTGAAAACTTGTAACTAATAATATATAGCTAAAGTAAAACGCTCAGAAATAGAAATCTGAGCGTTTTTCATTAATATTCTATAGAGAGACGATACTTAATGCGTTCTCCGATTTCATGTTCTTCATCGTTCATCGCATCATATAAAGCTTGCATATCATATCGAGTAAGGTCATTGATATCCTTAGCTATAAAACGTACTGCATGGAGAACCTGATATAAATCAGCCACTTGTTCTTCTGTAAGTGAACCTTTATCATCATAAGTTAAAAAATACCTATCTACCTCGGACAGTTTAGAATACAATTCCGGATGGGCGGACTCAGTACGGAGTCTAAAAAAAAGGTTTTCCGATGCGGTATTAAATAATCTTGAAAGTCTAAAGATTTCATTTTTGTTTTCTTCAGTTATAGGCTGAGAAAAATCAAACATTAATAGCTGCTCTGCCGCATCTTCCCATAAATAGAGGTCGCTTCTATAATGATTACCAATTTGTTCTTCCAGGGTACTTACTTTTTCCTCTAATTGATTTGCTTCAATTTTTGTTGTGAGGTCAAACAAAACAACTGTTAAAAAAGCTACTACTATTACAAATCCAATTACATACTTCAACCATCTCACTTTATCACACTCCACTATTTATACATCAACCACAATTTTTAAACCTCTATAGCCCTAAATAAATATTTTCCAATTTAATTAAATGAAGGTTTTATATTACTATTTTAACATAAATAACCTAATGTGAATTAAAGTGATATAGGAGAGAGATGGAATTTATATTAAAATATAGTGGGTTTCTCTAATGTAAAATGGTGAAAAGATTTAGGAGGTAGAGATTGAAAAAGTTACTTGGTTTAATAATAGGAACAGTTGCAGGTTGGCTAATATGGGGATACTTTACGGATGATTTTTCAGGGGAAAGGCTGTTCATGTTTTTAACGGGAATCATTATGGGGTATATAATCGGTAGAATTGTCCCCAAACGAAAAAAGGTTGATTTAGGAACTTGATGGTTGCTTATTTTTATAAGTATTTAATAAATGGGGCGTGATTCTTAATTAAGAATTAGCGCCCTTTTATTATTGTAAAGCCCCATTAAATAGGAGATATGATATGAATACTTGGGTTTTAGTAGAGGACAAAGTAGCGGTTTATCAAAAACCTATTGACTATGCATATTTCCTAACTAACAATAACCTTTATGCAGAAACTGAATCGTAAGACTAAAGGTGGAACGAAACGTGAAAAGAGTGGAAAGAAGACAGCAGCAAAAATTAACCGGGCGGGTATGGCGTAAGGTTAAAGATAAAAAAATAATCATGAAAGTAATACTAGGACTTTCCATATTTTTATTGTGCTGTTTGCTCGTATTTAATATTTTTATATGGAAAAGTGATGTCAGTAAACTCGAAGAACCTACGCCGCAGCCAACGATTATTTATGATCAAAATGGAGAGGTAGCCAGTAAAGTAACAGGTTCCAAAATAGATGGCGTCAATATAGATCAAATTCCGGAACATCTGATTCATGCTGTAATTGCAACGGAAGACCAGAAGTTTTACAAGCATAGTGGGATTAACATGATAGGAATTGTCCGTGCAATGACTCAAAATACGATGAGTGGAGAAATTGTTGCTGGAGGAAGTACGATTACACAGCAGTTGGCTAAAAACGTCTTTCTAACACAAGAACGTACCTATACGAGGAAGTTTAAAGAGCTCATTTTGACGAAAAAAATTGAACGAACATATGAGAAAGACAAAATTATGGAAAGCTATTTAAATCAGATCTATTTTGGTGAAGGAGCCTGGGGCGTACAGCGTGCTTCCCAAACATATTTCGGCAAAGACGTGAGTGAATTAACATTAGGCGAGTCGGCCATGCTTGCAGGTTTGATTAAAGCGCCTTCGATATTATCACCTATAAAAGATATGGATAAATCAGTTCAACGGAGAGACCTTGTTCTATCATTAATGGAAAAGGAAGGGTACATTACTCCAAATGAAGTGAAAGATGGAAAAGCACAACCTATCGTAGTAGAGGGCAAAAAATTTGATGAGTATAAGGGGAAATATCCTTATTATGTAGATCATATTATTGACGAAGCGATTAAACAATACGGGCTTACAGAAAATGAAGTTCTCTCAGGCGGACTTCATATTTATACAGAACTGAATCCTGCAATCCAAAATACAATTGAACAGGTATATAACGGTAATGAAGTGTTTCCTGAAGGGCAATCTGACCAGTTCATCCAAAGTGGGGCAATCTTTATCAATCCGTCAACTGGTGGAATCAGTGCTCTTGTTGGAGGAAGGGGAGACCATACTTTTAGAGGGTTTAATCGAGCAACTCAATTAAAACGTCAACCAGCATCCGCTATAAAACCATTGGCGGCATATACTCCTGCTCTGGAACAAGGCTATGGAATGTATGATAAATTACCAGATTCACCGATTAATATTGACGGGTATCAGCCAATGAACTATGACAAACGATTCCATGGAGAAGTCACAATGTATGAAGCATTGGTGAATTCATACAATATCCCACCGGTATGGCTATTAAATAAAATGGGATTGAAATCCGGTATAAATGCAGTGGAGCGTTTTGGCATTGAATTGAAAGAAGAGGATCATAATTTAGGTTTAGCACTTGGTGGTTTACATGAAGGGGTTTCTCCTTTACAAATGGCTCAGGCGTATTCAACATTTCCTAATGATGGGGTAATGGTAGAAGCGCATGCCATACAAAAAATTGAAGATGCAGACGGCAAGATCATTGCTAAGTGGGAGCACAATGAGACGAACGTGACAAAGCCCCTAGTTGCTCAAGAAATAACATATATGCTTAAAGGTGTTGTCGAAGAAGGTTCAGCGAAAAATGCCCAAGTAGATGGATGGGAAATAGCCGGCAAAACGGGCACATCAGAGCTTCCATTTGCGAATTCCGGTGGTGCAAAGGATCACTGGTTTGTTGGATATACACCGGAAATAGTGGGCGCAATATGGATGGGCTATGATCAAACAGATGAAAATCATTATTTATCGGGAACTGGCGGAATGACTGCCACAAAGGTTTTCAACGAAATTTTGACTGAATCGATTACTGAGTTTAACCAAAAAGAATTTGCCCTACCGCTACTGGCCAAACAGCTAAAAGAACAGGAAAAGAAAGAGAAAGAGTAAGCCCGAAATATAAAAAAACGCACCTTTACGGCACGCATGACGAATAGCCCTTCTATCCAGATTTTTTTTGGGATAGAGGGCTATTTTGCGCAGGTTGCCTGAATGTTTTTGGACCAAGGCATGTACTGCTTAATGATTTTTGGATTTTGGTAGATATTTTGGTTGGGCAACTCCGTGAACAGCTTGACCAAATATTTATAGAAGTCAATGCCGTTTGCTTTGGCAGTTTCGGCAAGACTCAGACAGATCGCATTGGCTTCGGCTCCTGCTTCACTTGTAGAGAAAAGCCAGTTTTTTCGACCGATGACACTTGGGCGAATCGCATTTTCTGCCGGATTATTATCAATCTCTAGTCTGCCATCATCTAAAAATGCTTTTAAACCTGCAGCACGGTTCAATGTATATTCGGCTGCTTTTGCTAATGCGTTTTTACCGAAAAACGGGGAGGTTTCAATCCAGTTAAAGAATTCTTCCAAAATCGGTTTCGATTCTTTTTGGCGCGCTTTTTCACGTTTGCGTGGTGACAGGTGTTTGAACTTCCGTTCCAATCGATATAAGCGATCACAGAAATCAACCCCTTTTTTGCCATGCTTACTAACGGCTTTTAGCCAATAGCGACGGACATGTGCCCAACAGTTAGCGAACGTTATATTGTCGAGCTTGCCATAAGCGGAATATCCGTCGCAAATAATCGTGCCTTTGAAATCGGTTGTCAGTTGATCCAGCACCGTACGGCTCCGAGATAAGGCATGGTGGAAAAGTACGATGACCGGTCCTTCGACAGGCAGGCTACGACGGACCCAATTATAAGCAGTCGATTGAGGTGACTTTCCATCGGTGCGATGGAGCACCTGTGCCGTCGTTTCATCAAAATGCATGAACGATTTATGGTTCATCACCATTTCCAGATACTGATACACAGGATACAGCCACTCTTTGGTTCCACGGATGACCCAATTGGATAAGTTTTTATCGTTGGTCATGAGTCCGCTTCTCGCCCATTCTTTTACCTGACGATACAGTGGGAGGTATTGGACATATTTATCGTAGATAACTTTTGCTAATACACTAGGTCCTGCAAGGCTACGTAAAAGTATCGGGTTAGGAGCTTTCCCGCGTTTAATTTGCGCTTTTTGAGTGATGTCCTTTTTACAGGACCTACACTCATAAGCGGATTCAAAATGCCGAATCCGCTTCATGGTAGCTGGAATGAACTTTGCTTCTTCACGTACAAGGGTAGTACCGGCTTCTGCCATTGTCCCTCGGCAACAGTCACATTGAATGTTGTCTGGTCGATGATGAATTTCTTCGATTTCTACGTGATCGAGGAAAGAATCATTCCGCTTCTTTTTATGTAATTTACGAACAACCGTATACGTCACGCTGTCCGTGCTTTGTTCTTCTGTATGCTCAGGTTCGCTAAAAAACAGATCATCTTCAAATAAAGAACCTTGTCCATCCGGTGCCTGGTACTTTGATTTTTCGGATTTTGAGCCGAATAAAGCTTTCGTCAGCTGGCGAATTTGTTCAGAGAGAACTTTATTTTGAGCCAACGACTGGTCCAGTTTGATTGAAAGTTCTTCATTTTGTTTCTTCATATAGGCTAATTGTTCTTCGAGTACTTGGACTAGGCGTTCTTGTTGTTCCATCTCATCATTTCACCACGTTTCATTCATTAAATGCTATGGAAATTATAGCACTAAAATAGACTGCGTCTAGCTTTTTTTATAGATTGTGATTGTACGATGGATAAACCTTCTAATAACCAGCGAAGTTCCTGCTGTGTAAGTTGCTGCACTTCATTTTCATTCCGTGGCCATTTCAGACGCCCGTTATCAATTCGCTTATAAAGCAGGGCGAAGCCATCCCCGTCAAAATAGAGACATTTATAACGGTCTTTCTGTCTTCCGCAAAACAAAAAAATAGAGTCACTGTACGGATCTAGGTTATAGGAATCCTGAACGAGTGTGGCGAGCCCATCAATGCCATTTCGCATATCCGTTTTCCCGCAGATAATATAGATATTTTCAACGGTTGTAAAATCATGCTTCAAATAGATGCAGCTCCTTTACTATCGTTCGAACAACCGATTCATCAATCCCTTTGTAAAATTGAATTTCCTTCTCCTGGGCTTTTATGATACAGATTGGCTCAGGGCTAGAGTTAGTGGGCACCTCTTGAAAATCTTCTAGCGGCTCTAACTTAACTGGAATGATATTGAGTTTTGGACGAGACAATGAAAAGCACCTCCTAATAAGTTGATAGGTTCATCATACTAGGAGGCAGATCGGTCTTATATGCGTGGTTTGATTGGGGGCTTACGAGAAAGAGCAGAAGAAGAAAGAAATGAAAGAGATGAAAGTGAAGAATAAAGAGAAAAAGGAGAAGGATAAAGAGAGAAAAGAGAAAGATAAAGAGAGAAAAGAGAAAGATAAAGAGAGAAAAGAGAAAGATAAAGAGAGAAAAGAGAAGGATAAAGAGAGAAAAGAGAAAGATAAAGACAAAGACAAAGAGAGAAAAGAGAAAGATAAAGAGTGGAAAGAAAAAGATAAAGAGAAGAAAGATAAAGAATAATTTAGGATACATTGTGATTTTACTTTAGCGGTTAAGATGTGAACCTTGGGTATCTTTATAATATCGAAGTTTCAAGGTGGGGTAATCATGGTATTTCCCAGGAAAAGTAAATGATTACAAAGAGAAAAAGCTTGATTCTTTTTGAGACACAAGCTTTTTTGGAGGTTGGGCTGCTGAAAATTAAGTTCATCAGGAGCCCTGTAGTATCTAAAGTTATTTCCTACTAATAAGTTCAATGAGTATGTTTATTCCCCGCGCGCTAGTTCTCTTGAGCGGTTTTCCGCACTTCGAACACAGTTCACAATCGCTTCGTTAAAGGACATCGATTCAAGTGCTTTAATTCCGGCTTCTGTCGTGCCACCTGGACTTGTCACTTTTCTGCGCAATATAGAAGGCTCCACGTTTCCGGATTTCAGCATTTCCGCTGAACCGGCTATTGTCTGTACCATCAGTTCCCGCACGACTTCTTTTGATAGCCCAAACTCAGCACCGGCCTGTTCAAATGCTTCAACCAAATAGTATAAGTAGGCAGGTCCGCTTCCAGCAAGTGCTGTAACAGCATGCAGTTTCTCTTCTTCCACTTCAATGACAATGCCGATCGCTTCAAGCATTTGAATATAAAGTGAACGCTGCACGTCTGTAACATGCGGATTGAACGCGATACCGGATGCAGACATGCCGATTTGTGCGGATGTGTTTGGCATGACACGAGCTATTGATCGGTTGCCGAGATACTGTTCAATTGTTTCAATCGTTACACCGGCGAGCACAGAAATAATAGCCGTATCTGCTCCTAAATGTGGTGCGATTATTTCCATCGCAGCGCGGGCATCTTTTGGTTTCATTGCCAAAATGACAAGATCCGCATCCTGCAATTGAGTATGGTCCTCCAACAGTTTAACATCGTAGCTTTCGACCAATTCTTTAAGGCGTTCTTTATTGGACCGATTGGATATAAACAGGGAATGTGGATGGATGACATTCTTTTTGGTCCAACCGTGAATAAGCGCTTCTGCCATCGATCCTGCGCCGATAAAAATAATTTTTTGCATATTATATCCCTCCGATTTTTTAATCCAATTCCATTTTGCATTAAGACTTCGTTTAACAAATAAAAAAGCATCTCCATCCCTACTAATGTAAGGACGAAAATGCATAAATTTCCGCGGTACCACCTTTGTTCACACATAATGTGTGCAGCTTCAGCCTTTTTATCGCAAAGGATACGGTTATGTTGTCATAACGGCTCAAAAGGAGGTTCAATTATTTCAGCGGGTTATGCCGATTTCAGCAAAGACGGCACTCTCTAAAACCTTAAAATAATTTACTTAGCTTTTTCATTGCCTGTAAATTTTGAATTATCCAAAATTATAGTGCTGTATTGAAAAACTGTCAACCTTTGACGTGACGAATGAAGAAAAAAGAGTTAAAATAAATGAATAGTCATTCATTGCGAGCGAATTGATTACGTCTCGGTGTAATTGGCGTCCAGATTTTTTCAGTTGAGGCCAACAGGACGTGGGTGAGTTAGCCGTTGTCGCAGGATGCGGTGTTTTAGGCTGACTTCCTCATAAATTTCTTTTAAAATCTGCGACACCTGCCAGAGGCTTTTCTTTATTCAGCTGGCTTTTGGTCCAGCAGCTGAGTTAAACAAAACAAGCAGCTATCACCTACTTGAAGAGGTGAGTGATTGCTGAATTAAGATAAAGGGGATTAAACTATGGAAGTACATAAAATTGTGATACCTACACCATATGCAGTGGGAGATGTAAATGCTTTTTTAGTAAAGGGAGATGCGCTGACATTATTTGATGCAGGTCCGAAAACCGAAGAAGCGTATGAAGCGATCAAATGGGGACTGCGCGCTGCAGGTTATGATATGAAAGATGTAGAACAAGTCGTCTTAACGCACCATCATCCGGATCATGCCGGTTGGATCGATGCATTTCCAGGGGCGGAAGTATTAGGCCATCAATATGTTGATTACTGGATGAAAAAAGAGCCGGAATTTCTGCAGTATCATGAGCGATTTTTCAAAAAGCTTTTAATCGAGCAAGGGGTGCCTGAAAAATATGTAGACCGGATTTTACATGTTAAAGGCGAAATTGAACTATTCGGTACGATTCCGTTGACGGGTTATTTAAAAGAAGGCGATGAAGTGCCGGGCCATCCTGGTATGAAAGTTTATGAAACACCCGGGCATGCGCAAAGCCATCTGATTTTTGTTGAAGAGAATACCCGCGAATGCATTGGCGGTGATTTACTGCTGGAACGCACATCGTCGAATCCATTAGTCGAGCCACCGCTTGATTTATCGATGGAGCGACCTAAATCATTGCTGCAATATAATGAATCACTTAAACGTCTGAAAAATTTAGATATCTCAAAAGTATATACAGGTCATGGCGCAGAACTGACAAATATCGAACCACTTATCGATGAACGGTTGGAAAAACAAAGACAACGCGCATTAAAAGTTTACGGCATGCTCGATACACCACAAACCAACTTTGAAATGACCACTCAATTATTCGAACGCATCTACCAGCAGCAGCTAGGACTGACACTATCTGAAACATTAGGGCAGTTTGATTATTTGATAGATCAAGGTATGGTCGAGATTGAAGAACGTGACGGGATTCAGTTTTATAAGAAAAGTGATATTACTAGTCATACATCGAGAGAAGAGAATAAATCATTAAATAAAACAGGGTATTAATAATGAAAAACCTGATATTCCTTATTTATTAGAGCACGAAGTTAATGGATGGGAAATATCTTCTTTAGAGATTAACTATTTCATCGAAACAATTTCTCTAATAGTTGAAAGTGTGAAAGCCCAAAATATTATTAAAACGTATGTTATAATTAAAGAACGCCTCCTAAATAAAAATTGGGAGGTTTTTTTTGCATAAACAAGATACCAAAGCCAATGAGATAAACAAAGATAGCATCTAGCTTATTATTGTATACGATGATTTCAATAGTACAAAAAATGCTGTTGAAACAATTAAGTGTTCTTGCAAAATATTTGAATGTTCCCGTCTCCATTTGTGTATGCTCTCTTGCCTTATATATGCCTTTCAAATCCCCAAAAGGGGACAAACGTGGTGAAATAATAATTTTCATTGCTAGATTGTTAAGTGGTACAAAGAAAAAATCCACCTGGTTGCGTTTTAACGCAACAATATATATTTTTTAAATTATTTAAAAGATATAAGATCTTTTTGAGGGACCTTTTGCGGGTTCATGTGGAGGGGCCTTTAGTGGTTCGTTCCAGAAGGGACTGGAACCGGCCTTTGGATGGGAGTTATGTGGCCGTGGAAATAAGAGGGCATACCATAATTTTCTAAAGATCCAGTTGAAATTCTATTTTGAGATAATAAATAGGCTAATCAATATTTTTATTAAAAAAGAGCAGAGGAAATGATTTGGTGATTAAAAAAAGCCCAGTAAGATTTATTTATAAATCGTTTACTGAGCTGCATTTATTATAACGAAACCTTATTCTTCTGACGCTGCATCACTATTTTCAGTATCATCTTCTATATCATCAGGGAATACAATGGTATCCGTTTTTTCTCCCGTTTTTTCATCAATGATATTAACGGTTGTTTTAAGATCCTCGCTGGACTTGCCATCAAATGCACTGTAAATCATGGAAACATAAGCTAATCCAAATAGTCCGAATGAATCGAAACTATTTTCAAATGTCTCCGCATTTACTGTCACATCAAATTCCGTGAAGTCCTTGTTATACGAAATTTCTTTGAACGATTCGTAGTCCTCGCCGTTGACTAGATCATCAACCGCACTAATGACACCTTGTTCCATTTCCTTCATCATTTTCTTGTGTGCAGATTTACTCATTTTGTAATAAACAGTACCATCTTCATTTACTTTAACTTCTTTAACACCTTTTTCTTTGGCGGCTGCTTGAATTTCTTCTGGTGTTTCCCCTTCAAAAAAGTCGGCAGGTAATGTTAATTCCACATCAAGCAAGCCTTTGTCTACTTCAATGCCTTGTTCTTTCTGACTATCCGATTTCTTATCTTCATCGGCATTACAAGCCGTTAAAAATAATAGCGCAGTACTTAAAATAAACAATGTTTTTTTCATCCTGTATACTCCTTTGTTTACCAAGTGAAGCCGAAGCTTTTCACCTCGATTTTATTTACCTTCGAACCGATGTTATCTGGCAATGGTGGGTAGCTAAGTTCAAAACCGGCTTCACCGCCAGCAGCTAGTCCTACATCAACACTGCCAGATAATCCGCCTAAAATTTTTCCGTTTGCATCGTATAAAATAGCCGCCAGACGTATATCTTCTTGCTCAACATCCGTAGAGTTCTTAACAATACCTGTAACACTATATCCGTATTCGCTTGAAATTCCTTTTACTGCACTTACTTCCATTAAGTTTGAACCTTCTTCAGTTGCTTCGAAATTAAAATTAAATGTTGTTTCAGAATAGTTTTCTAAGGAAGTTTCCTCATTGAGTGTTGTACCTTCTACGATAAAAGCGGATTCTCCAGGCTGAACAATTTCAGGAACAGCATAAATCATCGTTGAAGTGCCTAAAATACTACCGTCTTTCCCTTTGTAATTCATTTGCGTCTCACCAATATCCACCGGCACATCGCCCGTGTTTTTATAAATAGCTGCTGTATTAATCCAAATGGAGTCAATAGAATCGCTCCATACAGTAGATCCTGAATCTGCAATTTCTAATTTTTCATTGGCTTTTTCATCAGTATCTGCACTTTCTTCCGTTTTATCAGTTTTACTTTCCTTATCTGCAGATTGAGAAATGGTTTGTTTTGAATTTCCGCATGCAGCCAATATGAAAATTAAACTCAACATTAATATAATAAATTTTTTCATTTCATTTCCTCCTGTTAGATTCCTGTTAATTACTATCATGTCCCGACATTCATTAACTATAGCTACATTTCATTAAGTATGATTCCATATGCTAGCAGTGCCTTATTTTTAGTTAAAAAATCTAAATATTAAGAATTCGATATAACGAGTAGTAAAAGTGACATTTTCGACCAAGAACAGGAGCGCATTATTTTTGCTTTATCAGTATAATATTTCCATATACATATGAAAATGACACCACGATGTTAGATGAGAGAAAATGAAACAGGAGGCTGTTTATGAAAACGATGTTGCAGTTACCTTGCCAGTTAAAAAGTTTTTTGGCATTGGGGGATGCTGTACTGATAACAGACAGTGACCATATTATTTTAGAAGTCAATGATACATATGAAGAGGTGACAGGTTTTAAAAGAAGTAAAATAATTGGGGTGAAAGCGGGTTTTATTAAATCAAATCTTACAAGTACAGATACATATCGTTCAATGAAGGATTCATTAAAGCAACGGATTCCGTGGTCTGGAATTTTGGTGAACCGAAAGAAATCCGGGGAACTTTGGCATTCTTCTATTACGATTACACCTATCAAAGTTGAAGAAGAGTGGTTTTATATAGGCGTTTTCCGCGCATTAGAGCAACTGGAAGAGGGGTTATATTTATCTGAAGACAAAAAAGTGGAAGTACAGAGAGAGCTATTGAAAGTGCTGGCCATCTCATGTGAAATCCGTGATCCGGGGACGGAAGAGCATTTAATACGGGTTCAGGCATTGACGGAAAAACTTTTGAACGCCCACAATGAAAAAAACAATCTTCAACTCGAATCTAATTATATGAACAATGTGATTCATTCCAGTATATTGCACGATATCGGAAAAGCGAGCATGCCAGAAGGAATTTTGTATAAACCTGGCGCATTGTCTATTTATGAAAGAAAAATCATTGAAATGCATCCATTGACAGGGGCGGATATACTAAGCAAAATGTCGAAGGAAATCCATTATGATTTTATCAAGAGTATGGAAGTCGCCGAGAATATCATTTTGTACCACCATGAAAGATGGGATGGGGCAGGCTATCCGTTCCAGTTAAAGGGTGAGCAGATTCCGCTTGAAGCAAGAGTAGTTTCGGTTGTCGATGTTTTTGATGCATTAACGACGCGCAGACCGTATAAAGATTCCTGGCCGGAAGAAAAAGCATTGGCCTTCATTGAAGAAAATAAAGAAAAACATTTTGATCCGTTAATCGCGGAAACATTTATCAGCTTGTTTTAATAGTGAGTCCGGTGTTGTACCGGGCTCGTTTTAGGTTTTGGTTTGTTTTGATTGAGGAAACCGGCTTACTATCTTAGTAAAACTACGCGCGGTTTGCTGATTTTATTAGAACTTTTCTGATTTTATTAGAACATTTTACTCGCTTATTAGAAGTCCTTGGCAACATATTAGAAAATCGCATTAAAACCAGCACTCCATCTCAGTAAAACTACGTACCGGCACATTGGAAAATTAGGTCTGCAGCTTATATTAGAACTTTCCCGGATATATTAGAACATCCGACTCATATATTAGATGTTCCCAACCACTTATTAGAAAATCTCAACCACTTATTTGAACATCGGCCACTTATATTAGAAGATCGGGGTTTTATTAGAACTTTTCAGCGTTTATTAGAACATCTGACTAACTTATTAGAAAACCGTCATACCATTTCCCTAAAACCACACACCAGCTTTGTAGAAAATGCGGTTTGCAAATTTTATTAGAACTTCTCAGGATATATTAGAACATCCGACTCGCATATTAGAAGTTCTCGGCAACTTATTAGAAGATCGCATTAAAACCAGCACTCCATCTTAGTAAAACTACGTATTGGCACATTGGAAAATGAGGTCTGCAGCTTATATTAGAACTTTCCTGGATATATTAGAACATCCGACTCAGATATTAGATGTTCCCAGCCACTTATTAGAAAATCTCGACCACTTATTTGAACATCGGCGACTTATATTAGAAGATCGCAGTTTTATTAGAACTTTTCTGGGTTTATTAGAACATCTGACTAACTTATTAGAAAACCGGCATGTCATCGCATTAGAGCTGAGCGATGATACATTAGAAAACGCGGTTTACTGATTTTATTAGAACTTTTCAGAGTTTATTAGAACATCTCACTAATTTATTAGAAAACCGGCGCTCCATTTCTAAACACGGTTTGCTCCTTATCCCAGCAAAAAAACCAGTCACCGGCATATCTCCCGGCAACTGGTTGTATCTCTATCTCGCTCTATAACTTATGCTGTCTTCTTAATCTGTAACGCCATCGCAGCACCGAAGAATTCGTAATGAATTTTTTCGGCAGGTACGCCTAGCTCAACTAAGTATTGAATGACAGTTTCCATGAATACTGTTGGACCGCATACATACACTTCCGTACCAGGTACTAGGAATTCCTCGATTTGCGCTTTAGTAATATAGCCGTCTAAATCTGAATAAACCGCTTTATATTTTCCGTCTGTCGCAGCAACGTTTTGTTCGATTGTTTCTTTGAAGGCTGCTACATTTTCATTGCGTGCACATTGGATAAATGATGCTTGGCGACCTTCGATTGTTTTTAGCATTCCTTGTAATGGTGTTACACCAACACCACCGCTGATGAATAGAACCGGGCTGTCGTTTTCCACTAGTGTGAACACACCTGCAGGAGCACTTACGTCCACTTTTGTACCGATTTCTGCGTTGTGCAGGAAGTTTGAAACAATTCCGTTTGGTGTGACATCATCTTCACGTTTTACAGAAATGCGGAAATAATCTTCCGAACCGTCAGTTAATGTATATTGGCGGTTCATTAAGTATTGTTGGCCAGGTACTTGTGTACGTAATGTAATGAATTGTCCTGCTTTGAATGCAGGCAATTTCTCGCCGTTAACTGGTTTTAAATAGAATGATTTTACCGCTTCGCTTTCTTCCACAACTTCTGCAATAGTAAATTCTTTGAATGCGCGCCAGCCGCCAGCATTTTCTGCTGCTTTGTATAAATCTTCTTCCACTGAAATGAAGACATCCGCAATCACGCCGTAAGCTTTACCCCAAGCGTCGATAATTTCATCTGTTGCTGCATCTCCTAGAACTTCTTTGATTGCTTCCAATAAATATTTGCCGACGATCGGATAATGCTCCGGTAAAATTCCTAAACTAACGTGTTTATGTGCAATTTGAACAACTGCCGGTACGATGGCTTCCAAGTTATCGATGTGAACTGCTGCTGCATAAACCGTGTTTGCTAAAGCTGTTTGCTGACGATCTTTCTTTTGGTTTGTATGGTTGAAAATGTTTAGTAATTCTGGGTTTTCTCTGAATAAGTTTGAATAGAAAGTTTTAGTAATGGCTAATCCATGTACCTCCAATACAGGTACTGTTGATTTAATAATATTGATTGTTTGTTGTGCTAACATACTTTGCACGTCCCCTCAAATTTGGTTGTTTGTTACTTGCACCATCAATATACTGCTAAAAAAATGCTAAAGCAATATCAAAAATACATCTTTAACAGTTCTGTCACAAAGATATATCAAAAATACATCTTTAACAAAATGGACACAAAACTATATAATGAATTCATCGATAAACATAAGCCGTTCTATTCGAACATTTTTGTTTAAATGTTATACTTAAGTTGTAGAAAGATGGTGAACAGCGTGCGGTTAACAGTATATACAGATTATTCTTTACGTACGCTCATGTATTTAGGTGTACGGGGCAGAGAGAATTTAGTTACGATTCAGGAAATAGCGAATGCGTATCAAATTTCGAAAAACCATTTAATGAAAGTAACCCATGATTTAGGGAAACATGGCTATATCGAAACGATTCGCGGACGCGGTGGCGGTATTCGTCTGGCACTTGAACCTGAGCAAATCAATATTGGTGATGTTGTCCGCAAAACAGAAGATGACTTTCACCTTGTTGAATGTTTCAATCCGGAGGGGAATCTTTGCAAAATATCTCCCGAGTGCAGGCTTAAATTTGCTTTACATGAAGCATTAACTGCTTATTTGGCTGTGCTTGATACCTATACATTGGCGGATGTGCTCGTATCAAAAGACATATTAAGTGAATTATTCGGCATTACCCAAACTAGTAAATAGCCATTTACTAGTTTTTATATTACCTAAAAATAAGATAATAAAGAGGGAAGCTATGAAAAAAACAGTTTTTATTACAGGTGCGACAAGCGGTATTGGGCGCATCGTAACAGAAATGCTAGTAAAAGAAGGATATACCGTTTATGCGACGGGTAGAAATGACAGTGCGATTAACTATTTAAATGGGATAGGGGCGGTTGCCTACAAAGCGGATATAAGAGTTCCATCGCAAATAGATGAAGTCGTTTCGCAACTTCCGCCAATCGATATCGCTATTTTAAACGCCGGATTAGGTTATTTTGAAAATGCCGTAGATTTAGCTGATCAGGAAATTGATCAAATGCTTGATGTCAATGTACGTGCGCCCATCTACTTGGCAAAACGTCTGGCACCGGCAATGATTGACAGAAAGAATGGCCATTTGATTTTTGTCGGTTCACAGGCTGGGAAGGTTGCTACGAAAAAAGCGAGTGTTTATGCAGCGAGTAAACATGCAATTACCGGTTTTGTAAATGGGCTTCGTCTGGAGCTGGCAGAATACAATATACAAGTTACCGGAATTTATCCGGGACCGATCGATACACCGTTTATTCAGAAAGCCGATGCATCGAACGCTTATAAGGATGCAATCGGGAAATTCCTGTTACCGCCTGAAAAAGTCGCGAAAGAAGTTGTCCAAGCAATCGTGAAACGTCCGCGCGAAGTGAACCTGCCACGTATTATGGCAGTAACGAGTAAATTATATGCAGTAGCGCCAGCACTTGTGGAATTTGTCGGCAAAGGTTTCTTTAATAAGAAGTAAGTTTGAGAGCATTCGATTTTTATCCTATAAAAATTGAAATGCTCTCTTTTGAAATGTCTAGCAATAAATAGCATATTTATGCATGAACGAGAGCCTGTGAAAACTTCCGAAATGATTGTTTTTAGATTGTATGAAAAAGTGAAAAAATTTATATAAATGCAGTTGCGTTTATTTTTATAACGTGTTACTATTCGTGTATAAACTATTAATTCAATGTATAAACATACATCATTTGGGGGCAATTAACATGGCGAACAAAAAAGTCGTATTAGCATATTCAGGTGGTCTTGATACATCAGTAGCAATTCCATGGTTAAAAGAACAAGGTTGGGACGTAATCGCAGTATGTCTTGATGTTGGTGAAGGTAAAGACTTAGAATTTATCCGTAACAAAGCACTTCAAGTAGGTGCTGTTGAATCATATATGATTGATGCAAAAGATGAGTTTGCAGAGGACTTCGCATTAATCTCATTACAAGGACATACTTGGTATGAGCAAAAGTATCCATTAGTTTCTGCATTATCTCGTCCATTAATTTCTAAAAAATTAGTAGAAATCGCGAATGAAACAAATGCCGATGCAGTAGCACACGGTTGTACTGGTAAAGGGAATGACCAAGTACGTTTTGAAGTATCAATCAAAGCATTAAATCCGGACCTTGAAGTTTTAGCACCTGTACGTGAGTGGGGCTGGAGCCGTGATGAAGAAATCGAATATGCGGCAAAACATGGTGTTCCGATTCCTGCAACACTTGATTCACCATTCTCAATCGACCAAAACTTATGGGGCCGTGCAAACGAAGCTGGTGTAATGGAAGATCCTTGGGTTGCACCACCTGAAGAAGCATACGGTTTAACAGTTTCATTGGAAGAAGCACCGGATACACCGGAATACGTGGAAATCGAATTTGTTGAAGGGAAACCAGTTTCGATTAACGGTATTCAAATGAAACTAGCAGACTTAATTCAAGAATTAAATAAAATTGCCGGTGAACACGGTATCGGACGTATTGACCACGTTGAAAACCGTTTAGTTGGTATTAAATCTCGTGAAGTATACGAAATTCCGGGTGCAAAAGTATTATTAACAGCGCATAAAGAATTAGAAGATATTACATTAGTAAAAGAATTGGCGCATTTCAAACCAATCATTGAGCAAAAACTATCTGAAATCATCTATAACGGTCTTTGGTTCAACCCGATCCGTACAGCTCTTGAAGCGTTCTTAAAAGAAACACAAAAGTATGTAAACGGAACAGTTCGTGTAAAACTTTACAAAGGCCATGCGATTGTTGAAGGACGTAAATCTCCAAATTCTCTATACTCTGAAGAATTGGCGACATATTCTAAACATGACCAATTTAACCACGCTTCTGCTGTAGGCTTTATCGAATTATGGGGTATGCCAACAGTTGTTGCATCAGAAGTAGCAAAAAGCACAAAACAAACAGTAAATAAATAATTAGATATACGGTTATTGAAGTGAGCGATTCGGAACCCGAGTCGCTTCTTCTATTATTCGGAACATAAGTTGAGGAGTGAAACTACTATGGCAAAATTATGGGGCGGTCGTTTCCAAAAGTCTGCAGAAAGCTGGGTTGACGAGTTCGGGGCATCGATTGGCTTTGATCAGCAGTTAGTATTGGAAGATATTGAAGGTTCTGTAGCACATGTCACAATGCTAGGTGCACAAAATATTTTACCTAAAGAAGATGTCGAGAAAATTCTGGACGGTCTTGCACAATTAAAAGTAAAAGCCGAAGCGGGTGAACTGGAGTTTTCGGTTTCAAATGAAGACATCCATTTAAATCTTGAGAAAATGCTGATTGATCTGATCGGTCCTGTTGGCGGAAAGCTTCATACTGGACGCTCGCGTAATGACCAGGTCGCAACGGATATGCACCTATTCCTAAAAAAGCGCGTACCTGAAGTAATCGGCTTGATCGAACATTTCCAAAAAACGATTGTTGAGCAGGCAGAACAGAATGTGGATACGATTGCGCCTGGCTACACGCATTTACAGCGTGCACAGCCGATTAGTTTTGCACATCATTTAATGGTTTACTTCTGGCAGCTGCAACGTGATAAAGAGCGTTTTACTGAATCGATGAAACGCATTGATATTTTACCGTTAGGTGCCGGTGCGATGGCAGGTACAACATTCCCAATCGACCGTTTAAAATCGGCTGAACTGCTAGGATTTGCGGAAGTGTATGCCAATTCTATGGATGCGGTAAGTGACCGTGACTTTATCGTTGAATTTTTATCGAATTCAGCATTATTAATGACACACTTATCACGTTTCGCGGAAGAAATCATTATTTGGTCTACGGATGAATTTAAATTCATCGAGCTGGATGATGCATTCTCTACAGGTTCATCCATTATGCCGCAAAAGAAAAATCCGGATATGGCAGAATTAATCCGCGGAAAAACAGGCCGTGCATACGGAAACTTAATGGGGCTGTTAACGGTATTAAAAGGTACGCCGTTAACGTACAACAAAGATATGCAGGAAGATAAAGAAGGCATGTTCGACACGATGGAAACGGTATTAGGTTCACTGAAAATTTTCGAAGGTATGGTTCGTACAATGACGGTCAACAAAGCGCGTCTTCACAGTGCGGTACATTCAGATTTTTCAAATGCGACAGAGCTTGCGGATTACTTGGCGACAAAAGGAATGCCGTTCCGTGAAGCGCATGAAGTAACAGGAAAGCTTGTATTTACATGTATCCAGCAAGGAATCTATTTACTGGATCTGCCGTTGGAAGAAATGCAGAAAGAATCCGCATTAATTGAAGAAGATATTTACGCAGTACTTGCACCGGAAGCTGCTGTTAGTCGACGAAATTCATTAGGCGGCACAGGCTTTGAGCAAGTGGCACTTCAAATTCAAAACGCAAAACAATTATTAGTATAGCCATGGATGAGGCTAGGACATAAGAAGAAATATTAAGAAATGTATATTTAATAAAATTGATTGGAATGGAGGGCGACTCCTGCGGGAACAGCACGACGCCTGAGACTACAGGCTCAGGCCGTGCCCGCGGAAAGCGTCCCGGAATGGAAATCAATTTTTAACGCTTAAAAAAGTACTATTTTTCTCAGGTAGAAAAATAGTACTTTTTGGGTTATTGGCCTTCCTTATTTTTTGTACCTAAAAATGGTATTTTTTCTTATACAAATTAAAAATTAGCAGTATAATAATAGATACTTTAAATAGAAAGGTGTCTTTTTATGACAAATACAAAGACTTCGCAATCATGGGTGCTTACATTATTTGCACTTGGCGTATTTATGGCCGCACTGGATAACGGAATTATCAGTGCTGCACTGACAACGATCAACAGCTCGTTTAATGTCGAAGCAAACTGGGGAGCCTGGGGTGTTACACTGTACACACTTGGCTTAGCAATCAGTGTTCCGATCGTAGGGAAGCTTTCGGACCGTTATGGACGCAAGAAACTGTTTATTGTGGAAATTGCGTTGTTTGGTCTGGGATCACTGCTTGTTGCACTTAGCCCGAACTTTACGTTTTATTTAATTTCCCGCTTTATCCAGGCGATGGGCGGAGGCGGTATTTTTATTATCGGTACTTCGTATGTCGTTAGTACACTGCCTGCGGAAAAACAAGGGAAAGCGTTAGGATTACTTGGTGGTATGAATGGGATTGCCGCTGTTTTAGGTCCAAATATCGGAAGTATCATTCTGGATCTGACAGGCAGCTGGCATTGGCTGTTTTTAATTAATGTGCCAATCGCAATTTTCCTAGTCATCATGGGTTTTCTCAAACTGGAAGAAACGAAAGATGCAGCACCCGGCAAACTTGATATGACGGGTACGGTTTTACTTTCTGCAGCAATTTTAGGTATTATGTACGGACTGACAAATATTGAGGGTGTAAACTTTTTCAGCTCTCTTCTCGAACCGACAGTCTATCCATATTTACTAGCTGGAATGATCGTACTAGTGATTCTTTATTTCTATGAAACACGCCTCGAGCGCCGTGGAGGGGACCCGATTTTACCGGTAGGGTTAATGCGTCAGCCGACTTATTTACTGACATTACTTCTAGGTCTTCTGTCTGGTGCGATGCTTGCTGCAATGATCTTCATTCCGGCCTTTTCAGAGCAAGTATTGGGTATTAAATCCGAGCATGCGGGCTACTGGATGACACCGCTTGCACTGGCTGCAGGAGTAGGGGCAGCAGTTGGCGGTATTTTAGTCGATAAAAGAGGCCCGATTTTAGCTGTTCTGTTTTCAGGTCTCGTAGCCGCAATTGGCTTCTTCCTGTTCCCGGCATGGATTGATGCGAAATGGCAATTTGTCATTGCATCTGTCATTGGCGGTGTCGGCATTGGGGTACTTCTTGGAGCACCGCTGAATATTTTAGCAACAGAAAAACTTGAAGCCAATAAAGGGACGGCATTAGCGTCATTATCATTAATCCGAACAATCGGGATGACAATCGCGCCGACGATTTATGCCGGGTTTATCGCACGCGGCTTCAGTGAAATTCCGTCATTATTTAAAAACGATTTCCAAGGAATTTTACAGCAAAATTTACAACAGGTGAATCTATCGGAAGAGGCAACTGCAGAACTTGCTCAAGTAGGCAGTCAGTTCGCAGCAGGCGGTCAGTTTTCCGAGGAACAAATGATGAGTGTCGTTCAAAATATTCAAGATCCGACATTAAAAGAAGTCATTTTGAATTCTGTCAATGAAGTAACGGTCATGGCAGCACAAAACGGCTATGGCGGTCTATTTTACTCGGCGGTTGTCATTGCCATCATTATTTTTGTAGTTGGATTAATTTTA
Organism: Solibacillus sp. FSL R5-0691; assembly: GCF_037974225.1. Taxonomy (GTDB): domain Bacteria; phylum Bacillota; class Bacilli; order Bacillales_A; family Planococcaceae; genus Solibacillus. The sequence continues at coordinate 1,570,586 of NZ_CP150231.1, forward strand.
AAACCAATTCGAAAAAAATCTATGGAAATTTAAAAAAGTGTTTTAGGTTGTACGATTTAGGGTAATTTATCTTTAGACTCATGCAAAGCTTGTGTGGGTGTTGAAGTCTCTCCCCCAATAGTAGACTTACAAAAAGTGTCCTTTTGCGCATAAAAGGGCATTTTTTGTGTCTAAAAGCGATGCATTTATTTTCAATCGGTCTCAAATTAGAAAATTCGCAATGTTTTGCGTTATAATTAGCATCAAGTGCATGAAACTTTTCATCAAAAATTACGTAAATACTAGTACTACATAGAATGGGGGAATCGAACATGGCTGAAAATCCATTATTTGAAGATTTAAATAAACGTGCTGAGCAAGAGCCCGCTCAAACGACTGATCTAGTCGAACAACCACAAAAACAACTCGTTTCGGAACAGGAGCTTTCTCAAATCCGTCAGCGTCAGGAACAGTTAAAACAACAGCCTCAAGTTCAACAGCTTGCTGAAAAAATTGATGTGAAAAACCAGATCGCGGTTCTTGAATTCGGGAAAGAAACGGCTCAGGGAATTTCAACATTTTCAGACCGAATGCTTGCAACGATTAAGCAAAGCAATCTGGAAAAGTCGACAACGTTACTGAACAATTTAAATAAAATTATGGACCGCTTTGATCCTCAGGATTTCCAGGAGGAACAGAAAAAGGGCTTCCTGAAAAAGCTGTTCTCAAAAAGCAAAGAGCAATTGGAGCGTATTTTATCCAAATACGACACGATGAATAAAGAAGTCGATGTCGTTTATAACGAAATTCAGAAGTACGAAGTGGAAATGAAAAGAAACACGGTACAGCTGGAACAAATGTATGACGAAAATTTAAACTACTTCCATACGTTAAGCGAACATATTGCGGCGATCGATATTAAAGTTAATGATCTACGACAACAACTGCCGGCATTATCGGCTAGAGCGGATTCCGGTGACCATGAAGCCATTATGGAGCTGGAAACGGTAACACGTGGAATCGAGCTATTGGAACAACGAGGCTACGACCTTGAAATGGCCCAGCAAGTATCATTCCAGTCAGCGCCGCAAATCCGTTTAATGCAGCAAGGGAACAACCATTTAATCGGTAAGATCAACTCGGCATTCGTGACGACTATTCCGATCTTCAAACAAGGTCTGATTCATGCCGTTACAATGCAGCGACAAAAACTTGTTTCGGATTCGATGGCTGAACTCGACCGCCGTACGAATGAAATGCTCGTACGAAATGCAGAAAATGTCCGTCAAAATTCAGTGAACATTGCACGTCAGGCAGGCAGTCCAAGCATCAAAGTCGAAACAATTGAAACGACTTGGAAAACGATCATTTCCGGTATTGAAGAAACAAAACAAATTCAGGCAGAAACGGTGCGCAATCGTGAAGAAGGACGTAAGCGCATTGAACAATTACAGCTTGAATATGAAAAATTAAAGAGCATGTAAGCTGTATTCTGAGGCATCGAGTATCCTTTGCTCGATGCCTTTTATCATCTTTTTCGAACACTATAGGGGGAGTTTTATGCAAGTTTTAAGTCGTAAGTTTACAGTAGCACTCGTGTCAACATTTCTTTTCAGTTTTCTGTTAGCCATTATCGAGACAATGACGGCGAGTGAACAGTATCTGTCTTTTGGCATGACCGTTCTGACATTTATCGTATTAAGCGCACCAATGTTTCTCGTTTTAGGGGTTGCCGTATCGTTTCTGTTTGAAAAAAATCTGCGTTCTGAAAAAATGAAATGGATCAGCTATATTGTCATTGGTGCGGTATTTACGGTTCCATACGCCCTCTACTCTTTTGAAGATGCGAATCTATTACTATTCTCAATGATAGGTGGGTTGGGGGCAGCCCTCTTTTGTGGGATACATCTAATATTTGATAAATATATATTCAAAAATACGGATTAACAAACAATTTAAAAGCTTGTGAAATTAAGCTTAGAAGTGGTCTAAAATTTCCTCTTGGTGATTAATTAGGGGTGAATTTGGTGAAATTGGGTAAATAACAGCAAAAGAGATTTACACAAGTATTGCCATGAGGGAAAGGAAGACAAAGATGGAAAAAAACTTAATGAAAATCGACGAATTTCTAAAAATGCCGAAAAGTGTTATACGCAGAGCAAATGAACGAGACGTATTGAGTATAAAAAATGAGCTCCTTATATTAATGAATGAGAAAAGCGACATGTATGATAAAGCGCATATCCGAAAGTTAATCAACGAAATTCAATTTTTAAATGTGTTTGTAGTAAAGGATGATTTTGATAAAACCATATTTTCCTACGAACCTCCAAAATACGCATCACCCCGCGTAACGATCAAAGAAAGCGGCTGGATCGAACTAATCAAATAAGAAGTAGTCTATTCCCAACATTGGAATCATGATAAAATTTTATTATGAATAGATTGTTGGAAGAAGGTAGTAATTGTGGAACGATTGAAAGGCATAGCGATGATTATTGTAGGTTCGATGTTTTGGGGGGCTACCGGTCCGATGATGGAATGGCTACTTCAAACAACGTCCATGACCGCTGAGTTTATGCTAGCAGTACGGTTAATGATCGCAGGCGTTTTAATTCTTACGATTGTAGCTATGCAGAAAAAACCGGTATTCTCCATTTGGAAAAACCGGAACTATTCGGTGCAATTACTGATTTTCAGTGTAATCGGAATGGTAGGGTTACAATTTACGTTTGTGAAGTCGATTGAAGTGAGTAATGCAATAATTGCAACACTCCTGCAGTTTTTAGCGCCAATCTTCATCGTCATCTATACATCGGTTATTGGGAAGGTTCTTCCACCGCGCAGTCAATTGATCGGTATTTTTGGTACACTTGTCGGATTGTTTCTATTGCTGACAAATGGCTCGGTTTCAGAGTTGCTGGTTAGTAAGGAAGCACTTGTCTGGGGACTGCTGTTAGGATTTACGTATGCGTTTTATACACTGTATCCTGCTCGGCTGATGGCTGAAGTAGGGGTCATCATTATTATTGGCTGGGGTATGATAATCGGCGGACTTATCTTCTCGGTAACGGGACAGCTTTGGAAGCCGGAGCAATGGCTGTTGCTGCTGGATCCAGTGAATGTCGTCATCATTATTGCTACGGGTATTTTAGGATCCTTCGCGTATATTTTATTTTTAACAAGCCTGAAATACATATCCCCAGTTGAAACGAGTATCTTATCGAGTATTGAACCATTGACAGCGATGGCGATTTCCGTTGTCTGGCTCGGTGCAACTTTGTATAACTGGCAATATGTCGGAACTTTATTAATGCTCGTTTTTGTCGCCTATTTATCAATTGCCGGGAGCAAAAAGTCTCCCAATTCGAATGTCTAAGTGAATGTCACTTAGGCATTTTTGGGTATAGAAAATGAAGGAGGCGTTGTTATGGAAGCATTCGATTTTTTCACATTGCATGAAAAAGATATAAAAGATGATATTAAACGCTTAGTATTAGCCGATTCACCTTCGCAAAACAAAGAGCTGCTTGATTTGTGCAAAGATGTACTCCAGTCGATGTTTTATGACTATTTTCATGTAAAGGCAACAGAATATGCGATGGAGCATAACGGCAATCATCTCCGCTTTGAAATGGGCGAAGGAACCGAACAGATTTTAATGATCGGTCATTATGATACTGTTTGGGATAAAGGGGCTTTGCCATATCGGGAGGAAGAAGATAAAATTTTCGGTCCGGGTATTTTGGATATGAAATCAGGTCTCGTCAGTGCGATTTGGTTTTTTAAATATGTTCAAAAAATGAATCTGCCTTTGAAGCGCCGCGTTGTATTTTTCCTGAACAGTGATGAAGAAATCGGAAGCCCAACGTCGAGAGCGCTGATCGAAGCAGAGGCCAAAAAATCGGTAGCCGCTTTTATACTGGAGCCTGCAGTTACCATTTCAGGTGAACTGAAAATTGCGCGAAAAGGGACATCCAGGTATTTGCTGAACATTCACGGACTTGCATCACACGCGGGGAATAATCCGCGCGATGGTGTCAGCGCAATTACGGAAGCGGCAAGGCAAATTCTGAATATCGATGCGCTCAACGACTATGAAAAGGGGACAACACTCAATGTCGGGATGATCCAGGGCGGCGGCAAATTGAACGTGATTCCCGATGAGGCGCATGTAGGGGTCGATGTCCGATCGGTTACACGGACAGAGCAGGAGCGGATCGACGATTATTTCGAGGCGCTTAAACCATACGATCAGCGCACGAAAATCGAAATCGATGGGGGAATTAACCGGCCACCGATGGAACGGGATGAAGAAAGTGAAGAATTGTTCGAAATTGCGCAGGAAGAAGCGGAAGATCTTGGTTTTGATGTGGATGAAGCATCAGTCGGCGGTGCAAGTGACGGCAATTTCACATCGTTATATACGCCGACATTGGATGGTCTGGGCCTTGTAGGGGACGGTATTCATGCAGAACATGAGCATATTTTAAAAGAGCATATCATTGAACGCTTCGCACTTTTGACGAATACATTGCTGGAAGTTGTCAATGAGATTGAGATGGAGGGAATTCAGGATGACGGCTGAAACATTGGCGCACTTGATGAAACAATCGAATCGTACGGTCGTGCTGACTGGTGCCGGGATGTCGACTGAATCGGGCATACCGGATTTTCGCTCGTCGACAGGTTTATGGCAAAATATCGATCCGCGTATTGTAGCCTCTACCGAAAGTCTGCAAAAGAACTATGAACAGTTCCGCGAGTTTTACCAGATGAGAATTACCGCGCTAGAAAACTGTAATCCCCATCAAGGACATCTAATATTGGCGGACTTCGAAAAGCGCGGACTTGTTTCATTGATCGCGACCCAAAATGTCGACTGGCTTCATCAGCAGGCAGGTAGTAAAAATGTGGCCGAACTTCACGGCAATATCGTATCCATCCGCTGTCAAAAATGCGGCAAACCACATGCAAAAGAGCAGTTTCTGAATAATAGTATTTGCACATATTGTTCCGGAAAATTACGGCCGAATGTCGTGCTGTTTGGGGAAACTTTGCCGACGGAGGCATGGGACCGTACGCTACATGAAATACACGACGCAGACCTTGTGATTGTAATCGGAACAAGTTTGGAAGTATACCCTGTCAACCAGCTGCCTAGCATGTCAAGAGGGAAGCTCGTCTATATCAACCGTGAGCAAACGTCCACAAGCGCACATTATTCATTTGATTTAGTGCTGGAAGGGTCGGCCGGTGAGATTTTGGCGGAAGTACATCGTGAGCTGGAAGGTATTGAAAAGTTATAATAACGCATGTGTGAAATATAGGATTGTTTCGTTATGTTCTGGTTTGCATTACTAGTATAAAATGAAGAATGACAAAAAATAGGCACGAAATATTGAAATAACAATATTCGTGCCTTACCGCTATATTTTCGAATTTGCATTAGGGAAACTATTGGTGGATTCGTTTTATTGCGTTCTTTACTGGCAATTTTCACAAAGAACACTATTGGCAGTTCTTGCAATTGCATTATCTAACCTAGATACTATCATATTTTTTTCGGAGGGCATCGTAATATTGGCTGTAAAGCGTTGCCCTTCTTCGATCTTTCTTCCGCAATTTGAACAAGCTAATTGCTTGGATGTAAACGAATCCTTTAACTTATCAAACAAATTCACCAACTCCTGACTAAAATAAAAAATCAAATCCCATTATATAACTTTTATGTATATTTTAAAAATAGATAGCCATTTCCAAAAATCCTTGAATATTATTTTAGAAATATTATGTATGGTGGAGTTATGTAAGTACATATTCCATAAGGGGATATATTCTCCCCGGTATGACTGCTGATTCAACATAAATGATTCTTTTTGCACCCATTTTCAAGTAAAATTCATATGCATTTGGATCACTATTAAATTGGAAGCTACTCAATCCATATTCTGTTGCCTTCAGTAAAATATCTTTCCATAAAATTTTTCCTAATCCTTGTCCTATGTATATAGGAACTACAAAGAAATTCTCTAATTTTTTCGTTTCGGTACATAAACAGTAGAAACCTTTAATCGCCTTCTCTTCTTCTAGCACGTAAATCACTTTTGACTGGATATCGTCTGTTGTAATGGTTAAAGTATCTTTCCAAGCATTCATAAAATCCTCTGAATACCCCCAAGAGCCTTTTGCATTAATAGCTATATCCGTCAGTATCACTGCGTCCTCGACAGTTGCTTTTCTTATCTTATTCATTACTTATTCCTCTTGTTTCATAATTTCATTTATCGCATTAACTCGATCAATCCTCTACGCCAATAGGGCAAGCCCATTCATGAATGTAAGAATTTTCTTCGCATTTTTAAACTCCTTTAATTAGGAATGCCACGTACAGACGTAAAAAACGAGGAATAGTTTCACATTCTTTTAAGAATAATTCAGGAAAATACTGGTTATTAATTGTAAAATGGTAAGAGATAGAGCGCATTATTTTATTTTCAACATAAATCAGTTAAACAGAATAAAATATCAGATTTGTCTTTTTCTTTGTAAGCATTAAAAATTTCGGATTCAGGAGGAAAAATGAAAAACAAAAATACGCTAAAAACGATAAACTGGGTGACATTCATTTTCATTGTATTGGTCGGAATTATTACAGCCTGGATGATTCTCTATGACTTAAATACACAGGTCGCCTTTGGTGAAGAAGGGCAGTCTCGCGCAGGTTTCCGTTGGGGTATATTCCACAATATCATTTTAGTGACAATATTATTGTCAGCTTCCTTTTTAGGGTTTGCGTGGAAATTCTTATTTCCCTTTAATGTACCCATTGCAATAATAATAGCTGGTTTAGGCTATCAACTATTTTTCCTAACGTTCACTATCGGATGGGTCGGCCTTAATGGCACATTTGGCCTCTTTATCGCATTTCTAATTGGAATAGTATTGATTATTTCTTATGCGGTTATTAAATTTCTGGAAAGCCGTAAACCTATCGAAATGAAATAATAGGTTAACCGCCATTTAGGGGGAAGTCATGAAACAGAAACGTTTACTGTTAAAAGGGATCATAATAGGCTTTCCCGTCACTGTATTCCTATTATGGATTACCGGTGCCATTAATCTATGGTTTTATGACATCGGTGATATTGCTAATAACGAAAAGTTTTATTTCTTCGAATTAAAACCTATAGAGGGTGAGTATTCGGTAATAATTGATTTAAGGGACCTTGAAAGTAATGTAGGTAAGACACTTTATGATGATGGTGAACATCAGATTTACGTATCGAATATTTTTATTTCAGGTGATGCAAATTACGACGTTTCATTTAGATCAAGTGGTAAATATAATTTATATGGCGCGACATTGGTATCAGGTATTGTACATGAACGAGTACAGGGTGGGTTTTCTTTCGGATTAAGGGCAAATGCCAAAGCCACATATCGTGGCAGCACTTTCAAAATATATACATCTGGAAGATCAGGTTTAAACTATAAAGATGGTGATTCTTTTGGGTTTTATGTAATCCCGCATGATAGAGAGGTAACTTTAAATATTGCTGAAAATTCTATTATAGAAATTACACTTTCTGACCTGGTTATGCACAAATGGTTAAGTAAATATGGCTTATAATTGAAAAACTGAACCAATTTGCTGCTTTCTAAGAAAGGGGATTTTTATGGGTGGAGATGCTATTGTATGGCTGGTGATCTTATTGTCTATTTTAATTTGTGATGGATTAGCAGTGTATTTATACCGTAAAAGGAACTTTCCTTTATGGACTTCGGCAATTATTATAGCCCTTTTAGTTCCGGTGATTGTTTATAGTTTTGTAGCTTTAGGAATTAATTATTTTAACAGAACGAATACCGATCCCGATAGTACAGGAGAAGGAATCGCTTTTGCAGGAGGTTTTATTGCGATAATACTGGCATTCAATGCGATTGTGATGTTTGTTATTGGCGTGATTTTAACTATCTACACTTTCATTAAAAAGAAGCGTTGGAAAGACACTGCAAATAAATCGGGGGATGAAAGTGAAATTTCTAAGGAGGAAAAGTAGTGAAGCTTGATGATTTAATCATAACACCCTATTGCGCGGCGATTTTATGAAAAAAAAACGGCTTTAAAATCAAATCCAGAGGGCACGAAAACGAAGAGAATTTACCAGATATTCTTTATGAATGGATTTCCAATAAATAATTTAATGGAGAGAATGGGGTGTTGGTTAGTTGAGAGTAATTTTTTCAGTCATTTCCGCAATTATTTGTTTGTCATTAATTTCCTTGTTAAATAAAATGCCTTTTCGTTTGGAGGAAAAGATTTTTAACTTAATAGTTGCTCCTAATTTATACTTACCATTTGGAATAGGGGTATTAGGTTTATTATTTGCCCTGTTTGGTGTGAAAGGGTATATCAGACTTACATTATTCGGATTAAATATAATTGGTTTAATTGGCTATCTTGTCATATTTTTAATGGCAACAGTGGGTTTTCAAGAACCATAATGACAAATATTTTTATTCGTATGTAATATCTATCAATGTAAGGGGGCATCGAAATTGTATCAATATTATAATGGTTTCGTTATTAGAGAAGGTACTAAAGGAATTCCAGCTGATTTTGTTGAGTACTTATTTAAAGACGCTGGATGGGCAAAAAATATTCCATCATGGCAAAAAGAAAAATACACACTTATCTTTGAAAATTCAACTTGGGCATTTACGGTTTGGGATCATGAGAGAATGATTGCGATGGTGAGAGTGATATCAGATCAGATCATGGCGGCAAATATTATGGATTTAGTCGTTTTATCAGAATATAGAGGTAAAGGGATCGGAAAAAAACTTGTTGAGTTATGTATTCAAAAGCTTCCGCATGGAGATTGGTTTGCGCACACTTCAGCAAATAATTTCAATTTTTATGAGAGCTGCGGAATGGAAGTAAAGGATTTATCAAACAATGGGACTTGTGTCTATTATGGTTATATCCAAGCAAGAAAAGATGGACACCGTTAAATAATAGCCATTCTTGTGAAATTTCTTGGAAATGAGGCGGTTTCAATGGGAAAAGTGATATGGATAAATGGCAACCATAAAGAGGATAACCGTATTTTTGATTCGGAGTTTGAAGTGGACGAATGGACGAGAGCATTGTATCCAGATTTTGTTGCTTTTTTAAGTGATCATACGAATGTAGGTTATGCAACACCTGATGAGAAAGTCATTAACTATTTAGCATCTCTTTTTCCTCAATGGGCCCTTAATCTCGATTTAAAAGTACGGGTTTGTACGGCGAAAATAGAAAGAAATGGTCAAATCATTTATAAAATATGGACGGTCAGTTTGGGGTAAGTGCAATCAATCAGTGACGTGAATGAAGTGAAGGTTAGGGAGATGATGTGTTGATTATTATGATAAATGGAGCATTTGGTGTAGGTAAAACTACTATTGCAAATAGGCTTTTAAGCGAAATTGAAAATAGTATACTTTATGACCCTGAAGAAATAGGATACATGTTAAGAAATTTGATTCCCATTCATATAAAAAGAACAGAATCTCCCTCAGGTGACTTTCAAGATCTGGATTTATGGAAAGAGGTAACCGTTGATATGGGGAGGAAATTAATTTCTAAATATAATATGAATCTAATCGTACCAATGACGATCCGGAATCTCGAATACTTTCATTATATTTATAACGGATTTAAAAGTTTTGATGGACAAACCTTTCACTTTTGTTTGAATGCAAGTAAAGAGACAATTTACAAAAGGTTAAGATTACGCGGAGAGGAAGAAGGCAACTGGTGTTTTCAACAAACGGATAAGTGCATAGAAGCCTTCGAAAAATACGACTTCGGAGAGTATGTAGATACTGAAGGAAAAAGTATCGATGAAATAATTCAAGAAATAAAAGAAAAGTTAAATCTTTCATCAACTAAACTACTTTAGGAGGGGACACATTGTTGCCAATTACACTTGAAGAAATTCCAAGCGAAATCTATACGTATCTTAAAAAGATCAATTCAATGAGTTTTCCGCGACAAGGTTACACTTCCAATGTAGCATTAATTGAAAATGCTCAAGGCCTTTATGCGCTTAAAAGAACAAAGGGAGAGTTAAACTGTGGTTTGCTAAATCGAGAAGTTTCAGCTATTAACTGTTTGACTCAGAAAACACAATTACCTATTCCTAAGGTAAAGAATTACGTTGAACGAGTATCCGAAAAAGAGTCTTGGGCTCTAATTGAGTTTGTTGAAGGGGAAACCGTACGTTCTGCTTTATATAACGAGATAAGTAGGGCAAAACGGCATGAAATCATCTATAACTTTGGCAATCTGTTACGGCAAATTCATTCAACACATTGTCCTGATGAATTAATAGGTGAACATCCTTGGCTAGAGGAGAAGTTAAGCCAGGCGGAATATAATTTGAAAAATTATGAAGTGGACGGATCTAGAGAATTATTAGAAAAAATTAAAAATAATAAACCGAAAGAGTATAAACAGACACTCATACACGGAGATTTTACAATTGATAATGTTTTAGTCAACAACGGCAAAATTACAGGAGTTATCGACTGGAGTGGCGGTGCATACGGAGACCCAAGATATGATGTCTCCTTGGCTATACGCCCAAAACCTAATGCTTTTGAGGATGAAATAGATAAAGAAATCTTTTTTGAAGGCTATGGGGACAAAATCGTTGATGATGATGACTATGATTATTTTGTGAAAGGGTTGTATGAGTTTTTTTAATTACGCAAATTTATTAATAATCAATTGGCGCGGCGTCCATTTTTAAGAACTGGATATCACTATTAATTTTATAATGTCTATTGAATCTTCTATAGGGGGACATAATGAAACACAATTCAATCATAATAAAAATCGACAATTTGGAACAATACAAAATCGGTAATCACCTTAAAGAATCTTTAAAGGATGTTCTATGGCGTATTCAATCTAACAGCTACGATGAACTAATCGCAGAAGTTTTTAATGATATTGTAATTGCCATCGGGATGAGCTGGAATAATCCAAACCATCCTTTTGCTAAATATATTTACATTGCAGGTACTGTTTCAAACGAACTAATGAATGAACTACTTATTCTTCAGCCTCCATATGATCGAATAATTTTTTCTTGCTGGGAAAATGAGCAAGAAAAAATTCAGCTAATCCAGCAATTTCAATTCCAGCTTTTTAGAAAAACTTTTATGGAGAACTATACAATAAATGATTTATTGCAAAAGATTAACGAGAAGGATGAACCGCTATTATTAGTATCCCTCGAACAAATTTTAAAAGAACCAACTTTAGAAGAAGATTTATTTAAGCTTTTAAAATATAGCTATGAGCATACGCATCTACATAATCCTGCCAAAGAGGTGGCTTGGCAATCTTGGAAGAATAGCCTTTTAAATGAAGCACCTGATTTACAATTAAGTTTTACTGTAATCGAAAATAAGCGTGTCACTGCATATATATTCCTTCATCCGATAAATAACGAACATTACGAAATTGGCTGGGTCGGACAGCAAGGCAATACGGATTTATTAGTGATTTTAAAAGAGCAATTAAAACGATTACGTGAAAAAGGTATTAAGACTGTAGAGTTTGAAGTGGATACCACCGACTACAATGCGTGGCAATTCGCAGAGATTTTAGATTTAAACAAAAAACTTAGTTGGAATTCTTATATTTTAAGATAGGGGTGTTCAATGAAAAAATTCGCTGTTGTTTTACTTGCTGTACTGTTACTAGTAAGTTGTAGACAAGAGGAGCTTGCTATAGAAGATAGGTTGCAATTTGAAATTCAAAAACCTAACGAACAGGAGCTTGAACAACTGAGTAATAACGCAAGTAACTTTACTGAACAAGAAATCGAACAGTATTATGCAGTTATTGTTTTCGATTATCAAATATTAAACGGGAATAAGTTTAACAAGTTAACCGTAAATCATGATTTTGATTGGGGGGCATTTATGGACGATATTGAATTAGATTATGGAACGATGTATATGAACGGGGAGAGTAGCTTAAGCAATTTTAATAATGGCAGCTTTAAGCAGGAAATCCTACGCTTTATTTTTTATGCAAAGGATTTTTCGAGAGAGCAGTTAGAAAGCATTTTTGAAACATATAAGCTTCATATTTCATGGCAAAAGAAAAATGATGGTGAAATAATTGAAAAGACGATTCAAATAGGAGATTATCTTCAGGATAAACGCTAAGTTATTCAATCGTAAAGGATGTGTTAATATAGAAATATTAGGTCTGGTAGCTCCATTAGTATTCTCAATTTTATGGTTTCTAAATTTAGTTCAGCTCCTAGAAAAGTTACAACAAGGGAAAAATATACATAATCAAAAGGTATTAGGCTGTGTTTGGAGTGCTTGTTTAGTTTTATCAATCATCATTTCTACATCGATAGTTTTATAACACTCGTCTCGCTGAGGGTTGTTGGGATAGTTTTACAAATGGATCGATTCTGATTGTTCCAGTTTTGGTCATACAGTTAACACTATTTAACCAAGGGAGAATCTTTTTACAGAGAAAGGCAGGAGAACCGTATTTCAGATAATAAAAGAGCGATTATGCTGTTAGAGGAAAACAAATATGATGAAGCTTTTTCACTTTTTAAAAAGTTAGCAATAGAAACACCATCTGTTCAGAGTCTTAACAATTTTGCGTGGATTATGTTGCGAGAGGAAGAAAATGGAGCTGAGGCAAAGGCATTATTAGAACAATTACTTGTCCTGAACCCACAGACTTCGTTTCCTTATATGTTACTCGGTGAAATTGCGTTACATAATAAACAGTTTAATGAAGCGAAGCATTATTTACTAAAGGCGCACAGTTTTAGCGAAGCGGAGGATGTGACCTATAATTTAGCAATGGCACATTTTCAGCTCGGTGAATTTGAGCAAGCAGCAAAAGTTTTTTCTCGCTGTATTGGTGATTCAGGCATGACGCAATTACACGAGGTCGTATCGTGGTTGTATGCAGGTGGTGTTGATAAAGCAAAGGCGCTATTAGCTAATTGGAATGACGAAGCGGATGATTACACAGGTGCGATTGAAATTGCAGATGTTTACATAGAGCTTGGTTGTTACAAGGAAGCTCGATCACAATTTGAAAAAGAATGGAACAGCTATTATATTTCACCTTATTGCGTCAGTCGCTATGCGTATACGTTGTGGCAATTAGAGGACTACGATGCATGCCGAACAATTATCCAACAAGCGATAGAACAGAATAAAGAAGAACAGATGGATGAACAGCAAAGGGACCTCGATGAGCATTGGACAGCGCGGGATCGTGACGACTGCATAATTGAATTAACCGAACAGCTTAATACTCTCGAAAACCTATTGCAGGGCTTAGAAAACGGAGATGTACCATCCTTTGATTACGATATGTATCCTAATGGAGGCTGTCAGTTATTTGGCTGCATGCAGCATGGCCACCCTGAATATGAATAGGGAATAAGTAGAGAAATAAGGTAGAATAAGATTTCATAATGCTTAAAATTTTAGCTATATAGCTGGCTAGCACCCAGTAGTGATTGAATATGTTAATTGAAGTGGATGGGTATGATCAGCAAGTGCTGTTATCTGGACCAAGCTATACATTAGAGCAGTTAAACAAACTTTATAAACAAGTAAATAAGAAGGCATCTTCCAGCATAGAAATTACGCACGTTTTGTGTTCAGATTATCAATTTTACCGAATTCCGTATGATGCAACTGTTCAGGTGGCATTTGTGATTGATACCGATACAGGACGGATTTATTCCCCGACATATTAAAGTATGAGAGATTGAAGAAGTGAGTAATTAGGAGTCATGCTTGAAAAATTAATACTCATTAGACAAGCATAGTAAATGATACTCCCTAGAACATTTAGTATTGAATAGCATAAAAAGATTTAAACTTTTATGCTATTTTTTCTCACAAATTACCGGAGACCGAAATCCTTCTTTTTTTATCACCACTCCATTTTCATTATCAAAGTTTTCAAAGCACTTCTCTATAATAAGCTCATTTGCTTGATGATTTTTATAAATTTGGTTAATAGTTATACCGCCAATTGTTAATATCAGGATGCTTCCAACTATGGCAATTAACATACTAAGGTTATTTTTATTATTCAATGGCAATGACTCCTTTATTTTAAATCGACTTGAACGAAATACTGATAAAATAATTTATCCACTTGTAATACAGGGAAACTTTCAGGTAATTCGATAGGATCTATCCTTGTAAATCCATTCTTTTCATAAAACCGGTGAGCGGCTAAAAATTGTGGTGTAGTTCCTAGATAAATAACCTCTACAGAATGTTCTTTTGCCCATTCGATAGCAGTGTTTAATAAAAGACTTGCGGTTTTAAAAGTTGCCCCGCGATAATTTTTATCCACAAACATCTTCCTTAATGCAACCTGGTTATTACCGATATCTAAAAGACTGATTGTACCAACAACTTTATCATTATAAATGGCTACCCAAAAATTACCGTTTCCTGTCTGATAAAATTCTTTTACTTTGAACAGATCGGGTTGATCATTTTTAGTTATCGGAATGTTGTATTCCTGCTGCTGAATATGAAGAATTAAATCTACAACTTGAGCTTGATATTCATTGCTATATTGTTTCACAATAGGGAAGTTCATCTTCTATTTCCACCACCTTTAAGATATGTATTTTCTAAATTTTACAGTATAACTCATTTTTGGCAACCCTATATCTAAAATCTAAAGAGATGAGGGGTTATATTGTCGGAATTCTAATTGACACTGAAGCTCCTCAAAATTCTGTAGAAGCATGTTCAATAATGCTTGATCATCATAAATTTCCAACAATAATTTTATTTTTGAAAACTCTTCATTATATTGATCTTTCAAAAATAAGTAGCAGATGGATTTATTGAAAAATAGTCCAGCTAATGTCTGGTAATTCATTTTTTGTTTATATGTTTTTTCAATATAATTCAGTTTATGGAGTGCGATGTCATATTGTTGATGTTCAATGTAAATAACGCTCAAATCCATTTGAAGGTATATCTCCAAATAAGTTAAATCTTTTTCGTACTCTTTGTACTTTCGAATTCGTTGTAATGCAGTTTTCGTAATATCCTCCGCAATCTCTAATGGTAAAAGAAATAATAAGCTATTAAGTAAAATTAAATCATCAATATACCAATTGTCTAATCGTTGGAATTCTTCCCAAATGACCATTGCTTGTGCTTGGTTCTTTTCATTTTCTACCCCATTTATATAATGAAATAATATCTGATAGGCAGAATGTATTTTGTTTAAGTTAGTTGATGGTGTTTTAGCTAAAAAATTTTCTAAACGATCTATTTTGATTTTTAATAAATCAGGCGAAACAATAGCTAAATCCCTGAATTCTTGCATAATAGTCTGTTGTTCTGTAGCTGAATAATTATTGTGAACATAGAAAAACTCATTGCTTGATATATTGAACTTTTGAAGTAATTTTTCTAATAGCTCTACATCAACCTGAAGTTGATTTCTCTCAATACGAGAATATGTCCCTTGATTAACTACCCCTTCTGCAACTTGATTTTGAGTCATATTACGATTCAAACGGATTTTCTTTAATGTATCTCCAATTCCCATATTTCCTCCAAATATTCCAATTCGCATATTTTGTAATAATTCCAGTATTTTCAATTATACTGAAATTATTAAAGAAAATTATATTTTTATTAGAAATGGGAGTTAAATATGAGTACATTTACTACGATTTTTCAAATTGCCGTACCTTATGTTTTTTTAATCATTTTTTCTATTTATTTTTGGAATAAAATAAGTAAGAATTAGAAGAAGGAAAGAATTTAATCTCAAGGAGCTAGAATTCAATGCCAGATAAAGAACTTTATAATGCAGTAAAAGAATTAGTGGATGTAAGATATCCGAGTGGTTGGGGTGGTGCGGCAGCGGTTCGTGTAGAAGATGGGACGATTTATACAAGTGTGGCACCAGAAGTAATCAATGATTCAACCGCTCTTTGTATGGAAACAGGTGCAATTTTAGAAGCCCATAAATTTAATAAAAAAATTACACATAGTATTTGCTTAGCAAGGGAAGATGAACTTTCGCCATTAAAAGTACTTTCACCTTGTGGAATTTGCCAAGAACGCTTATTTTACTGGGGGCCTCGAGTACAATGTGCCATTTCAAATGAAAAGAATGAAATCATTTTTAAGACATTAACGGAACTTCAACCTTACCATTGGACAGATACATATTACGAAGAAATGGTCGATCATTGGCGGAAATTATAGTTGTTTCGAGATTAGTCACAATAAAAAGAGGAAATCTCCCCAGGGATTTCCTCCTTTTATTTATCAATGGCTGTAATTGAGTTTACTTAAGTTCTATCCAATTGATTTTGCTCTTCCTTCTTGTATTTAAAATACATAGTTAAGGAGATTAATCCGAACATAAGCATTAGCCATGGAGAGCCAAATCTTGTAATAGCAAAGGGTGTTTCGAAGAGGAATGCACTCCAAAAGTCATAGCCATTTTTGTCCCATAACCCTGGTGTATAATACGCATCTTTAAGATTGGTAAACTGGGTTGTATTTTGGAATACACAAAATGTAATGAAAAGGGCAAAGCATGCGTATGCTCCATATATTTTGCTGAGACGTTGAAAATATTGAGTTATAGAGGAATGATCTGAAAACAGGGAATCGTCTTTATTGGTGGGATTTAACCAATACTGTAAAGTCGAGTACCGTGAACCTCCTACATGGATCCAACCAAAATCCGCAAAAAAGGCTTTGTATTCCTGGAATTTTTGTTCAGATGTGAATGATTGGCAATCTAATCGTAGAATTTGTTCTTTATTTGAAGTTTTTTCAAATGTATATACATGAAAGGCATTTACACGCTTTAATTGCCAGCCTTTTTGAAGCATATTATTTAACCATCGTTCTTCTTTTTGAGCGTCCGAAAATAGTTTAAGCTTTTTCATCATTAAACCCTCCTTCGTAAAGTGAAAGAATATGCATGAATCGTCTTTTTTCAATTTCTAAAATTTCCAAGCCTTCATCCGTAATACGGTAAACTTTTCTTCGAGAGTCGTCTGAAGGAACGAGCACAATCCAGTTGTACTTTAATAAATTTTCAATAGCACCATACAAAGTACCGGCAGCTATCCGCACCTCACCATTACTCATTGTTTCAACCTCTTGCATAATTGCGTATCCATGCAATGGTTTTCTTAAAGCGAGTAATATATAATGCATTGTTTCTGTTAAAGGTAATAACTTATGTCTTTTCATTACAACGCTCCTTGCCAAAAATATACAGTTCAACTTTATATCATTATATACAGTCTAACTATACATTTCAACTGTATATATAATGTTGTATCGATTTAATTGAAAGGCTTGTTTATAAATAACAGCAGGTATTAAGCTTTTTTTATAGAACTAGTTTTTATACATAAATTCGAAAATGTAGAGGTGAGTAAAGATGTTAATTAAGCCTGGAAAATTACAGCCGGGAGACCGGATTGCTACAGTAAGTCCTTCGTGGGGTGGAGCAGGAGAACCCGCTCTTAAATGGCGATATAATCAAGGGGTAAAGAGATTGGAGGAAGTGTTTGGGCTTGAGGTAGTCCCAATGCCGAACAGTTTGAAAGGTGAAGAATATCTTTATCAAAATCCACAGGCTCGAGCAGAGGATTTAATGATGGCCTTTAAAGATGAACAGATAAAAGGGATCATTGCCAATAATGGAGGAGAAGATAGTATCCGTTTACTCCCTTATATTGATATAGATGTCATACGTAAAAATCCGAAAATATTGATGGGTTATTCGGATGTAACCATTGCCCATTTATTTTGTCATAAAGCAGGGATCTCTTCATTTTATGGTCCGGCCATCTTAACCGATTTTGCTGAAAATGTGGAGATGGATCCTTATACGGTTGAAATGGTAAACCGGACACTATTCTTGGGTGAAATCATTGGTGAGATTCAACCTGCAAACGAATGGACGAGTGAGCGTTTGGAATGGACAGAAGAAAATAAAAACCGTCGCAGGAATATGCGGGAAAATTCAGGTTATGAAGTACTACAGGGTTCGGGTGTAGTGCAAGGATTTTTAATAGGTGGTTGTATTGAAGTGTTAGAGTTTGCTAAGGGAACTGAACTTTGGCCGGATAAAGAACATTGGGGCAATAGCATTCTATTCTTTGAAACCTCTGAAGAATATCCTGAACCGAATCTTATTAAATATTGGCTGCGAAATTATGCGGCACAAGGCATTTTGCAAAAAACAAATGGCATCATTTTCGGGAAACCACAGGATGAGAAGTATTATGGGGAATATAAAGAGGTAATTCTTCAAGTGATGAGTGAGTATCGTTTAGAAAATCTGCCGATACTATATAACTTGAACTTTGGTCATACCGAACCGAAATTTATATTACCTTATGGGGCAAAAGCAGAAATTAATTGTGAAAAGGGGACGTTCAAAATTTTAGAAAGTGGTGTTAAATAATCGAAGCGAGTAAAAGGTGCGAATGTAGATTAAATAATATTCGTACCTTTCTGTTGTTTAAAACCGGCATTTTGTGGAAGAAATGATTTTATTTCGGTATATTAAATGCAAGGAATTTAAATAGAATTATATTTAATCTTAACGATTGGATTAAAAGAAACATCACATATTATCGAAGAGGGAGGATCATATGGGGAGTTTTAATACTTTTAAAGACATACGTTACTGGATTCTTTTAGTGCCATTTCTAATTATTATATTCCTGTACATTTATTGTACTCCAAGTAACTTTTTTGAAAAGCCGTATGTTTCATCGATTTCCATTTTTATTTTTCCGGCATTATTTTGGTCTACCTATTATCTATGGAATTATCTTGGTGGTAAAAAGAAGAGAAAAAATAGGGAAAGTAGTAGCGACTTGTAAAGGCAAACGAATTAAATACCCCCACCTTACTCCAGATGGGGGAAGTTGTTATTGTCGCTTCTTCGTTTTCTTGTTATTAAGCCTCTCGGCCGCTGTCAACGGTTCGTTTGCCAGTTCGTGATCAAGCGCCCTTGATAAGTTCTTTCTTACTGCTTGCTCATCACTCGTGCTGCGATTGTTTTTATTGTTAGTACTCACTGTTTACACCTCCATGATGGTAGTTTGCCACGGTGCGTCGTGAGTATGCATTTTAGTTAATCCATATAATATGGTTACATGTTTATTTTAAAAAATAGTCTCCTGAAGATTGATTTAATTTACTTCACTAGCTAGTAGGAGGGAATGACACTTGGAAAAAGCAAAAGTCGGGATGATTCTGGGGATTTTTTCTATGTTGCCGGTGATCATAAGTGTAATTTATTTTTATTCTGTACGAGGGCCGAACTCTGAAATTCACAGGACAATTGCAGTGTTAACTATTTTATCTATTATAGGTCTTATTACTGCGGGAATAACTTCATGGATATTAAAGGGACGCCTAAGTAGACTAGTAATCGGATTAATTGGAATCATCGCCAATCTTGCAGTGTTAGTCGTTGCATTTCTTTTATTATTAGCTATGGGAATAAGTGAACCATGACTTTTTTGAGGAGGGACGGATGAGAAAAACAACAATACTTCCTTGGACAGAAGCTTGGGTAAAACAATTTGAAAAGGAAGAAAAAATACTTAAAAATACTTTTGGAGATGAATTGCTTGGAATAGAACATATCGGCAGTACTTCTCTTTCGACAATCGGTTATGCAAAGCCTGTTATAGATATATTACTCGTTGTAAAAGAAATCGGAAAAATTGATTTATATAATGAAACTATGACAGAACTGGGGTATGAACCAAGAGGTGAGAATGGAATAGCAGGCAGAAGATACTTTCCAAAAGGTAAGAATAATAGGACACATCATGTTCATATTTATCAGGAAGGACATGAAAATATAGATATACATTTAGATTTCAAGAAATACTTATCCCATTTTCCAGAAGTCGCAAAAAGTTATGGTGAATTAAAAATAAAATTAGCGAGACAGTTTCCGAATGAAACGCATCAATATCAGAAGCATAAACAGGATTTTGTTGATGGATTGGTTGAACAAGCAATAAACTGGAGCGCTCAACAAAATGAAAATAAATTATAAGTAATAGAAGAAGCCAGTTTGTTTAATTAAACTGGCTTCTTTTTGTTATTAAAAATCAGCGCACAGTACAAAACTATTTAACGAAAGAAGAGGCTTTGTTTGCTCATTCATTAAATAGGCATAACTGCGAATTAAGGACTGAATTTTGGTCGGAACTTCCGAGAATTCATTCAGCAAGTAATTGCTGTAGTCAACTTCCCACGATCCATCCTGTAAATAGCTGGCGTCGACTGTTTGGTCAACTTTGATTGAAAAGCCTTCGCTTAGCATAAGTTCCTTTATTTGCGTTTTATGAAAGAGATTTTGGATATTCCCTTCATTTTCTGTAAATGCTATATAGAGCGCGGCAATATTAGCTGCGCAAAAATGGGCACGCTGGGCATCTGAAGTATAATCGATATCCCACTCGGCAAAACAGATACGATCGGCTATTTGCTTAATTTTTTTCAAGTATTTCTTTAACAGTTCGATACTTTCGAAGTACCAGGAACAATGGGATAGAACGACGACATCAAATTTCTCGTCGAACGCCATTTGCAAGAAGTCGGTTTCATAGTGGAAATCGATTCGCTGTCCTAATGGGGATTGTGAAATCGTTTCTGCTGCTTCACCTAATGTGATTGGTGCACCGTATTCAGTTGAGGCAATGTCAATGGCAACGACACTGCCAGTTTCTCCGACGGCATCTGCCAATACAACAGTTGTGTCACCTTGCCCGCATCCGATTTCAAGTACTTTCATACCTTTCTCAATTTGAAAGGTTTTTACTAGCTCAATACGATGTGTTAATTGTGTACGTTGTATTGTATCGTCCCCGATAATTTTCATGCAGTTTAATAAATGTTCCAATGTTTTTCAGCTCCAATAATGATTGATTATTGAGCCAATTTCAGCTCAATCTTATTTCTGAACGTTCAACCATTTCTCTAACATCAATTCATCGACTCCTTTTCAATAATTCTATTAAAGCATTGCATCGCGCTAGTGGACAATAGTTATTTATAAATAAGGGGAAATATAATTTTTTTACGTTTACAATGAAGAAATTTGTTTAGATTCCTTAAAAACCGAACAATTATATTAAAATTAAATAAAATATTCGTTTTATGGTTGACAACGTTTTCATTGTTTAGTAAAGTAACAGATGTCGAATGATTATTATAAAAAACACGAAAAATGTTCGTATTTAGGAGTGTAGTGAAATGATAGATACAGTTTTTGATTATGAAGATATTCAATTAATCCCTGCAAAGTGCATAGTGAAAAGTCGTACAGAATGCGATGCAACCGTAACTTTGGGTAACCATACATTTAAACTTCCGGTAGTTCCGGCAAATATGCAAACAATTATTGATGAGCAATTAGCAGAAAAATTAGCTGCACAAGGTTATTTCTATATTATGCACCGTTTCCAACCTGAAAAGCGTGCGCAATTTATCCGTGATATGCATAGCAAAGGCTTGATCGCATCGATTTCTGTCGGTGTTAAAGATGAAGAGTATACATTTATCGAAGAGTTGAAAGATGCTCAGCTTGTACCGGATTATATTACGATTGACATCGCACATGGTCACTCAAACCAAGTGATTGAAATGATCGGTCATATTAAAAAGCATTTACCGGACAGCTTTGTCATTGCAGGAAATGTCGGTACTCCTGAAGCAGTACGTGATCTTGAAAATGCAGGGGCAGATGCGACGAAAGTTGGGATTGGCCCAGGTAAAGTGTGTATTACAAAAATTAAAACAGGCTTTGGTACAGGCGGCTGGCAGTTGGCAGCACTTCGCTGGTGTGCAAAAGCAGCTTCAAAACCGATTATCGCGGACGGCGGTATTCGTACACATGGGGATATTGCCAAATCAGTGCGTTTCGGTGCATCAATGGTGATGATCGGTTCACTTTTTGCTGGGCATGAGGAATCACCTGGCCAAACAGTGGAAATCGACGGCAAACAAGTAAAAGAATACTTCGGTTCTGCTTCGGAATTCCAAAAAGGCGAGCGCAAAAACGTAGAAGGCAAGAAAATGTATGTCGATTCAAAAGGATCGATTTTCGATACACTAACTGAAATGGAACAAGATTTGCAGTCGTCCATTTCATATGCAGGTGGTAAGACTTTATCGGCGATTCGTAACGTTGATTATGCAATTGTTAAAAATTCAATTTTCAATGGCGATAAAATTTAAATTTTCTGATAATAAGTGTTGACTTTTTATTTCATTGCCGGTAAACTTCATTTCAAGGTAATATCTAGGCAATGATTGGAAGTAGTAAATAGCTTGTATACTTTAAGAGAGCCAGTGGGTGGTGCAAACTGGCAGATACAACTGTTGAACTCGTCCATGAGCTACGACCTGAAGTTACAGTAGGGAAGTCGGAAGTCTCCGTTAAAAGACAGGCAAACTATTTGTCGATAAGTGGAATGTTCCAGCAATGGGCATTCAATTTAGAGTGGTACCGCGAGTTTAACCTCGTCTCTATGAAGTTGTTCATAGAGGCGAGTTTTTTTATTTTTATATACTGTTTTAAAATCATTTGAGAAGAAAAGGGGTTATGAGAATGAGTAGAAAAATTTGGGTTTTTGATACGACATTACGTGATGGTGAGCAAGTGCCTGGGGCTAAACTGAATTTATATGAAAAAGTGGAAATTGCCCAGCAGTTAAAAAAGCTCGGTGTTGATATTATTGAAGCCGGATTCCCAGCATCTTCACAAGGTGATTTTGAAGCAGTAAAAGCTGTGGCTCAAAAGGTTGGCCAAAATTCGAATATGATTATCACGGCACTTGCCCGTGCGGTAAAAGATGATATTGATTCTGTATATAATGCAGTGAAATACGCCAATAATCCAATGATCCATATGGTTTTAGGAACATCCGATATTCATGTGGAGAAGAAGTTCAGTAAATCGAAAGACCAGATCCTGCAAATCGGAGTTGATGCAGTAAAATACGCGAAAACGTTACTGCCGCAAGTACAGTATTCAACGGAAGATGCATCCCGATCTGATTTTGAATACCTGTGGAAAACGATTGAAGCGGTCATGAAGGCCGGCGCTACGATGATTAATGTACCGGATACAGTCGGATATGCCGAGCCGGAACAATGGGGCGAGATGATTGCCAAGCTGAACTATCGAATGAAAAACCTGGACGATTCGGTACTGCTTTCTGTTCACTGTCACAACGATTTAGGGATGGCGACTGCCAATACATTAGCGGCGGTCAAAAATGGTGCCGATAAAATCGAAGTGACGATGAACGGTATTGGCGAACGTGCCGGGAACGCGGCGTTAGAAGAAGTTGTGATGGCGATTAAGACGCGCGGTGATGTGTACGATGTGTTTACAGATATTAATACGAAAGAAATTATGAATACGTCTCGCTTAGTTTCAAGCTTCATGGGTCTTGATGTGCAAGTGAACAAAGCGATTACAGGTGATAATGCCTTTGCCCACTCATCAGGAATTCATCAGGACGGCTTACTGAAATCACGTGATGCTTATGAAATTGTCCATCCGGAAGATGTAGGTCTCGATGATATGGAACTAGTTCTAACAGCGCGTTCTGGTCGTCATGCAGTGAAAAATGCGCTTTCTAAACTAGGATTTGATGCTTTTACAGACGAAGAGTTTGAAGGCATTTTTGAAAGCTTCCTGAAATTAGCTGATTCGAAAAAAGAAGTTTACAACCATGATCTATATGTCATTGTTGAAAGCTACTATGAAAAAACAGAAAAGAACAATCCAAATAAAGAATCTTACTCTGATCAGTTTTATGATATTGAAGACTTACAGATTATTTCAAACGCTACCTTCCCGTCTGCCAGCGTAAAAATCCGCCGCGGGGAAGATGTATTCAAATCAAGTGCGGTCGGCTCAGGTCCGATTGACGCCCTTTACTCAGCTATTGCGGATGTTACTGGAATCAAGGTAAAGCTTGTCGAATACAACATCAGCTCCGTATCACGCGGCCAAGAGGCGTTAGGGAAAGTTAAAATCATTATCGAATACGGTGGGGAAAACTATATCGCAAAAGCAGCAGATACTGATATTTTAAAAGCTTCTGCAATGGCTTATATTAATGCGGTAAACAGCGTCATCGTAGCAAAAATCGCTCCACAACCAGTAACGACGACAGCTACAGTGTAAACGGGTTGAAGTGAAAAATATATGAAAATTACAGGCAATCCAAATTTTACGACATGTAAAGTTTAGATTGCTTTTTTAGTTGCAATGTTACTGTTTTTCTACGCCCGCAATGAAATTAATTGGACTTGAACTAATAAAAGTAGTGCCCTTGACGAATCAAATAGCACTACTTTATTAAAACTATATTATTTTTTAAACTGTTCCATTAATAGACGGTAACTGTTCAGACGCTGGTCGATCGTATATAAATTACAGTTGATCATCGCTTCATCAAAACCGTAATATGCCTGTTCTTCTCTAATCTGATTCGCAACATCCTCGGCAGAACCGATTAGCATTAGCGGACGGTTTTGCTCTAAAATCATTTTATCCATCTCCGTAAGCGGATAATCATTTGCTTCTTCAGGAGAAAGCACAGTCAGGAGCTTACCACGCATCAAGTTCAGGCGGGTAATTTGCATCGGCATCGATAAGTATTCCGCTTCTTCCGCCGTTTCAGCTACACTGATTGCATAAGTCGTAATAATTTGCGGCTGTTCCATAAAGTATGATGGCTGGAAACTGTTGCGGTATGCATCGAAAATCCCTTTAGACATTTGTCCATTGAAGAACTGGGCAAAGGAATAGCCGACACCCGCTTCTCCTGCTTTTTTCGCACTTTGACCGCTTGAACCAAGTAGCCAGCTTTGCGGAAGCTGTATTTTGAAAGGAGCGGCGACAACATTATCATAAACCGCTTCACCTGTACGCTGTTCATTCATTAAACGTAAAATAACTTCGAGTTTATCGTATTGTTCCGTCAGGTCAGGTCTGCGTCCACTAGCAAGTGCAGTCATTGCAGGCATATCCCCGCCTGGAGCTCGGCCTGCACCGAAATCGATACGACCTGGTGCCAACGCAGCCAATGTTTTAAATACTTCTGCCACTTTATATGGAGAATAATGCATCATCATAATGCCGCCCGTTCCTACACGGATACGCTCTGTTTTCGCAGCAACATAGGCAGCTGTTACTTCTGGCGCCGAGCTGGCAAGGGAAGTTGTGTTATGGTGCTCTGCAAACCAGATACGTTCATAACCTTGCTCATCACCAAGTTGGGCAAGCTTCACTGCATTCGCTAGTGCATCGGTTGATGTCATGCCTTTGGAAATAGGTACTTGATCTAATATACTAAGTTTCATTGAAATTCACCTCAACTGTTCGTTACGTTTTACGATAACGAATTGAAAGGCAAATGTAAAATTATTGGCCTCTCGTATAGGCCTTAATGATCGCAAGACGTTCGCGAATACGTGATTTTGTATTGACCACTTTTGGCGTAGGGGCAGCCACTACATCCGCCTTTAGACCAAGTTTACGGGCGAGAATGGTCGCACGCTTCAAATGAAAATCATTTGAGATAATCGTGATGCTCTCTGTATTTTCAGGCATCAGTTCTTTCGCGAACAGTAAATTTTCATAAGTCGTTGTAGACTGATCTTCCAATAGCACTCGATCTTCAGCAATCCCATGTTTGATTAAATAGTCAGCCATAACAGACGCTTCTGTGCGATCTTCATCAGCACCCTGACCACCTGTAACAATCGCTTTTACGGTAGGATATTTTTGAAGATAATCCACTGCCGCATCTAAACGATTTTTTAATGATTGGGAAGGGATGCCGCCTGGTTTCACTTTTGCGCCTAAAATGACTACATATTCGTTGGAACCGTCTGCCTTATTATTTAATGCAGCATTCATTTCATAGTCAAGCCAGTAGAAAATTAACACGAGGATAAGAACAATAAATAATAGTGCAAAAATAATTCTTTTCAAAAAAATCCCCCCTTTATGTAGTATACGATGCATAAAGGGGGAATGTTTCGCTATTGCGGAAGAATTATGAAATGGCTTCTTTTTCTTCTCGAATGACTCTGCGCTGTAGTCGTACTTGTACAGACAAGTAGTTGATATAGCGGATAAAAACATAAAATACAATAATTGCAGAGAAAGTTAATTGAAAATAAAAATACGGTTCCAGCCAATTTGTCGAAATCCCTTTTTGCCCGAAATAATGAATGACCCCATAAGTGGCCGTAGCAGAAATAACTAACGGGAATGTAAAGGCAGCATAGCTTGGATAAAAAGGCAGCTGTAAGGCACCCGGTAATTTCGAAAGTACTAGTAGATACATGATTTGCGCGAGGATGAATAATGTCAGTACAATCCCGAATTGACTTTCAAACTGCTGGAAATAAGCAGCTAAACTAATCGAAACGGGCGCAGTTAAAATTGTCAGCATCGGAATCGTAGGCTCCGGCAAATCTTTTCTAATAAACACTCGGAAAACGAGGATAGGCACTAGCACAATAAAAGCACATATCGCAAAAATAACAATCGCTTTCGTAAGTACGCCAGAAAGATCACTCGCTGTTAGTGGCAAGACAGCAGTCCCGACAAACATAATAAGCCAGCTTGGATAAATATCCGAAATCGAAATCCGTTTTTTCCAAATAAACGTTCGGATAAAATAAAAGATAATAAAGATTTGAGTCGTTGCAGCTAGAATCCAGATCATATGTATAACGAAATCACTTACACCATAATAGTGTAAACCACTACTGATCGATAAAGTCCCCATCGTAAAAGTGGGAGATACTGATGCAATAATCGGGTTTTGCATTTCTGTTAGAATACTGGAAAACGCAAAAATCAGTTTTCCGATAATTAATAGAAATAAAAAGATCCCTATAAAAAAACAGACGTGACCGAAAGCGGCTTTGTCCATACTAAAAAATAAATTTCCCAATGAAACCAGTCCGAGCATGAGCCCACTGATAGGAATTGGGACTACTTGAAATAAATTTCTCACAATGGCCTCCAACATTTCACAACAAGGTGCACACTCTATGAAAAAATTCATAAAATGTACACATTGTTTCTATTAATTCTATTCTACTGCGTAATTTTTAATCCGACAACCGCAATAATAATAAACGAAATAAATAGAATTCTTTTCCAGTCCTTGGATTCATTATAAATAAACATGCCTACAAGCGTCCCTCCGACTGTACCGATCCCTGTCCAGACAGCATAGGCGACACCCATCGGCAATTCTTTCATTGCCAGTGAAAGGAGAGAGAAACTGAAAATAAAAGAACCGATCAGAAACGCATAGGAGCCGAATGATTTCTTCTGGGCAACTTTATTCATTCCGATCACACCGCCGACTTCAAAAAGTCCGGCAAAAATTAAATATACCCAAGCCATTATGCATCCCTCGTTTCTTCCGGATCATTGGAAATAAGCTTTAACCCAATCACACCGATCAATAATAGTCCAATAAATCCGATTTTCGTGAAGCTGAACGGCTCGTTGAAAATGACCGTTTCTGCAATGACCGTACCGGCAGTCCCGATCCCTGTAAACACTGCGTAAACAGTAGCAACAGGCAGTTTCTCTGTTGCGATAATTAAAATATAAAATGATATTACGATTAATGCGGCAACTCCTACCCATAGCCACACAGAGTTTGCGTATTTCAGTCCCATTGCCCAAACAATTTCAATGATGCCAGCCAATAGGACGAGTATCCAATATTTTGTCATGATGTCTACACCTCAGCTCTTATTCCTCTGTGAAATATGGTCCATCCCGCCTGCAAACGTTTTTCACATCGTTCACTGCCGCCGTAAAGCATTTCGACATACAGACTATCAAGCAATGCCAAAAAGCCGATTGCTGCTTCATTCGCTGTAACGGACAGTTTTTGTTCCGTTAAATAATCCGTGAAAAGCCTTTCCAATTCGTCCAAATAAAAATAGGTCTGTTCACTTAACTGCTGCTCCAAATGTTGCGGCATAAAGAAAATAGAACGCATGAAAAATTTAGTTTCAGTACTGGATTCAAAGCGTTCTAGAAAAGACTGTAAAAATGGCAGTAATACTTTGTCGACAGGAAGTTGGTGGTGCTTTGCGATAAATTCTTTTGCAAATAACAGCTCTGCTTCCATTGCCTGTTTTGAAATCGATAAATAGAGCGCATCCTTACTTTTAAAATACGTATAGATTGATTGCTTCCGTATGCCTACTTCTTCCGCGATTTGGGCCAGCGATCCGCCACTGTATCCGTGTTCGCTGAAGTTAAGCATCGCAGCCTGGATGATTTTTTCTTTTGTCATATGTTTCACCTTCCTGACGTTCGTAAGGTAAGGATAACAAATATGATTTGCGATTGCAAACGAGTTGGATTACAGTGGTTAAAAAGAGGTGAGGACATGGAGCGTTGCAGTTGGGTGAAATTAGATGAACCTATCTATGTAAAATATCATGATGAAGAGTGGGGCGTCCCTGTCTATGACGACCGGAAGCTATTTGAAATGCTCTGTTTGGAAGGGGCACAGGCAGGCTTAAGCTGGCTGACGATATTAAAAAGAAGAGAAGGCTATTTGGCTGCATTCGATCAGTTCGATGCAGAAAAGATTGTTCAATATGATGAAGAAAAACTGGAAGCATTAAGAAATGATGAACGCATTATCCGCAACCGGCTGAAAATCAAAAGTGTCGTGACAAATGCCGAAAGCTTCTTGGCAATCCAGAAACAATACGGCTCTTTCTCAAACTACATTTGGTCATTTGTTGATGGCAAACCGCTGATCAATTCATGGGAATCATCCGCACAAGTACCGATTACGACAGAAATAAGCGATCGTATGAGCAAGCAACTGAAAAAAGACGGTTTCAAATTTGTCGGCAGCACAATCTGCTATTCCTATATGCAGGCAGTCGGCATGGTAAATGACCATACAACGAATTGCCACTGTTTAAAACGGTAAAGAGGGGGCGGGTTTCTGCCCCTCATACAGGATTTTAGGATTATGTACTTGGAAGTGAGGAATAACGAACAAGAAGTGAGGATTAAACAAGAGCAAGTGAGGATTATCCAGCCCGAAGTGAGGAATATTTTGCCCGAACTGAGGAATAAATATTGATTCAACACAATTCAAACGGACGTCTTGTTATTTAATCTACAGAACTTAAAATACTAAATTTTGCAAAAGAGATACAGTTAATATAATCGAAGATAAAGTTCCTGCGGATACTAAAGTATACATCTTTTTTCGGTTTACTTCTTTTGTAGGTTTTGCAGCTTCTTTAGACACAGCAATCCAAATCACAGTCGAAACTATGGCTAGTACGATTAGAGCGGCACTCGACATCAATAATTCCTCCCCCGAAATCCTAGTTTTTTATCGCTTGTTCTACATAGGCTAAAAAATGATTATAGTTGGGCTTGCCATCAAAATATTGCTTTACTTCATAAATGGGACACAATGCATGATCCAGCTTTTTAGAATAAAGAACGGATTCATCTTTCACACTCTGTTCATATTCATTTAAATGTACGGTATTTGCTTTTACGGAATTAAATTCAAACCAGCGATAGTGCCCGTCTTTGTGATTTTTTATGACTTCGCCTAAATACGCACCAATTCGTGTGATGAGCTTCTCTGAATGCTCTTTTAAAAGCTGCTGACCGAATTCTGTATGGAGTATCCGTTCAGCGTACTCATTAACGAGACGAACACTATCAATTGAATAATCCAAATTAGCTTTAGTTAAATGATCCTGATCCCATTGTTCAGGTGAAACATCTTTAAATAACAAATCCGCAATAGATTTCTTATTATTTTTAATTAGTTTAGGTTTTAAGAAAAACACAGTTCCCACCTCATCTTCAATCTAACCTGTTAACCACAATTATACATAAAAAAAGACAAAACAAATTAGTCGCACTAAAAATGTTTTGTCTTCTTTGCTTACTTCACTAGCATCGCTGGGCATTGGACACGCTTCATCACTTTATGTGATACGCTCCCCAGTACCATTTCCTGCAGACTGTTTAACCCGCGGCTGCCGATTACAACTAAATCCACATTTTTTGTATTGGCATATTTGATGATTTCAGGACCCGGTGAGCCATGAATGATTTCTACTTTATAACGAACTTGTTGCTCGCTGAACAGTTCCTCGATCGGCACAAGCTTTCGACGGCGTTCCATGTAAAGACTTTCAATCGAACTTGAATGCAGTACATCCGTTTTCGCTTTTTCCATATCAATGATAAAAAGGATGGTTACCATTGTTTCAGAATTGATTTGGGCTATTTTTAAAGCTTCCTTAGCCGCACGTATCGAGTTTTGCGAACCATCAGCGGCCAGTAAAATGTGTTCATACATAATGAGCCACCTCCTAATCGATTAATGTCGTACCGGTTAACTTCCTCAATAGCTGTTTACTTGACTCATCAATATTCAAATAGGTTACTTCTATATTTTTCGCTTTCAGCTGGTCTTTCACCTTCATTAAAGCACCGATTGCCGAGTCATCCCACACTTTGCATTGGGAAAAGTCGATAATGATGGAAGACGACTCACTTTGAACCGTTTTGAAATAGTTAATAAAACCTTCCGTTGAAGCGAAGAATAGTTGCCCTTTGACAAAATATGTTTTCCCTTCCTGCGAAATACTTACACGCGAGATTTCGTTGACGAAAAACAGTGCGCTGACAACAATACCGGCTACAACACCTAACGCCAGGTTATGTGTATAAAGGACAACCGCGATTGTCAGAAGCATCACAAACACATCTTTTTTCGGTGCTGTCACAGCATATTTGAATGATTGCCAGTCAAATTGGGTAATGCATACAACAACCATTACACCGGCAAGTACCGGCATCGGAATTTGGACAACATAATCGCCCAATACGAGAATTAAAAACATTAAAAATACACCGGCAACAAAAGTGGAGAGTCGGCCACGCGCACCGGATTTTACGTTAATAACGGATTGTCCAATCATCGCACAGCCGGCCATCCCACCGAAGAAACCGTTAATAACATTGGCGATCCCTTGTCCACGCGCTTCTTTATTTTTATCGCTTTCAGAAGCCGTCATATCGTCCAAAATTGATGCTGTCAGTAATGATTCGACTAATCCGACAACTGCCAGAGCTAATGAATACGGTAAAATAATCATTAATGTTTCTAAGTTAAACGGAATATCCGGAATTAAAAATGATGGCAATGTTTGTGTAATTGTCCCCATATCTCCAACTGTTTTTAAATTGAATCCGGAATAAATAGCTACGGCTGATAAAATAACGACAGCAATGAGCGGGGCAGGGATGCCTTTAATGACGAAAGGAATTGCGTAAATAAGTGCGATCGTCGCAAGCAGGAATGCCCATGTTACGATGTCGCCACCGATAAAGTGCGGTGTTTGGGCTATGAATACTAAAATCGCCAATGAGTTAACAAAACCGATCATGACCGCATTCGGAATAAACTTCATCAGACGTGCAATTTTCAGCATTCCAAAAATAATTTGGATAACCCCTGTTAAAATTGTTGCGGCAAGTAAATACTGCAGTCCATGATCTTTTACAAGCGAGACGATAACCAATGCCATCGCTCCTGTTGCTGCGGAGATCATCGCAGGACGACCACCGACAAAGCTGATTGTTACAGCGATTACAAATGAGGCATAAAGACCGACCATCGGATCTACACCGGCTAAAATAGAAAAAGCAATTGCTTCGGGGATGAGGGCAAGTGCGACAACCAGTCCTGCCAACACATCTGAACGTACATTCCCAAACCATTGCTCACGGATATTATACATATATTGTGTTGCTCCTTTTAAATATTCTTCTACTATAATAGCACGCAAACGATGTCGGGCAATAGCAACTTTCTGATGAAATTTATTTTCCGAAATTAAATACCTATGTGTTAATACCTAGTATTCGTTCTGTTATTTAAGTATGAGGAACCAATTATTTCGAATTTCGTAATTATTTCTGCATAAGGAAATCTCTGCGTTTATAATAGAATAACAATTGTTTGTAAAGGAGTGACCCGTATGACTGAGCGATTCAGCGAACAGCTAAACAACTTTGATGAACAAAATCCGTTGGAACAATTAATTGAACGGTTAAAACCTTTGCATAGTATGCTGTCCCGAAATAATTATGTAAAAGATACGACATCCCGTTTAAACCAGATAATCAATGATGCAGACAGTCAGCCAATCGTGCTCTTTCTAGGAAAAGAGCGGGTAGGAAAAACGACCGTGATCAACAGTTTAATCGGCAGAAATCTGCTGGAAGACCGCCTATCAGAACCTACGAGGACCAATACATTTTTAAAATACGGAGATACGGAATATATTAAAGCCGTATTTATAAATGGAATGGAAGTAACCTTTGATATTGCCAACCTCTCATTATTCACCATTTCGAATACGGAAAGTGCCAAAATAATTCGTAAGCATCTGGATTATTTGGAAGTATATATAACGTGCGAGCTTTTAAAAAAAGTAACCATTGTCGACTCGGTTGCGCTGCAAGCAGGCGCAAACAATACAGCCTACTTTCCACCTGCACTCTTGAAACGCTGCAATGAGGTGTTTTGGGTACTGCAGGCGGGTTCACCTGCCACAGAGGCTGAATTAAACTTTATAGAAAAGCTAAACAAAATGGGGATTACGGCACATTTAATCGTAAACGGGATTGACCGGGTAGATGGGGAAGTGGAAACCTTTCTCGATATGGAGAAAGAACGTTACGGCTATTTTATTGGGGAGGATGTGCCGGTATCGGCTTTACAGGCACAGCAAGCACGTACTACGAACAGTTCACAGCTGCTTATTGACTCCCGCATTACACAGTTGTCACAGCTCATGTTCCAGTTAATCGACAACAAGCAAAAAAAGACCCGCCATATAACGGAGCGATTTTTACAATGGCTGGAACGTCTCCGTGTAGAAGTTAATACAATTCCTGCAAGAGAACCGTATGTATCGGCATTTGAATATGTCATCCAGCATCAAAACGATGTTCAGAAAGATGCAGCTCAACTGCAACGCGATAAAGCACTTGTCACTTCTCTTGAACAACAATATGAATCGGTCAGTAAAGTATTCAAAGAAGTCCAGACGCTTTTTCAGCTGTTACAAACATTGGAAAGCCATTCTTATTTACGTGATCCGATCATCGATATGTACGAGGAAATGGCAGGCCTTTATCAAAAACATGTGCGGAATTACCGGAAGTTGCATGTAGAATATACGATGGAATATGGAGAACTGGAGAAGCAGTTCAAAAAACAGACAGGGAAGTCGCTTCCTTTCCCGATTGAAGAAAGTGAACTGACACCGCTTCTTTCCGAGCGAATTCAAACATTGAATAAAATCCAGTCGCATATTGAACAAAAACAGGTGTTCATTAGAAAATACGAACAATTTGTATTGGAAAAACTGGATGCTGTCCAAAGCCGCCTTAACGAACTGGTGGAAGACCGGTTATCATCGACACACAGTGAGCTGAGCGAATTAGAAGCACAACGGATCTATGATCGGACTTGTATGACAGCATCCGTAAATAAACTGGCTGAATTCAATTGCATTACTGAAGCACAAAGCTTTATAAAAGATGCGATAGAGCCGTTTTTAACAGAAGGTGTTCTTCCGATTAAAGAGCAGGAAAAATTACAAATCCGACAAACGATTGAGCAGATTGTATCGGTTGATTTTACGTATGAAACCCCGAATGAAACAGAAGCGGATGAAATATTGGGACCGCTGGATTTGAAAGAAAAGTACCCATTGTTTCAGCTGCGATTAACCGAAGAAGATATCGTATCGGAAATTCCGGAATTGCCGGAAAAAATCGAAATCTAATAAAAGGGCTGCGCGGGATTTTATCTCGGGCGGCCATTTTTATTTTAACGGAACTGCTGTGATTTCCTTATAAACAATAGCCTTTCCATCACAAAGGTTTTATGAGAAAATTGTACTCGCAGAAAGGAAGTATTTAAATGAATACAATTTTTAAACCTCATGATGAATGGGAACCATATATTGATATTGATCAACATGGTAAGCTAACTTTATCTAATATAGAGTTTACAACAACAAACTTATGCAATATGAGATGCTCGCATTGTGCAGTAGGCTATGCGTTATTAACAAAAGAATTACCGGCCATTCCGGCAGACGACATTATTCGTAAATTGGATGAGGTTGAAACATTACGGACAATGAGTTTTACAGGCGGGGAACCCCTATTAACGAAAAAGGGAATTAAGGATAACCTGTTACCGCTACTGAAATATGCGAAGAGCAGGGGGATTAAGACACAAATTAACTCCAACCTTACGTTACCGATGTCACATTACGAACTGGTTGCGCCTTATTTGGATGTCATGCATATTTCGCATAACTGGTGTGACGAAAAGGAATTTGTTGAAACAGGATTTGCTATGATGGAAAAAACGCCATCCGTTGAATATAGAGGGAACTTATACCGCAATATTTTTGACAATGCAAGAGAACTATCAAA
This sequence comes from Solibacillus sp. FSL R5-0691, assembly GCF_037974225.1. Taxonomy (GTDB): domain Bacteria; phylum Bacillota; class Bacilli; order Bacillales_A; family Planococcaceae; genus Solibacillus. Next base: position 1,605,255 of record NZ_CP150231.1, read on the forward strand.
AGGCGGCATGTTCGTTTCCGCCGAAACAATGTTAAACCGCAACACGGTGCCATTTATGGAGAAAATCCACCATGAAGTGGCCAATGAAATGCTGTGTAAACGTCATGAAATTCACCCGATGTATGCCAGTGATTTCGCTGAAAGCTTAGAAACAATCGGTTTGGATGAATATCGCACAGTAATCAATGAAATCCTTGATTACAGAAATAAAGATATTTGGGTTTTATTCGGAACATTGCCTTTCTATCCATGCAGCCGTGATGAGCGCGATATTGCATTAATCAACCGAATCAATCATGCATCGAATACGACAATGAGAAATGATGTTGACGGGCGTTCACGAATGAACCTGAATATTTTCTCGGGCGATATTTCGGTTACCGACTTTTCGGATGACGGTCAGGCATTCGGCAATATTAAAAATGAATCATTAACTCAAATCTATAGCAGATGGCTTGATTCAAATATTTCTAAATCGATCAATTGCCATTGCCCAGCAGTGAAGTGCTTAGGGGCGAACGTCATTGTGAAAAACATGTATTATCCTTCTACTGAATTTGTCAGCGGAATTGTGAAATAAATTATAACGAAAGCAATCTATCCAAATACGGGTAGATTGTTTTTTTCGGACCACATGAAAAACTACCTGCAACTGAAAAAGCCACAGGTAGTAAATGCTGTTAGCTGATTTCATCCAAATTCGATGAAATTTCGCTGTTATTCTCACTGTAGAACTTTGAGCCGAACGAGTTGTCGACCATTGTCTCGGTCAGATAAATTTTTGAATAGTTGACCGCTTGGATGTTGAAATCAAACTTCGCATTTTGAATAATGCACTTTGAAGCATGGAGAACCGATTTGTTTTGTACAAATATATCGGATTCATGGCCCTCTATAATCTGTGTGGCATTCAGCTCAACCGAAGATTCGGAGTCGATCCATATTTGCGAATACATATGGTTGGAAATGAACGAATCCTGAATTAACGCCTCTGCATGGTTTTCGATAATTAACCCGTTCCGTTCACCTTCCATCAGCTCACTGTCTTTTAACACAAGGGAACTGTCATTGATGATGATTTGCGGCATTTTATGACAAGAAATTTCGCTTTCGATGATGTGGAGCGATGCATCTTTCATCGCCACAATGCCGTTTGTTTCGCCGCCGCTAATTTGGGAATGCTGAATCGTTGCATTCGTATTGCCGACCATTTCAATTTGAATCCCCGTACCATCTTTCACTACCGATTCGGTTACTTCAAGTTCACACCCGTCCATGACAAAAATACTTTTTCCGCCGATTAGTTCGCTTTGATAAATCGTCACCGTACTATTATTTTTCCCGGCTATATGTGCCAGGTCATTGTGATTGAAATGGCAATTGTCCACAGAAGTTTTCGCATGATTGACCGCTAAAATACCATTGCCTTTGTTATGATGAACGGTCGTATTTAATAGGAGTAACTCCGCTTCCATTACCGTAAGCGCCGCATTTTTATGGCCGGTAATTGTACTGGATACGATTGAACATGAAGCACCTTTTTCTGTATAAACCCCAATCTGCTTTCCTTCCTGAATGGTCGCATCTTTTATTGTGCAAATGGAGTTTTCAGTAATGAAAAGCTGCGGCAGTATATTATAGGCAAACACCGTACTATTGAAGTTGGCAACCGATTTTTCCTTTATATGAATTCCGACACCTTGACAGCTGTTCACTTCACAATTCGTCATATTCAGGAAAGATTCGAGCAGTAGCTGGATATTCGCAATTTTATGAAACGCAATCAATGAGTTCTCGATCATTGCTTCTGAATAGTCCCGTAAAATAATACCGGATTCATTACCATATTGAATTTGACAATCTGTTACGTTTAGGGAACTTCTTTGCATCCAGACTTGAGGTAGGTGATGGTGTTGGATTGTTGTTTTCGATAAATGTATGTTTGAATGGTCTGATGCATATATACCATTACCCTCGCCATGCATCACTTCACAGGCTTCCATTTCCAATAAGGCATTGTCCTGGATAATGAGCTGTGTCCCTGAATGGTGATGTACTTTCACACGGGTTAAATAGGCCTTTGCATTTGTCTTCACCCAAAGTGCCTGATTTGCTTTGGAAAGGGTACAATCTGTTAAACGAAGCGTTGAATTTTCCGCTAGAATATGCACTTTTTTATTGTTTTCAAAATGACACTGTTCAAATTGGGCATCACTATTGTAAACCAATGTGACTGCCGCATCCGTTGCATCTCTGAACGTTGTGTTTTTACAGACAATGGTTCCACCGTTCAATGCTAACAGTACATTCGTACGTCCACCTTGAATAACGCAGTTTTTTAATATAATTTTACCTTCGACGTAAATTTGCGTTGTAGGTTGAATCGTCATGTTCTCGAATATGACCGTCGCACAATCAGCGATCACGATGGATCCTTTTATGCAGACAGTTGCATCCTTTTGTGCTGCAATCGTTCTATTTTCCTCAAAAGTCAATGTTTCTTTATATGTCCCGGATGCAACGGTAATTTCATCATGGCTCGTTGTTCGTTGCACAGCTTTTTGAATAGTTTTAATGCGTGAAAAAATTGAAGATGAAACTCTTACTAACGCCATACGATTCCTCCTACAAAACATGCTATATGTAATATGTTCACGTAAAATAACAAAATTAATCATTTGCAACTAAAATTGTGTAAAAACATGAAAAAATTTTTATTCTGCTCTTACTAAAATAGTGCAAAGTCAGCTGAAATATTCCTAGTTCTTTAAAGGAAGAAATGTAACAGGGAAAAGGTTTAAAAACTGTACAGGAAGTGTAACGTTATAAGGAGAAGATTACATAAATGTGCGGGTGTCGTATTTAACGAAAAAGGGAAGGTGGTCAATCAATGTATGAACAGCTGCAAACGATCCGTCAGCAACTGAACGAACGTTTTTATGATCGGGAAGAAGAAATTGATGCGTTATTAATTGCTCTATTATCACGGCAGCACCTTTTATTTATCGGTCCGGCGGGTACGGGAAAAAGTGTGCTATCGTCCATGCTTGGTTCCATCGTTGAGGGAAGTCATTGTTTCCAGCATTTATTGACGCCTTTCAGTACGCCTGAAGAATTGTTTGGGGTACTTTCTTTAAAAGATTTGGAACAGGGGGTCTACAAGCGGAATGTGACAAATATGCTGCCGGAAGCCCATTTTGCGTTCATTGATGAAATATTTAAAGCGAACTCAGCAATCCTGAATTCACTGCTCACTCTAATCAATGAGCGGATCTATTACAATAACGGGATTCCAGTTGCTTCCCCGCTTTTGACGATGGTCGGTTCTTCCAATGAATATATTGAAGACGGGGAAGGGCTGGAGGCATTATTTGACCGTTTCTTGCTTCGCTATGAAGTAAACTATATCCGGGAAGTAGAAGATTTCATTGCCATGCTGAAAGATGATAGTGAAAAGGAAGTATGGAAAATAACATTGGACGAGCTCTACGAACATCAGCAAAAGACGAATAAGGTGGCAATATCGGATACGATTTTTAAAGTGCTCGCCAAAATCAGGCAGGCCCTTCATGATGAAGGCATACGTCCGTCCGATCGCCGTTTTAAACAGTCATTGTCGACTTTAAAAGCTAAAGCGTATTTAGACGGCCGAACAGAAGTAATTCGGGAAGACTTGTTGATTTTGACAAATGTTTTATGGGAAACAATTGAACAAAAAACGGTAACAGAGCGAATTGTTAACGAAGTGGCCTTTGATACAGTCGATGCGTTTATACACAGGACATCGACCGAGTTTGAAATGATTATCTTAACAGCAAGAAATGCGATGCTTCAAAAATCCCCGTTTGCCAAATCGGAGCTGAGTCAGCTGCTGCTAAAGGGGAAAAACTTATTTATGGAAGTACAAAATATGAGCCGCCAAATCCCGAGTCGACCGGAATTAAACAGTCTCAAAACGGAAATGCATAAACAATTGCTGCGAATCACTTCAGATGTTATCGGATTTTAAAGAATACAGAAGGTGGGATGCTTTTTGAGTGAGAACATACATGTAATCTACAGCCGAACTGTTTTTAAGGGCAGTGCAGAGCAAAAGGCACGATTTAACGAATTATTGAAAATGGCTACTTTGTTGAATGACAGCTGCATTGCAGGCGAAAAAATAGTTCCGGGCTTTACGAATATCATCGGGGATTGCTGGCATGCTTTCTATTATAAAGCGCCTGTATTAAATGAAAATGCAAAGCAACTGGATAAGATGCAGTATGATTTTGTGAAAGAGCTGCTGAAAAATGAGGAATACATTCAATGGCATGAGCTAACAAAGGGCGATGAGCTATTAAGTGTCCTCACTTCTGTCAGCATTGCAGAGCAGCTTCTTAAAAGCTTCCAATTTTATGAGGAACAAAAAAACCCTTTTCAAATTGAACAACTGGAAGCCTTTCAAAAGAAGCAGCAGACGCCAAACGTAACGATTGATATACCGGAAAAACGGGAATATTTAAAGCAGTTATCGAAAACATCAATCGGTATGATGCTGCAGGAAAATAAAAAAAATATTCATCATACAAAAACTGCGGTCATGAAAGTCGGAACGATGGATGGCAAAAAAATCGATCAGGTGCCTTTAAGCGATCAGTTTAAACTGGCGAGAATGATTGGCGAGCGCAAAGAATTGCAGAAAATTGCCGAATTAGTCGGCCGGTTTAAAAAAATTGCAACAAAAAAGCAGAAGTCAAAACAAGATGAGACGGTCCAGCATCAATCGGTGACTTTTGGGCATGAGCTGTCGCGTCTGTTGCCGGCGGAATTGGGCAACTATATGCTCGGACATAGCAAGCTCGATTTTTTAAAGCGATTAAGCGAGCAGCAAACACTTGTTTTTAATAAGAAGGGAAAGGATCGTCAAGGTAAGGGGCCGATTATTGTGTGTATGGATGAAAGCAGTTCCATGACATCGATTAAAGCACAGAGCAAAGCGTTTTGTATTGCGCTACTGAATATCGCTAAAAAACAGAAAAGAGATTTTGCGATTATCCCTTTCGCAACGAATGTAGGGGAAATTAAATTATTCAGAAAAGGTCAGGCAAAGACCCAGGATCTCATTCAGTTCAGTGACAGTTTCATCGGCGGCGGTACAAACTACGAGCTCCCATTACGGGAAGCGTTGGAGCTGTTGAAGAAAAGTGAATTTAAAAAAGCGGATTTGCTGTTCGTGACGGACGGGTCCAGTTTTTTACCATCGCGTTTTATAGAAGAATTTGAGCATACAAAAAAGCAGAAGCAGTTTGAATGTACTTCAATTGTATTAACGAATTTGTTCAATACCGTCGATTTGAATGTAGTCGACCGCTTTTCGGATCGGGTTATTGAAGTAAATGAATTATTTGAAGCAGAAGATGCATTTGTTTTGTGAAAAACGGGTATATTCAGAAGGTGTGCGTCTATTAGAAGAGCTTTTACCTAGTCAAATGATCGTACGTCTCTTACAATATTGTTAGGCATTTGGTTAGGAGGCGTCTTTTTGTTAGTGGAAGATTATGAAAAGTTTTTTGAAATGACGACGGAAGAGCGAAAACAATCTATTCAGGAGCACCCGTCGATATTGAATGATATACTGGAGACAATTGGTCATGAAGAAGCGGCAACCCGAGACCAGCTGAATTACCGCCTGTTCATTTTGCTGTTATCTGAAAATGCACTCGGTGAGACAGTGATTACCGATTTTGTGAGCAAACTTTCTTCAACAGACGGTTTACTTTATAATATCGGTGAAAAAGGAACACCTTCTGTTTTTCAGCGTTCCTATGCGGCACTTTATTTAGCGGCAATCGTAAATTCCGATCGCCAGCTTGCCATTTTAAATGGGGAACAGTTGGAGCTGCTTGCGCAAAATGCGGTGGCACTGTTATCGAAAGAGCAGGATTTGCGAAGCTTTGTCGATCCGAAGTCTGGCTGGGCCCATAGCATTACGAATACAACGGAGTTGATCAACGCCATTATTGCGCACCCGCTGTATCCGATTCGGTTTACATCCCAAATACTGCAGGCAATCCGCGCAAATATTTGGAAGGGCTATGTATTTGTCGATGACGAAGAAGAACGTTTCTGCAATATTATTCAGGCATTGCTAGCCAAAAATATCGACGAAGAACTGTTCATTGAATGGTTTGAACAGCTGTTTGACCAGCTGGAAATGGTCGCCTATGAGCGCGGCTATGATGCACTTTGGTTTAAAGCGAGAACAAACCAGCTGAACGTGGCAAAAACACTTTATTTTTACTTGAAATTTGCCAATCGGAATGAAAAACTGCGCAGTATTGTATCAACATTCATTCAGCACTGGCTCAAATTAAACTAAGGGTTTTATTTTAGTACAATAATAAATTGATTGTGATTTAAATTTATTACAAGATGTACTAAAAAAATATGCCATTTTTATTGTAGGATCATTTGTTGAGGAAACCAATGTTAGAAGAACTTTCTGACAAAGTAGGATTTCTAAATGAATTGCAGAAGAAAATGGCATTTCCGATAGGTCATAATTTTAACTTATCGCAAAAGATAATAATAATGCAATTTACTTATGTATGAATGTGCGTTATTATTGACTGTGGAGAAAAGAGCTTTACAACCTTTTCAATTAAGAAAAACTAGGGGGAACACAACATGGCAAACTTACACAACAGTCGTTCGACTTTTGAAGTTAACGGTAAAACTTATAACTATTTCCGTTTAGCTGCAATTGAAGAAGCTGGTATCGCAAAAGTATCACGCCTACCTTATTCAATTAAAGTATTATTAGAATCAGTATTACGTCAATATGATAACTATGTAATTAAAGACGAGCATGTTAATGAATTAGCTAACTTCGGTAATCACAATGCAGATGCTGAAGTACCATTCAAACCTTCTCGCGTAGTATTACAAGACTTCACTGGTGTTCCAGTAGTAGTTGACTTAGCTTCATTACGTTCTGCAATGAAAGAAATGGGTGGAGACCCAGCTAAAATCAACCCTGCAATTCCTGTAGACCTTGTAATTGACCACTCAGTACAAGTAGACAAATACGGTAACGCAGCAGCATTACAAGCGAACATGGATTTAGAGTTCGAACGTAACGCTGAACGTTATAACTTCTTAAAATGGGCTCAAACTGCTTATGATAACTTCCGCGCTGTACCACCAGCAACTGGTATCGTACACCAAGTTAACTTAGAGTACTTAGCTCCAATCGTTCACGTTAACGAAACAGAAGAAGGTTTAGTAGCATTCCCTGACTCAGTAGTAGGTACTGACTCTCACACAACTATGATCAACGGTATCGGTGTTCTAGGTTGGGGTGTTGGTGGTATCGAAGCTGAAGCTGGTATGTTAGGTCAACCATCTTACTTCCCAATTCCTGATGTTATCGGTGTTAAATTAGTAGGCGAATTACCAAACGGTACTACAGCTACTGACTTAGCATTAAAAGTAACTCAAGTATTACGTGCTCGTGGCGTAGTAAACAAATTCGTTGAGTTCTTCGGACCTGGCGTACCTGGTTTACCATTAGCTGACCGTGCTACAATCTCAAACATGGCTCCAGAATACGGTGCTACTTGTGGTTTCTTCGCAGTTGATGAAGAATCATTAAACTACATGCGCTTAACTGGCCGTGACGAAGAGCACATTGCTGTTGTTGAAGCTTACTTAAAAGCTAACGACATGTTCTTCAACCCAGAATTAGAGCCTGTATACACTGACGTTTTAGAAATCAACTTAGCTGACATCGAAGCTAACCTTTCTGGTCCTAAACGTCCACAAGATTTAATTCCTTTAACTGAAATGAAAAAAGTTTACCGTGAGTCAGTAGTAGCTCCTCAAGGTACACAAGGTTTCGGTTTAACAGAAGAAGAATTCTCAAAAACATCTACTGCTAACTTTGCAGACGGTGCTGTTGAAATTCCAGCTGGTGCGGTAGCAATCGCAGCCATCACTTCTTGTACAAACACATCTAACCCATACGTATTATTAGCTGCTGGTTTAGTTGCTAAAAAAGCTGTAGAGTTAGGTATTAAACCTGCTAAGTGGGTTAAAACTTCATTAGCTCCAGGTTCTAAAGTAGTTACTGGCTACTTAGAAGAATCAGGTTTACAAGACTACTTCGACCAAATCGGTTTCAACACAGTTGGTTACGGTTGTACAACATGTATCGGTAACTCTGGTCCTTTATTACCAGAAATCGAAGATGCAATCAAATCAAACGATTTATTCGTAACTTCTGTATTATCAGGTAACCGTAACTTCGAAGGTCGTGTACACCCATTAGTAAAAGCTAACTTCTTAGCTTCACCACCATTAGTTGTTGCTTACGCATTAGCGGGTACTGTAGATATCGATCTACAAAAAGACGCAATCGCTGTAACTCCAGAAGGCAAAGAAGTATTCTTCGCTGATATCTGGCCATCAACTGAAGAAGTTAACGAAGTATTAAATAAAGTTGTAACTCGTGAATTATTCCAAAAAGAATACGAAACTGTATTCACTGCTAACGAAGCTTGGAATGCAATCGAAACTTCAACTGAAAACTTATATACTTTCGATGACAAATCAACTTACATCCAAAACCCACCATTCTTCACTGGTCTTTCTAAAGAGCCAGGTGCTATCCAAACATTAGCTGGAATGCGTGTAATGGCTAAGTTCGGTGACTCTATCACTACTGACCACATCTCTCCTGCAGGTGCAATCGGTAAAGATACACCAGCTGGTAAGTACTTAATCGAAAACGGAGTTGCAATCCGTGACTTCAACTCTTACGGTTCTCGTCGTGGTAACCACGAAGTAATGATGCGCGGTACATTCGCTAACATCCGTATCCGTAACCAAATCGCTCCAGGTACAGAAGGTGGTTTCACTACTTACTGGCCAACAGGCGAAGTTGAGTACATTTACGATGCTTGCATGAAGTACAAAGAAGCAGGTACTGGCTTAGTAGTATTAGCTGGTAACGACTACGGTATGGGTTCATCTCGTGACTGGGCTGCTAAAGGTACATTCTTACTAGGCGTTAAAACTGTAATCGCACAATCTTACGAGCGTATCCACCGTTCTAACTTAGTAATGATGGGCGTATTACCATTACAATTCATGGCTGGCGAATCAGCTGAAACTTTAGGATTAAAAGGTGACGAAACAATCGACGTTAACTTAACTGATGATGTTAAACCACGTGATATCCTAACTGTTACTGCTACTTCTCCAGAAGGAAAAGTAACTGAGTTCAAAGCGTTAGCTCGTTTCGACTCTGAAGTAGAAGTAGACTACTACCGTCACGGTGGTATCCTACAAATGGTATTACGTGCTAAAGCTGCACAACAATAATTCCATTCTATAACTTGAAAGACAAAGTCAATTTCGATTGGCTTTGTCTTTTTTTGTGCAAAAAGGACCTAAAGAATGTATTTTTTGTTAATTAACAGTAAAATTTTACGGAAAATGTGGAAATTTTTATAATATTTCGTTACTATCAAAAGGAAGGTTAAAAATTTTGGGGGGTCTTTTGGATGAAGAAAAAAAGAATGTATTCAGCAACAGCTTTAGCAGCATTTACGGCAGTAGCTGTAGGAGCAACAGGTGTAATGGCAGAAGAGACAATTTTCACGGATGTCTCTGTTAGCCATCCATATGCAGATGGAATCAATGCTCTAACTTCTGCAGGTATCGTTAAAGGATTTGAAGATGGTACTTTTAAACCAGACGCAACGGTTACACGTGGACAAGCTGCAAAAATGATTGCGGGTGCTCTTAAACTAGATACGACAAATGTGAAAAATCCTAACTTCAAAGATATTAAAACGTCAAACCAGTATTACAGTCAAATAGCGGCATTAGTAGCTACTGGATTTGTAAAAGGTTATGAAGACGGCACATTCCGTACAGCGGATAAAATTACACATAATCAGTTTGCTAAAATTTTAACGAATGTTTCAGCGGTATATCCGATTGATGCAACAGCATTATTAACAGAGGCTAAAGTTGTATTCCACCCTACGAAACAACTAACTCGTGGTGAACTTTCAAGCGTATTGGCAACAATGCTTGCAGCGGCTGCACCAGCACCACAGCCTGAACCTGAAACAGACAATTATAAATTATCGATCATGCATGTGAACGATACTCATGGACGTGTGGATTCATTCCCGAAATTAATGACGGCAGTTAAGGAACAACGCGCTAAAACACCGGATGCGCTTTTATTGCATGCAGGTGACGTATTCAGCGGTACATTGTACTTCAACGAATTCCAAGGACAAGCAGATCTACCGTTTTTAAATGCATTGAAATTTGATGCGATCACATTAGGTAACCATGAATTTGACTTAGGTTCTTCACCAGAAGGACATAAAGCATTGGCAGACTTCATTAAAGCTTCACAATTCCCGGTATTAACGGCGAATGTTGACTTTACAAAAGACAGCCTGTTTACAGGAATGTTCTCTGACTTAGTATCAAGCGAGCCAGAAAACGGCAAAATTTACGCTGGTATGATTAAAGAAGTAAACGGCGAAAAAATCGGGATCTTCGGTTTAACGACGGCTGAAACGAAAGACATCGCATCACCAGGAAGTGTAGCATTTGAAAATTATATCGACGAAGCGAAAAAAGCGGTTAAAGCGTTTGAAGATAAAGGTGTCGATAAAATTATTGCTTTAACACATATCGGTTATGACGATAACCCTGCATATGACAATGATCAAGTTCTAGCAAAATCAGTACCTGGAATTGATATTATCGTAGGCGGTCACACGCATACTGAACTGAAAGAGCCAGTCGTAATTGATACAAACACTGTTGGCGAGAAAAAGGATGCAACATTGATTGTTCAAGCGAAAGAGTACGCTGGTTTCCTAGGTACTGTGAACGTTGAGTTCGATGAAAATGGTGTCATCGTGAAACATGACGGTCAGTTAGTTGAAATCGGTAAACTTGCAGATGACGCTGAAGGTTTAAAAATGCTAGCGCCGTTTAAAGAAAAAGTGGATGAAATTACTAAAGCCGAAATCGGTGTAACTATCGCAGAAGATTTAGTAAGCCCTCGTGCATCAGATGATAATCCAGTGAGTGTACGTAACAGCGAAACGGTATTAGGTAATATTATTACTGACGGTATGCTTGCAAAAGCGAAACAATATACTGATAAAAAAGTTGTAATGGCAATGCAAAATGGCGGCGGTATCCGTGCTGCAATTCCTGCCGGCAATATTACAACAGGACAAGTTATTACAGTATTGCCATTTGGTAATACATTAGCATTAATGGATGTTACAGGTGCTGAATTAAAAGCGGCATTTGAACACTCTGTGAAAGAAGCTCCAAAAGAGAACGGCGGATTCCTGCATATTTCAGGTGCTAAACTAGAATACGATTCTTCTAAAGAAGTAGGTTCTCGTGTCGTTTCATTAAAATACTTTGATGAAGCAACGAATGCATATGTCGATATAGCGGATAACGACACATACACAGTAGCTACAAATGCCTTCACAGCTAAAGGCGGAGACGGCTTCAGCTCATTCGAAAAAGCATACGGTGAAGGCCGTGTGACGGACTTAGGTTTATCAGATTGGGAAAACTTAAAAGAACAATTACTATCAATGAAAGAAATTAAGTTTACGACAGAAGGCCGCATTGTAGATGTAGCTGCACCTGCGGAAAAATAATTCAATAGCGAAACCACTAATTTGGGCAACCATGTTAGTGGTTTTTTTATTTATTTTTCTGCAAATAATATTATGTAAATGAAAGCGTTTACTTTACAACTCGATAACATTATAAGTTAGAAAATTCAGATAAATATAGTTGGTCCTAAAATAGAATGTTATTTAACGATTATATTGTCCTATTTTTTGAATATTAATATGAACAAAATTCACGTACTAATAAGAAAATATTTACATTTTCTAGTAGAAATATGTAAAAACTTAGAATATATTATTGTTATACGCATGAGTGTTCATTCATTCGTATAGGACTAATTTTATAAAAAAGGGGGGTTTTTTATGGGGTCGTTTCAGTTGTTTGGGAAGGAATTGCAGTCACTGAAAAATCGTAAAGGTTTACTCGTTGCGTTGATCGGTGTCATGCTCATTCCAATTGTTTACGTAGCTGTTCTTCTGTCAGCTACATGGGGACCGTATGACAATCTGGATAACTTACCGGTTGCATTCGTCAATAAGGATGCAGGCGGGGTTTCGGGTGGTCAAGCAATCAATGTCGGCGAAGATTTAATGGAAACATTAAAGGAGAGTAATTCATTAGGCTGGCATTTCGTGACAGAAGAAGAAGCGATGGCAGGGTTGGAAAATCAGGAATTTTACTTGGTGGTAGAAGTACCTGAAGACTTTTCACAAAAGGTGACTACCGTTCTTGATGCAAATCCGCAAGTGCCGGAATTGCGCTATATCCAAAATGAAGGGTTAAACTTCATGGGAGCGCAAGTAACAAACAGTGCTGTTGAAAAACTTCGCGAACAATTAGGGGACAAAATTACAGCGACTTATGCCAGAACGGTATTCTCAAGATTTACGGATATCGAAACAGGATTTGCTACCGGAGCGGATGGTTCGAAGCAAATCGTGGATGGCACGGAGCAGCTGGCAGATGGGACAAACACCTTATTAACATCGTTGACGGAAAAATCGGCAGATATTAACAAACTTGCTGCCGGTGCGAAGACGGCCGATGCGGGGGCAGGCCAGCTTCTTTCCGCGATCAATGGAGGAACGGGTGACATTAACAAACTAGCATCCGGCTCACGTCAAGTGGCATCTGGTGCTACACAGTTAAAAGGAGGGTCACAGCAAGTATTAGCCGGACTTAACTCGTTAAAAGGCGGTTCAACGGAAATCTACACAGGTTTACAGCAATTACAGCCTGGTTCCGAAAATCTACTTAGTGGGTTACAGCAGCTTTCTGCAGGAGCGAACCAGCTATACGCAGGGATTGCGGTAGGAGACGGCACACAAGCGAATCCTGGCTTGGCAAAAGGTTTGAACCAGCTGGCGACAGTATTGCAGTCAAAACAGGCAGATATTGAACAAATGGCGCAAGGTGCAGTATTGCTGCAAAGCTTGGCGCAAGCACCTGGTATGGAAGCATACCGTGAAAATTTACTAGCGTTAAGTGCAGGTTTAGGTGAACTCGGCAGCGTTTATCCTGTTGCCGTTCAAAGTGCCAATGCATTAAGTAATGGTGCCAACCAGATTGCACAATCCATGCCGGCATTGACGACAGGTCTTGAAAATGCGATTGCAGGCCAAAAAACAATCGTGTCCGGAATTGGTTCATTAACAGCGGGACAAGAAAAAGCTGTTAAAGGTATCGATGCGCTTGTTGCAGGGCAGACAGCAGTCGTTTCAGGGGCTTCTAACTTAGCGGGTGGTGCATCACAGGTAGCAAATGGTAACGCCTCGCTAACGAGCTCTTGGAACAAATTAGGTGCAGGTGTTTCCAATCTGAAAAGCGGTTTAACGCAAATCAGTTCAGGAAATGAAACCGTAGCAGTTGGATGGCAAACGATGACAGAAGGGGTTACTTCATTAAATGATGGGGTGAATCGTCTTCAGGCAGGTTCATCGGAATTGGCGACTGGTCTGGAAGGCGGACGTGAACAAGTGGCGGCATTACGGATTACCGACGAAAATATCGCGATGTTCTCATCACCGGTCACATTGGCAGGGGAGAAAGTCAATGCATACGAATATTACCGTGATTCAACGGCACCGTATATTTTATCGTTGGCATTATTCGTAGGTATGCTCGTATTGTCCATGTTTGTTGACTTTAAAAAGCCGGCTGTATTGCCAAAGTCTGCGGTAAGCTGGTTTGTCAGTAAGTGGCTGCAATTGGCACTCTTTGCTACAATTCAGGCCGTGCTGGTTACTGTATTTACATTAGTTGTATTACAGCTATCGGTAGAACATGTCGTGCCGTTTATTTTATTCGGGATTTTTGTCAGCATTGTATTTATGTCGATCATTTTCTTCCTTGTATCGGTTGCAGGCAATATCGGTCGGTTTATCGCACTTGTACTGGCTGTTGCACAATTATCGATTACAGGCTCGAATTTGCCGATTCCAATGCTGCCTGAAAATTTACAGGCTGTAAGTGCATATTTACCGTTTACGTATTCAATTTCAGGATTTAAATCGGTTATTTCATTAGGTGATCTTTCATTATTATCATCAAATGCTTTAACGCTGGTTATTTATTTAGTTGTTGCTTCTGTGTTGGCATTAGTTGCGTTTATCGTAAGCTATAAATCACTTACGACGAAGTACACACCGGAAGTGCAGCCGACTGCATAAAAAAAGACCCGTCCGCTCTCATAAAAGAGAGTGACGGGTTTTTTAACATTTCATTAAAACTCTACGTGGGCAATCATGCCTTCTTCATCATCAATAGCGAGAGAAATACGCGCTGACATTGAATCACGGCCAAGCTGCTCATCAATATACAGACGAAGTGCCATGATGAAATTCACAGAGTTGTATACATCCAATTGTCCGTTGTAGAAAGCTTCCGCTGAATATCCGGCAACATCATCATACATCAGCTCCACTTCCACTTCTTCGGGTGCTGCGTTTTTGAATTTTGCATGGAACAGACAAACGGCATTAATTAAATCTTGTTCAAGTAATGTTAGTTTTTCCACGAGTCAGTAACCTCTTTATCCTTTTTGCGTTTGATTAACTGGTAAATCTTCACTAGGAAGAAGACAATCGCCGCAATTGCTGCTACGTTGATCAACAGTCCTAAAATATTGCCTAACATCCCCATGCCTGCAAATAAGCTACCGAATAATAAACCGGCTAAACCACCAAGCATTAAGCCTTTCATTAAACCGCCTTTGTTAGTTGAAGCTGTATTTGAATCATTCTTTTTTGTAGAATTATTATTTTGTTTTGTTGTTGTCGGGTTTGTAGCATCGTTGTTTTTCTTTTGGAAATTTGAGTTGTTATTGTTGTTGAAGCCTTTTTTACCTGACTTGTATCCTTTTGCTTCAACAGTATCTGCATCATTTGCAAATAAAATCGTAGTCCCTACACTTGAAAATACAAGTGTGAAAGCTATTAAGATTGCTGATAACTTTTTCATGTTTTTCCCCCAATTAGTCTATTTATTTACTTTCTCAGTATATCAAAAATCTACCTAAATAGAAAATGAAAACACTTTTAAGCAAATACTACAAGCAATGCCCGAAATATAGCTTTTCTTGTGAGAATCACAATTATTATTGTATTCATAAAAATGACACTGTATGATGAAGTTTAATTTAGATGAAAATTCTGAATTTACATCAATATGTAAGGAAATACGTCGAATAATGAAATTGGGGGAATGAAAAAGATGAGTAAAATTCGCATTGGTATTGTAGGTTACGGAAATTTGGGCCGCGGTGTGGAAGCAGCGATCGGTCAAAATACTGACATGGAATTGGTAGCTGTATTTACGCGTCGTGATCCTGCTACAGTTGCTATACAATCACTGAACGTGCCGGTGTATCTAGTGGATGATGCACCTAAGTATAAAGAACAGATTGATGTCATGATATTATGCGGTGGTTCTGCAAAAGATTTACCGGAGCAAGTTCCGCATTTTGCGCAATGGTTCAATACGATCGACAGTTATGATACGCATGCAAATATTCCTGTTTTCTTTGATACGGTTGATGCAGTTGCACAAAAAAGTGATAAAGTATCCATTATTTCGGTTGGCTGGGACCCGGGGCTGTTTTCATTGAACCGCCTATTAGGTGAAACAGTTCTACCACAAGGAAATACATATACGTTCTGGGGAGACGGCTTAAGCCAAGGCCACTCAGACGCTTTACGCCGTATTGAAGGAGTAAAAAATGCAGTACAATATACTTTGCCGATCAAGGAAGCGGTAAACCGTGTACGCAATGGTGAAAATCCTGACCTGACAACACGTGAAAAACATGCCCGTGAATGCTATGTTGTATTGGCTGAAGGTGCGGATGCAGTAGTGATCGAAAAGGAAATTAAGGAAATGCCAAATTATTTTGCGGACTATGATACAACGGTAAACTTTATTACCGAAGCAGAATTTAAAGAAAATCACCAAGGGATGCCGCATGGCGGGTTTGTCATCCGTTCTGGTCAATCTGGTGACGCAGATAAGCAAATTATGGAGTTTTCATTAACGCTTGAGTCCAATCCGATGTTCACATCGAGTGTTCTTGTTGCGTATGCACGTGCTGCCTATAAATTGCAGGCACAAGGAGACAAAGGTGCAAAGACGGTATTCGATATTCCATATGGTTTATTATCCCCAAAATCGCCAGCAGATTTGCGCAAAGAATTACTGTAATATCCAAACGAACGTCGTCTAGTAAATTTAGGCGTCGTTTTTTTTGGTTTTGCCGGACAAATCGATGACAAAGTCTTTTCTTTCGCTGGTTGGCAACGTAGAATAGAGAGGTTAAGTCTCTGAAAGATGGTTGTCCACTTTAGAAATGAATTCACTTAAAAATCTGAAGTTATATCAGATTCAAATGGTAAACAGAAAGGATGTTTAATGTGCAGGATAAGCGTTTTAAAATCGCACATAAAGAAGCAATGATCGGTGTCGTGCTTGTCATCATTAACTTTGCAATCTGGTTCGGATTTGCATACGGGCTCGGTTCCGGTGACCCGCTGGAGTATGATTACGTATTAGGGTTCCCGGCATGGTTTTTCTATAGCTGTATCGCAGGAACAATTTTTATGATTATTTCAATCTGGCTCGCGATGAAACTTTTCTTCAAAGACATTTCGCTTGAAGAGGAGGACAAACATAAATGATACATTGGTCGGTCATTATTCCATTATTTATATTTTTAATTATCATTTTTGGTATCGGTATTTGGGCAAATCGCCAAGTACGCACATCGAATTCATTTTTACAGGAGTATTTTTTAGGCGGACGCGAAATGGGCGGATTCATCCTGGCAATGACGATGATGGCGACATATGGCAGCGCTTCAAGCTTTATCGGTGGACCGGGTGTTGCCTATAATACAGGGCTTGGATGGGTTCTGTTGGCAATGGCACAGCTGCCTGCAGGTTATTTTGTGTTAATGGTGCTCGGCAAGAAATTTGCGATTGTTGCACGCCGTATTGAAGCCATTACATTAATCGATTTTTTAAAGAAACGCTATGACAGTCATACAATCGTTATTTTATCGGCGATCAGCATCATTATTTTCCTGTTTGCCTCAATGACTGCGCAATGGGTAGGCGGTGCACGTCTGATTGAATCACTGACAGGGCTTTCCTATACAAATGCATTGCTCATTTTTGCGGTAGCTGTATTAGCCTATGTAATTATCGGCGGTTTCCGGGCTGTCGCATTAACGGATGCAATGCAGGGGTCTATTATGATTATCGGTACAGTCGTCCTTCTTATTGCTACGGTTATTGCCGGTGGTGGTATTGATACGATTATGCAAGCACTCGTTGCAGAAAACCCGAATTTAGTAACGCCATTTGGTGCAGAACAGAATCTGACACCACTGTATGTATCTACATTTTGGATATTAATTGGACTAGGGGTCATCGGCTTGCCTCAGATTGCCGTGCGTGCGATGAGCTACAAAGATTCGAAAAGCTTACATAAAGCAATTCTGATCGGGACAATCGGAATCGGGACAATCATGTTCGGCATGCATTTAATTGGTGTATTTGCACGTCCCGTTATGCCTGGTATAGAAGTCGGCGATAAAGTAATGCCACTTTTGACATTGGAAGTGCTGCCGCCGGTACTGGCAGGGATCGTACTCGCAGCTCCAATGGCGGCTATTATGTCGACAGTCAATGCACTGCTCATCCTAGTAAGTTCTACAGTTGTAAAAGATATTTATTTAAACTATATCAATCCGAAAGCAAGCGATAAACAGATCAAAACCCGCAGCTTCTGGGTGACAAGCATTATCGGAATCGCGGTAGTGATATTTGCCGTTAAACCGCCGGAGCTGTTAATCATGCTGAACTTGTTTGCGTTCGGCGGACTGGAATCAGCCTTTTTATGGAGTGTCGTATTTGGCCTGTACTGGAAGAAAGCAAATAAATACGGGGCCATCAGTTCAATGATAGTCGGTCTGACATTATATATTGTCATCTATCGATTTGCGGAAAATATTTATGGCATGCACTCCGTTACCATTCCAATCTTTGCTTCACTTATTACGTTTGTAGCGGTAAGTCTGATCGCGCAAAAGATGAAAAAAATAGAAGATTACCATTTCTAATAGCCATAACAGGTTTAGGTCTGTATGATAGAAACCAGAACTATCAATTGATAGTTCTGGTTTATTTGACGTTAAACACTTATTATTGTAAACTAGGTTACATAAAGTAACTTAATAAAAACTAAAGGTGATTAGATGAAAAAATTAATGGCTATTTTAGAAGATAAAATTCAGCTTGTCCGTCGTGATGAACTGCAAAATATTGCAGTAGTCGGACCGGTAAAGCTACCTATAAAGCAAGAAAATCTAGAAGCAACATTCCAATGGTATTCATGGACAACTGTTGAAAAAAATCAGACAAAACAACAAGTAGTGGAATCCGTATCGTCTATGCATTTAGCATTTGGCCAGCAGTCTTCAGTACTCGTATATGGAGACTTCGCCAATCAGGAAGATGCATTGATCCGCATGCACAGCATTTGCCATACAGGTGATATTTTCGGTTCACAGCGTTGTGACTGCGGCTATCAGTTACATGAATCGATGAAAATGATTGTCGAGCACGGCTGTGGCGCAATCTTCTATTTAGCAGATCATGAGGGACGCGGTATTGGGCTGTTTTCAAAATCGCTCGCTTATTTATTGCAGGAAGAAGAATTTGATACAGTGGAAGCCAATCTTGCACTTGGGTTTGAAGATGATGTCCGTTCGTATGATGACGCAATCCGTGTACTGCAAGTATTGCGTTCAAAACCGGTAACACTTATTACAAACAACCCGAAAAAGCTTGCAGCACTGCAGGAGAGCGGGTTACTTGCGGATGGCCATATTCCATTATGGGGCGGTCTGACAGAAACGAATGAACAGTACTTGAAAACGAAAGTAGAAAAGTCTGGTCATATCGCGATGGCTGAAAAGTTAACGGTGTAAGGAGAATTTTAAATGAAAACTGATCAGGACTATATGCAACTAGCGCTCCAACTGGCAGCAAGTGCAAGAGGCAATACAAATCCCAATCCGTTAGTCGGGGCCGTTATCGTAAAAGATGGCGTCGTCGTCGGCACAGGGCTTCACCGTAAAGCAGGGGAACCTCATGCAGAAGTACATGCGGTGAATATGGCAGGAGAGCATACGAAAGGTGCGACGATTTATGTCACATTGGAACCTTGTTCGCACTACGGCAAAACACCGCCATGTGCGAAGCTGCTAAAGGAAAGCGGGTTTAAACGCGTTGTTGTTGCAATGGAAGATCCGAACCCTGAAGTGGCAGGACGCGGAATCCGTCTGTTGCGTGAAGCGGGAATCGAAGTGGAAGTGGGAGTTCTCCAGGAGGAGGCCCAGAAACTGAATGAACGGTTTATCCATAATATGCTGACAGAACGTCCTTTTGTCGTGGCGAAGTTCGCAATGACACTTGATGGTAAAATCGCGACATATAATGGCCACTCCCAATGGATTACGGGTGAAGCAGCACGTGCGGATGTCCATGAATTGCGCCATGAAGTGGACGGGATATTAGTCGGTGTTCAAACCGTTTTAAATGACAACCCGAAACTGACGACACGTCTAAAGGATAATCGGAAAGGTCGTAACCCGATTCGAGTAGTGTTGGACAGTACGCTGAAAACACCGGTTGATGCAGATATAGCGAATACGACAGAAGCTCGTACAATCATTGTCACTTCTATAGACTCAGATCCAGTAAAGGCACAGCAACTGGAACGTAACGGTGTCGAAATTATCCGGGTGAAAAAGGATTTAACAGGCTTGAACCTAGAGGATATGTTGAAAGCATTATATAAAAAGGGCATTACGCATCTGCTTGTTGAAGGTGGCGGCAATGTGAACGCATCATTTTTACGAGGCGGCTTCATTGACCAGTATATGGTATATGTCGCTCCGAAAGTATTGGGAGGGAAAAACTCCATTACACCGTTTACCGGATCTGATGTGGAAACAATCGATTTGGCAAGCGAGCTTGAATTCGGTGAAATCACTCGTATCGGCGAAGATTTGCGTATTATAGCCTATCCAAAGAAGGCTGGTTTACATGAATAGAAAAGTGGATGTATGCATTGTGGGCGGTGGTCCTGGCGGTGCACTGCTTGCCAATATATTGGCGAAAAATAATGTATCGGTTCTTTTAATTGAACGGACAAATGATTTTGCCAAGGCATTCCGCGGGGAACATTTAAATGAGGAAGGCGAGCGGATTCTTAAACAGTACGGGCTTTTTGAACGAATTGAACAGCTCGGTTTGCTGCGGATGGAAACATTGGAATATTGGATGGGCGGGGAAAAGTTTAAAACAATTGAACCGGATCCCGCAGTAGGTCATTTAGGAATCCATGTACCGCAAGCACATCTGCTTCAGGCAATTATCGAGCAGGCAAAAGGCTATCCGGCATTTGACTATCTATTGAATACGACGGTTAAAGAGCTTGTTCAAAACGAGTATGGACAATATACAGCTGTTCGCGCTAAACAGGGTGATGCTGAGATGACAATTGAAGCACAACTTATTATCGGTGCGGATGGGCGCTATTCGACGGTCAGAAAATTGGCGAATCTGGATGTTACGATTCGCGATCATGGCTATGACTTGCTTTGGGCGAGAATACCGGCACCTGAGTATTGGACGCCTTCGATAAAAATGGCCTTAGTTGACGGCATGCAAATATCCCTGTTTACACAGGCAAAAGGATTTGTCCAAATCGGTTGGAATATTGCAAAGGGCAGCTACCCGGAATTACGCAAACAGCCGTTTATCCCATTCATAGAAAAGCTCGTAAAAGCATTTCCCCAATTGGCGCCTGCTGTACAGGAGCATATCCGGTCATGGAAAGACTTTGTGCTGCTTGATGTTTTCAGCAGTACGACCGAACAATGGGGTAAAGAAGGTGTCGCATTAATTGGGGATGCTGTTCATACAATGACCCCGACAGGTGCCTACGGATTAAACAGTTCGTTAATGGATGCCCATGTGCTGGCCCAGATGCTGCTGGAAAATGAGGAATTTGATTTTGTCAGCTGTGCGACGGCACGAAAAAAGCAAATCGAAAAAATTCAGGCAACACAAATAGAAAAAGAGCAAAAGTTCCATGAAGCTTTTCTCGTATTAAATTAAGTTAGGTGAGATAGATGAAATTTGGTTTTGATATTGATGATACGTTAATCGATTTACGTCGACATGCATTTCATTTGTATAATAAGAAATTGAACAAGACGATCAGCGAAGATGATTTCGAGACAATCCCCACAGTCGAAATCCACGTACCGTTTAGATTAACAAATGAAGAAGGCAGCCAAATGTGGAAAGATACGATGGAAGAAATCTATTTCACAGACTGTCCTAGCTTTGAAGGGGCTAAGGAAGTTTTAAATGCTTTGGCAGAAGAAGGACATGAAATTTATTATATTACGTCTCGTCCGAAAGAGTATTGTGAACAGACCCGAGCATGGGTAAAAGCACAGGGGTTCCCGGTTGTGGATGAGCGTTTTTACTGCGGAATGGCAGACCATGAGAAAATCGATATTATTAAAAGTCTGGAACTTGACGTTTATGTAGATGATAAGCCGGCTGTTTTAAATACATTGGCGGGGAGCACAACGAAAGTAATTGTGAAAAATCAGTCATACAATCAGACAGTAGAATATCCGCGTCTGACAAGTTGGAATGAATTCAATAAACTGATCGGTTATGCCTCGGTGTAATCGGCAGGAGAAATTCCCGGAGCTTTTTCGGGGATTTTTTTATATAAAAAGTGAAAATAGTTTGAATTTTTCCTTTCAACTGATTGAATATATGGTATTGTTAACAGTGTATAGACATACCGGTTGGAGGATTTTACTATGATAACACAACAACATTACGAAGCAAGCATTCATTACAATGGGATTATATTACTGTCGGCTTACTTACAACGCCAGTATGTATACCGTACAATTCAAGTACGTCTTAACGGAGCAAGTGAAGAACCACTAAATAAAGTAAAAAGTATGCTTGAACATACAGAGCTGATGCTGAATATTTTTGAGGAATCGAAAGATCTGATGGAAGGTCAGCGCAACAAACTTAAATCATTTGCGGACGAGGTAGCCCTTTTGATGCAAAATTATATTAAAGAAGATCCGGATTTTAAAGAACGTCTGGCAGTTGTCGGCTCAACACTTTACTCAGAGCAACTGATGAATAACGGGATTATTAAACTCGGCTATATTTTCAAACAAAATATCGGGAAAGATTTCCCGGCACGTGTTAAATTTTATGAAGAGCGTACAAAGGTAATCGACCTGATGGTACAGCTCGTGTCAGAAGGAAAAGAAATCGAAAAAGGCATGCAGGACATTTTAAACAAATGGTATGACGGCATCGCCAACCAGAAAAAAGGCATTATGGAAGACCTATCGAAAATCAACGAAATGCTCGATTTTAAAGCAGAATAATTAATAGATTTTAAAAAATGTTGAAGTAAATTAAGCAGCGGATAATTTGTAAAATTGATTGGAATGGAGGGCGAGTGTAGCTGTCGGCTAACGCCTTTCGCTACAAGCAAAGCTTCCTGCGGGAATAGCGTGACGCCTGAGACTTGGAACAAAAGCTAAGAACGCCACGTCCTGTGGCAACGCTTTTGTGACCAACATCCTGTTGGCCTCACGCCCGCGGAAAGCGTCCCGAAATGGAAATCAATTTAAATCATAGCAAAAACCCATCTTTCTCTCGGAGAAAGATGGGTTTTTGGTTATGTTCTTCTTTATGCGCGTTCGAAAAATACTTTATCGATATTGTATTTAGATTGGAATTGATTGATCGCATAAGTTTCGTAAATTTCACGTTCCATCGGATCTTCAATTTCATATACTTCAATTTTGTGGATTTCAGCACGGTGGTTTTTCATTGGTGATACATTGTCTTCAAAGTGCTTTTTAATACGCTGACGGATTTTACGTGCTTTCCCTACAAATAAAAGTTCATTCTTTTCATTGTAAAAGAAGAAGATTCCGCCCTTATCACGCGTAATTTTATGGAAATCAATAAATCCGAAGTATGGAGTAATTTCCACATCGCCTGGTTTTAATACTTGCTCACGTTGACGAATTACTAAATCTGGTTTTGGCATTTCAATTTTAATCAAACTGTTCACGTCCCTAAATTATTCTAAAAGTTTATTTTACACGATATTACGGTAAATTGCTATTGATATAGCAGTCCAAGCATTGGGAAATTGAAAAATATGCGGAGTTTTTCCCTATATATTCAAAACAAAAGGGGCTACTCCTATAACAACAATACATATTATCCGACACTATATAATCTCTAATTAAAATCACCTCTCCGCTCAAACCTTACAATAAAATCAATTTTCAATACCCTTCAGCCAATAAAAAAATCATTTTTGATACCTATTGGTCAAGCAAAAAATTCTATCTTAATTGCAGGTTTGGATAGATTTTGAATTTTCGCTTTCTTTTTCGTGTTAGATTGCTTATGGTAATAATAGTTTGTTCAGCAATCACGGATTATACATAATAATTTTTAACAATAGTTTCAACAGAGAGAAGGAATCGTATGCAAAAGTTTAAAGGTGAGCTGCTCATGCTCATCACCGCTGTTATGTGGGGAAGCGGGTTTGTCGGAATGGCAAAAGGCCTTGAACATTGGACTGTATTTCAATTAATGGCGGGAAGATTTTTATTGGCTTCCATTATTTTAAGTTTCATTTTCTATAAAAAATTAAAGCTCATTTCCAGGGCAGTAATATGGAAAGGGGCAATTCTTGGAGCAATTTTATTTATCGCCTTTGCATTGCAGACAATGGGCTTGGAATATACAACAGCTTCTAAAAATGCATTCCTGACAGCGATCAATGTCATTATCGTGCCGATTATTGCTTATGTCATCTATAAAAGAAGAATTGACCGGTTCGAATTTATCGCAGCGGGTGTGGCCGTTGTCGGTATCGGCTTTTTATCATTACAGGATTCGCTGACGATTAATATTGGGGACTTCTTATCCATTCTTTGTGCGATCGGCTTTGCTTTCGATATTTTCTATACAAATGTATTTGTCAAAACGGAAGATGCTTTAGCGCTGACAATCGTTCAGTTTTATACAGCGACTGTCCTCAGTGTAGCAAGCGTCCTTATACTTGGGGAAGTACCGACGACGTATACTTCAGAAGGCTTGGGGATCATTGTTTACTTGGCGATATTTTGTACTGCTGTTGCATATGTATGTCAAAATATCGGGATGCAATATGCAAATCCGACGAAATCGGCCATTATTTTATCGACGGAATCATTGTTCGGTACGATTTTCTCAGTACTTCTTTTAAACGAACTTCTGACAGGCCGAATGCTTGTTGGATGTGTCCTTATCTTCTTTGCCATTCTGTTTGCAGAAGTCAAACCGACCTTCAGACGAAAGAAGTCCTATGTTTAACAAACAGCCATTTTAAGCGATTCGTTTAAAATGGCTGTTTTTGTTTATTATTAGAGAAATACGGAAAAGGATAAGAGATGAAATAAGGGGAGGACTGGTTAGATGTTACATTATACTCGAAATGGTTCAGGGGAAGTTATCGTATTAGTACACGGATTTTTAGGCAGTACAGCAATATTTGAAAAAATTATGGAGCCTTTAACAAAACAATTTGATGTCATTGCCATCGATTTGCCGGGCCACGGTAAAAGCGAAATGCCGGAAGGAGAATATACAGTTTATCGTTATGCCGAAGATATTATCGATGTATTAGTAGCAGAAAAAGTTGAAAAGGCTTATTGGATTGGCCATTCGATGGGTGGCTATATTACATTGGCGGCAATCGAGAAACAATATTCTAATATCGAAAAGGCTGTCTTACTGTATTCATCCGACTCAGCGGATACACCGGAAGCAATCGATAAGAGAACAAAACAACAAGAAGAAATTCAGGAAAATGGCACAGGGTCGTTCGTTGACGGAATTATTCATAATTTCCTGGCGCCTGATGCAAAAACAGAAGATGTTCTGTTTGCAAAAGAAGTTGCCTATGAAGCGAAGGAAGAAGGGCTCGTTGCGGCACTCGGTGCAATGAAGTCACGTCCAAGCCAAAAAGACCTGGTCGATACATTACCGATTCCAATCCTTGTAATTGAAGGGGAACAGGACAAAGCAGTTACCCCGATTACAACATCCAATCCGAATGTAGAAAAAGTATCAACAAATACAGGTCATCTCGGAATGGTGGAAGATTCTCAATCTGTAGCAAGAGAAATTATCCGTTTCCTGAACAATTAAAACTAAAACTAAAACGAGAGGGATCCATGTTTTTGGGTCCCTCTCGTTTTAACTGTATTGCTTTTTCAAATATAATGTAATCCAATTAAAACATTCGTTTTTCTCTAAATTACCAACAAGCCCAATAATAATCGCATTTCTTGGATTTTCGCTTTTCAGTTCTTCTATTAATAACTGAATGGATTCGAGTTCTAATTTGTTTGATGTTTGTTGTTGAAGTGATAATAAATCTTCCATTAAATCGTCACTCGAATAATTTTCAAGTCGTTTATAAAAGTGAGATGGATGTTCAAGCAATGCGATTTTACTTTTCGTTGCCAGTAAAGTCGTCTTCTCAACGAGTGAATCCGCAAATTTCCCCGAATCAAATGGCTGAGATGAATCGAAAATATACTGCATATACGATTGGACCATGCCATTAACAATAACGACTAGATCATATTGTCTTCCTTCGATCTGGTCGCCAAACACTTCAAATAACAGCTTCTCCAGATTTTTATTGGAAAGCTCTACATAATAATGAATGCGTTCAATTAATGCATTGTTGATCGCAGAAACATTTTCCTTCATCAAAATATCCGCGAATCCCGCATATTGTGATAATACTTTCATCATTTGAACAAAGTAGGTATGTAGCTTATCTGAAGATGTTTGTACTTCACTGACTGCTTGGTCAACTTCAGTTATTATATTGTTCATAAAATGTTCAATAATAGAAAAAACGAGCTCATCTTTTGATTTAAACGATAAATAAAAGGCACCCTTAGAAATCCCGCAATGGTCAGTGATTTGCTGAACTGACGTGGCTTCGATCCCTTTTTCGGCAAATAGATGAAGTGCAGAATCGATGATCAATTGTTTTCTTGTCATAGTAATTTCAAGCTCCTTTCAATTGACACGTGACCGACTAGTCATTATTATAGAATGGTGGTTACATATAGTCAAGAAAGGTAAGGTGGAACCGTGAAAGGCTTAGTTAATTTCGTATTAAAAAATAAGCTTGCCGTATGGTTACTAACAATCATTATCGTGTTTTCAGGTATTTATTCATCTACACGTATGAAAATGGAATCGATTCCAGATATTTCGATCCCGTTCTTAATCGTTATGGGTGTTTATCCTGGTGCAACACCAGAGCAAGTAATGGATGAACTTTCAATTCCTTATGAAAAGGCAGTTGAAAGTTTGGAAGATGTAAAGGCAGTATATTCTACATCTTCATCAAATGTTTCACAAGTACAAGTGGAATATGAATATGGCGTGGATATGGATGAAAAGAAACGTCAATTAGAATCAGCTTTAGATAATATTGAACTTCCTGAAGGTGCACAAGAGCCTTCAATTATGGCAATCAGCATGAACATGATGCCTGTAGTTGCTTTATCAGTAAGTAGCTCGGAAGAAGATATCGTTGAACTGACGTCAACAGTAGAGAAAACGATTCTGCCAAAACTAAACAAAATTGACGGTGTTGCATCTGCGACAGTTACAGGTCAACATCTTGAAGAAGTAGCCTTCACATATGATGAAGAAAAGATGGCACAACTTGGTTTAACGGAAGACTCTGTGAAGCAAATGATTCAAGCTAGTGACCTTGCAGTCTCGTTAGGATTATACGAGTTTGAAGATGGCGAACAGGCTGTTGCAGTTGACGGCAAGTTCAAAACAGAAGAGCAGCTAAAAGAAATGCTGATCCCTGTTACACCTTCTGAAACAAACCCGGTTCCTTTCGTGAAATTAGGGGACATTGCGAAAATCGAAAAAGTAGGTAAAGTCCAATCCGTATCCCGTACGAATGGTAAAGATGCGATTGCGATTCAAATTGTAAAAGGTCAGGATGCCAATACGGTTACTGTAGCAAATGCAGTAAAAGACTTAATCGAAGAAGAGCAGGAAGCCATTTCCGGTCTTAAAATCGATGTTTCATTAGACCAAGGGACACCAATTGAAGATTCTGTCTTTACAATGGTCGAAAAAGCGGTATTTGGTGGTTTAATCGCAGTATTGATTATCCTATTATTCCTGCGTGACTTTAAATCAACAATCATTTCAATCATTTCGATTCCGGTATCAGTATTCATGGCATTATTGGCATTGCACTGGTTGGATATTACGCTGAATATTATGACGCTTGGAGCGATTACAGTTGCGATCGGACGGGTAATTGACGACTCGATTGTAGTAGTAGAAAATATTTATCGTCGTATGCATTTAAGAGAAGAGAAATTACAAGGCCGTGCGCTAATTCGTGAAGCAACAATTGAAATGTTCAAGCCGATCATGTCTTCAACATTAGTAACAATTGCGGTATTCGCACCACTTGTATTTGTAGGCGGCATGGTAGGAGAATTATTCGTACCATTCGCATTAACAATGTCATTTGCATTAATCGCTTCATTAATCGTTGCGATTACAATCGTACCAGCACTTTCACACACATTATTCCGTAAGAAAATTTACGGTGAGAAGTCTGAAAGTCAGCATAAAGAAGTTGGTAAGCTTGCCGTAACATACCGTAATTTCTTGGAGAAATCTTTGAACCATAAATGGATTTCATCAATTATTGCGATTGTACTATTAGTCGGCTCACTAGCGTTAACACCATTAATCGGCTTTAGTTTCATGGGCTCTCAAGAAGATAAA
The DNA here is from genome assembly GCF_037974225.1 of Solibacillus sp. FSL R5-0691. Taxonomy (GTDB): domain Bacteria; phylum Bacillota; class Bacilli; order Bacillales_A; family Planococcaceae; genus Solibacillus. The sequence goes on from NZ_CP150231.1 coordinate 1,633,409, forward strand.
GTGATGTATTTAACATATACACCAGGTACTGGCGAATTGATGGATGAAACACTGGAAAATATCGAGGAAGTAGAACAGGAATTACTGAAACGTAAGGACATCGATATTTTACAATTATCGGTGAACACGGAAACTTCTACTGATGCTGCTGCAATGTTGACTGGCGGCGGTGCAGGTGGCGGTTTAATCTATGCAATTTTCGATCCGGACATGGATGATTTCCCGAAAGCGAAAAAAGAAGTAGAAGACTATATCTTTAACGTTGACCAATCAGGCGAATGGAAAACGCAAAACTTCGCGATGGGCATGTCTTCGAATGAAGTTAGCTACACATTATACAGTGAAGATCTAGATAGTTTGAACGAAGCAGTTGCTCAAGTTGAAGATGTTCTAGTGGACATTAAAGGACTTGAGGACGTTGAATCAAATGCTTCTGCACCATATGTAGAAAATGTTATTAAAGTAGATCAGGAAAATGTATTACAATATGGTCTGACTACTGCCCAAATCTTAATGGCTTTACAAACAAATACAGCAAAAGAAGTGCTGACAACTGTTGAAAGTGACGGCGCTGATATAAATGTAGTTGTACAACGTGAAGCTAAATCTGCAGCAGCGGATATTGATGAATTATTAGAAACACCAATTCAAACGGCAACAGGTCAAACAATGACAATTGGAGACATTGTTGAACTTGAAGAAGGTACGACTTTAAATTCATTATCACGTCAAAAAGGTGAATACTTTGCGACAGTAACAGCAGCGATTACAGATAAAGACATTTCAAAAGCAACAACTGCAGCTGATGAAAAAATTGCTGACTTAGACTTACCGAAAGGCGTTACTACAGGTGTAGGTGGTGTTGCAGCAGATATGGCTGAAACATTTACTAAACTAGGTGTTGCGATGGTTGCAGCAATTGCAATTGTGTACTTCATCTTAGTAGTAACATTTGGTGAAGGATTAGCACCATTTGCGATTCTATTCTCATTACCGTTTACAGTAATCGGTTCATGGATTGGATTATTTGCAACAGGTCTTACAATTTCAGTTTCTGTTATGATGGGATTACTGATGCTGATCGGTATCGTAGTCACAAATGCGATTGTACTTGTGGACCGTATTATCCGTATGGAACATGACGGTATGAACATGCGTGAAGCAATACTGGAAGCCGGTGCAACTCGTTTACGTCCAATCTTAATGACGGCGATTGCAACAATTGGTGCAATGGTACCAATGGCACTCGGTGGAGCTGGCGGCGGTCTGATTTCACAAGACTTAGCTGTAACAGTAATTGGTGGTTTACTATCATCTACTTTATTAACATTAATCATCGTACCGATTGTTTATGAAGTATTATCAAAAATGCTTAAGAAAAATCGTAAAGATGTAAAAGACAATTAATAAAAGCGGTCTGTAAGAATTCATTTCTTGCAGGCTGTTTTTTGTTGTAAAGTAATGGGTATAGAAGAAAAGTTTTAATCTACATAAAAGGAGGCTTGAGATGAAGAAGTTATTTTTGTTAGGTCTGGTTGTAGCAGCAATGTTCTGTTTAAATGGGATTTCTGCCGCAGCGGCTTCAGACACAGTCGGTCTTGGTAAATATCCTGTGCAAGTAGTTGCAAAAAAGAATACAGAACTGAAAGATGAACAGGGCAATGTCATCAAAACTGTAGCTAAAGGGGACAAGCTATTACTGCAGGCGATTAAAGGGAAGGCCGGAGTGATCAGCTATTCTTCCAAATCTGCTTTCATCCCTTTAACCGATGTACATTATATCGAGCTGGTCGATGGCGCGAAAACAATTACCTATGATGAAGTCGCAGCAAAGCTAAAGCTAGTATCCTCCATGTATCCGTCAGTGACGAAACTGCAGGAAATCGGTAAATCGGTTGAGGGAAAGCCATTATATGCACTAAAAGTTGGAGCGGGTAAAAAGGAAGTATTAATGGATGCGTCTTTCCACGGACGTGAACATATGACGACAAATGTATTGATGGAAATGATTGATACCTATGTTAAGGCATATGTAAACGACACGAAAATCGAAAAATATGATGTGAAGAAAATATTAAGTGAAGTAAGCATCGTCTTTGTGCCAATGGTGAATCCGGATGGGGTAACGCTTGCCCAAGGCGGTAAAGTAAAAACATCGATGACAAAACTGAAGGCGATGAACAACAACAGTGCTAATTTCAATCGCTGGAAAGCCAACATTAACGGAGTCGATTTGAATCGTCAATTTAATGTGAACTGGCATCTAATTAAAACGACAAAGCCTTCATTCAAAGAATATAAAGGAAAAGCGCCGAATACAGAACCGGAAGCGCTCGCAATCAAACGACTGATTGATCGCGGCAATCATTTGGCATATGTTTCCTATCATTCTTCCGGTCAGATTATTTACTGGAGCCAAACGAAAACAAAATTCAGCCGAACGAAAAAGCTGGTAAAAGGGGTATCGAACATCACCGGTTATAAGTTGATGCCTGTAACGAAAAAGAATGAACCGATTGCGGCATCTGAAGATTACTTTACAAAAGTAAAAGACCGCCCTGCGATGACGGTCGAAATCGCTCCATTTGCAGGGGAAGCATCCGTTCCGTTAAAACGTTGGCATGCTGTTTGGAAGCAGAATAAAACCGTCGGACTGTATGTAGCCAATGAAGCGCGGAATTGGTGAAAAAGCTGGTGAACCCCAATTGCGGGGGTTCACCAGTTTTAGATTTATGACGAGCTTGTTTCGGTGTCACTAGTTCCTTAAGAATGACTCATATGAGAGGTGTTCATCGTAAATGGGCATATGTAATTGACAATTATCATAAAACATAATATGTTAATATATGAGTATATGTTCATATATAAAAGATAAATGGGGGCGTTTTAAATGGGAGAGCACCATCAGCACCATCATTCACACAGTACGAACAAGAAAGTTCTTTTTATATCCTTTTTAATTATTATCGGATTTATGATTGTCGAAGCGGTCGGTGGGGTGCTGACGAACAGTCTTGCGCTATTGTCTGACGCAGGCCATATGTTAAGCGACGCCGTTTCACTTGGAATTGCATTAATGGCCATCATTTTTGCACAAAAAGTCGCAAATGCCAGTAAAACTTTCGGCTATAAACGGATTGAAATATTAGCGGCTACTTTAAATGGACTGACGTTAATCATTATCGCCCTGTTCATTTTTTACGAAGCAATTGGACGTTTCATGAATCCTCCTGAAGTTGCTTCAACCGGAATGCTCATCATCAGCAGTATCGGATTGGCAGTAAATATTTTAGTTGCTTGGATTATGATGCGCGGTGCAGATACGAAAGATAATTTAAATATGAGAGGCGCTTACTTGCATGTGATCAGCGATATGATCGGTTCAATCGGTGCCATTATTGCCGCTTTACTGATCCTGTTCTTTGACTGGGGATGGGCGGATCCATTGGCAAGTGTTTTTGTAGCCGCACTGGTGTTACGAAGCGGTTATCATTTAACGAAAGCTTCATTGCATATCTTAATGGAAGGGACACCTCAGGATGTAAAAGTCGATGAAATCATTCAAACGATTGAAAAATATGATGACATCAAAGCGCTTCATGACCTGCATGTCTGGACAATTACGAGCGGATTAAATGCACTGTCTTGCCACATCGTTGTAAATGATGACTTGACGATTAAAGAAAGTGAGCAACTTTTAGATAAAGTCGAACATGATTTGCTTCATCAAAATATTCATCATGTTACGATTCAAGTCGAGACTCATTCGCATCGGCATGATCATTCGGTCTATTGTACAGCAAAGCAAGATGTAAGCCATCAACATCATCACCACCACCATTAATCAATTACGCCTGGCGTAGAGGAGAAAAGAGTGTTTAATCGTATGACAATGGAAAAAAGAACCCAACATGAATTGGATGAAGAAACATTGTTTGTCGTTTCGCAAACATTCAAGGCGTTAAGCGATCCGACACGAATCCGTATTTTAAACATGTTATGCTGTGAAGAACATTCGGTAAATGACATTGCGGAAAAGCTTGATTTGAATCAGTCGGCGGTTTCCCACCAATTACGTTTTTTAAAGAACTTGCGATTAGTAAAGTTCAGAAGAGAAGGAACGACACTATACTATACAAGCGCAGACGACCATGTGATCAACTTGCTCCATCAGGCAATCGATCATGCCCATCATTAATTAAAAAATAATTATTAACACGTAAAAGTTTGTTTTCACGAACTTTTACGTGTTTTTTCATTGGTTTCGCCATTTTATATGTTTGGGTATATCTATAAATGGAAGTAGCAAAATAAAATCATTGTCCAAATACAAGAAGCCAAATGGAAGTTTATCGAATAATTCTAAAATACTGGAGGGATTTTACTATATGAAAGTTGTCGCAATTGTAGGAAGTATCCGCAAAGAATCATACAATCTAAAAATCGCAAAATATATTCAAGGACGTTATGCAGATAAATTTGATTTGGAAATTCTGGATTTGACTCCTCTGCCAATGTACAACCAGGACATTGAAATGGAAGCTCCTGAAGCTATCCATAACTTTAAGGCAAAAGTAAAAGCAGCAGATGCAGTCCTTTGGATTACTCCTGAATATAACTCTACAATACCCGGCGTTTTAGGAAATGCGATCGACTGGCTAAGTCGTGTGGACAAGGTAATGAACGGCAAGCCGTCGATCATAATGGGTTCATCAATGGGGATGTTAGGTTCTGTTAAAGCGCAAATGCATTTACGTGATATTTTATTTGCAATCGGCTTAAATTCACCGGTATTACCTGGTAATGAAGTGTATATTGGAGCAGTCCATGAAAAAATCGATGCGCAAGGGCAGCTGACAGACGAAGCAACTATCGCATTTTTAGATGGTGTTATCGCAAACTTCATGGAATGGATGAAACAGTTTTAATATTGTGTGCACCTCTGTTAAAAAAGAGGTGTTTTTTTATGAAATGGGTTTATGGAAACCGTGGAACTTCAGCGTGTGATTGAATTGCTGCGCTTTGTCAATTGTTAAATGTTGCGAAAAAGTATGTTTTTTAGTGTGGGAAATCTCTCTAATTCCGCTTTTTTATTCACTATAGTTTTTTTCTATGAAAATTATAGGAAGTATCTAATGGACGAAAGACGAATCTCTCATTACAATGTAGATAAGGCGATTAAAAAATAAGGTGTAACGGATTTTTTAATTGGCTATATGGATTTACAGAAATTCATCGTAACATCGAACTAAAAATACTATTTTGGGGTGATTGTTAATGGGAAAAGATTTAAGTCAGTTCATCAGAAATGAAGCGTTTTTAAACAAAGTTGTTTCAGCGGAGGAAGCCGCGTCTTGGATTGAAGACGGCATGAATCTGGGTATGAGTGGTTTTACGCTTTTCGGAGAGCCAAAAGAATTTCCGCTTGCACTTTCTAAACGAGGAGAGCAAGAAAATTTCAAAGTAAATCTTTATACAGGTGCATCATTAGGACCAACTGCTGACCAATCAATGGCAGAAGCAGGAATCATCAATTTACGTGTGCCTTATCAAGGTAATGCGATTATGCGCGGTAAGATCAATAACGGAGAAATTTTCTATATTGATCAGCATTTATCACATACAGCAGAAGAGGTTCGTAAAGGGTCACTTGGTAAAATTGACTATGCAATCATTGAAGCAGCTGCAATTACAGAAGACGGTCTAGTCATTCCAACAGGTTCTGTAGGAAACTCACCGATCTTTGTAGAAAAAGCTGAAAATGTTATTATCGAAATTAATACAACTGCCCCGAAAGCATATGAAGGGCTTCATGATATTTATGTACAAAAAGCGCAAGGCGAGCGTAAAGAGATCCCTATTTACAATACAGGTGATCGAATTGGTGAAATCGGAATTAGAGTAGACCCTGCGAAAGTAAAAGGAATCGTTTTATCAGAGCAGCCGGATATTCCATCACCATTATTTGAGCCAAACGAAGAAACACAAAAGATTGCGGATAATTTATTAGCATTCCTTGCAAATGAAGTCGAAGTAGGGAATTTACCGGAATCATTAGCGCCACTTCAATCAGGCGTTGGTTCGGTAGCAAATGCCGTGTTAAACGGAATGCAAAAGTCTCAATTTAAAGATCTAGAAGTATTCTCGGAAGTACTGCAAGATGGTGTGTTTGACCTGATCGATGCGGGTATTGTTAAATTCGCTGCTGGTACGGCATTCTCACTTTCTAAGAAGCGTGTAGACTCATTAGCGGAAGACCTGGAAAAGTACAAGGATAAAATCATGTTCCGTCCACAGGAAATTTCGAATAACCCGGAAGTTATTCGCCGCTTAGGTGTTATTTCGTTTAACACAGCAATTGAAGTAGACATTTACGGCAATGTCAATTCAACACATGTAAACGGTACAAAAATTATGAACGGTATTGGCGGTTCCGGTGACTTTGCCCGTAATGCGCGCATTACCATTTTCGTAACATCTTCATTAGCGAAAAATGGTGCGATTTCAACAATCGTTCCGTTCGTTTCACATATCGACCATACAGAACATGATGTCGATGTAATTGTAACGGAGCAGGGCTATGCGGATCTTCGTGGTCTGCCACCAGTGAAGCGCGCTGAGAAATTGATTGAAATTGCACACCCGAAATATAAAGAACAGTTACGTGCTTATTTCGAAGAGGCTAAAGAGAAAGTGGGCGGCCAAACACCGCATATCCTTGAAAAAGCATTCTCATTCCATAACAATCTAAAAGAGCATGGGACAATGTTATTTGAGGACGACAAAATCAAACATTAATGAGTAAAATGATAAAGGTGGCGTTTTAACATGGATGTAAGATTTCCGATTGGTCCATTACAAGTACCTGAACAAGTGACGCTTGACAATGTGAAGGAATGGTTACAACAAACGGAATCGTTTACGACACGTTTAAGAGAAGTTGTCGATACATTAAATGAAGAGCAGTTGAATAAAACTTACCGTGAAGGTGCATGGACAGTTCGTCAGCTCGTTCATCATATTGCGGATTCACAGCTGAACATGTATCAGCGACTGAAGCTGGCACTAACGGACGACAATCCGACAGTACCAGGGTTTGATGAAGAGAAATGGGCCGTTTTACCGGACACGGAATTACCTGTAGAAAGCTCGATTAAAATGCTTGAAGGTATTAATGAGCGTGTCGTTTCGTTAGGTCATCATTTAACGGAAGACCAGCTAAAGCGGGAATTTACCCATGAAACAAACGGTCCAGTCACAGTGGCCGCAAAAGTGGCGAAACTGGCATGGCACGAGGAACACCATTTCGCTCATATTAAAATTGCGCTATCAAATTAATTTTTAATCGAATTGGCTTACCCGAAAAGGTAAGCCAATTTTTTTATGGAGCGTACTATTTTATCTCTTTGTATAAAAAGATGAGTCGTTCAATTTCTTCAAAGCCATTATTTTTATAAAACTGTTCTGCCGGTATATTACGGTTTGTGAGCAGTGTCATCGATTCTACTGATCTATCTTTCAGCTGGATTTCTAAATAGTTCAGCATTGCTTTACCAATACCTTTATTTTGCAATGTCTGATCGACGCACATTTCATGGATGAAATATTCATGGCCACTATACCATTTCCGTTGCACCCCCATTATAAAGCCAAGCAGTTCGTCATTTTCTAAAGCGATTATGCCCAGAAAGTTCGGGGTATTGTAGTAATCGGATAAATACTGGTGTGCACTTTCATAGTTCCAGTTGTCATTCCACGGCTCTGCATTAAATACTTTGATAAATATTTCTGTGCATATTGCTAAATCAGTTGCTTCCATTAGTTTAAACTCCACAATCAACCGCTCCCTTTATAGTTTCTTTGTAAAACATATAATGCGATTTGCCTCTGTAAAGCCTAATTTAAGATGAACATTTAAACTATCTACATTCGACAATTCACAGTCGCTCGCAAACTCTGTACATCCTTTAATTTTAGCCCACTGTTCACATGCCTGTACTAATTGCTGTGCAAAATGCTGTCTCCGGTAGGGCTCTTCTACATATAAGCCTTCCAAATAACCGACCGGACTGGAATGTGTTCCTTCAACATAATCAAAACGTAGTTGGCATTGTGCAAATCCAATCGGTTTTTCATCATCAAATGCTAAGAAAACGGTACTGTTCGGATTGTTAATAATGTCTTCCATGTTTTGTACGAATTCATGTAAATCATTGCCTGGCCAAAGGAGTAAAGCAAGCCTGGCTGCTGCGGATGCATGGTTCAGTGTCGCTTCTCTAATCATAAGTGCCTCCTGTAAGAAAAAGTATATTTACTATTATAGAATAAAATGGAAGATGATAAGTGACTGAAACAAATAAAAAGCAAGCGATACGATAAACGTACGCTCACTTTATAATGGCTTTAATGCTTTTGTCTGTTCAATGTAAATAAAGGCATCATATCTTGATCCGACATTGGACGGAACATAATTTCCATACGCTTCATATTCGGGATGATAGACGACACCAATTGCGCGATGCCCAATCCGGTCATTGAACAATTCCCGATTTTGATCAGTGAAAATCAATATTTTATCCTGTCCGCCAGCTGCATGGAGTTGTCCTTCCCATGTGTTGAGTTTGGAGGAGGGGACTGGGATTATTTGGAGAGGATCTCCCCAGCTGTCAGCAGCGATGACCGTTCCTTCATATGTTCCGAATCCGATAGCATACGTATTGTCCATTTCATACTGCTCTCGGATAAGTTGACCGACGTTGATCATTTGATCTTCTTTCATACTTGTAGCAGACGCATCTCCGATATGTGTATTATGTTCCCAAATGATGATTTTTGCTTCTTCACCGTGATACTTCAATAATTCATTGATTGCTTCCACCATATGCAAGTCGCGTGTATTCCAGGAGATGGCATCCTGCATCATTTCACGGTAATAGGTTTCGGCATTCTTAGCAACAAGCGCATTCATCATGACATTTAAATCTTCCTCATGTTTGTTCGAGTACTGTTGTTTATTCTCTCGTAACGACCTCAATAAATCCGTTACTTCACGGACACATTCATCGGTAAATTGAGCGGTGGATAGAGCATAGTGCTCCGGCATTCTGTTATAAGGTTCGAAGCAGGAAAATGCTTTCTTTGCATGTTCAAAATCGGCTTTGTATTTAGGGTTTTCAGATAAAAATTGGATTACTTCATCCATCGATTCAAAGAGGCTGTATAGATCAATGCCGTAAAACCCGACCTTAGTCTCCAATGTATGATTCTTATCCTTTAGCCACTCTACAAATTGTTCTACTTCTTCGTTTGCCCACATCCATTGCGGCCAACGATCAAAAGATTCTTTCAATATCGCAGCAGCGTTTTTCTCATCCTTTTCATAACCTTTTACGTAGCGGTTCACTGCCTGAGCTGAAGGCCAGTCTCCTTCTACACCGATAATATTAAATCCTTTTTGATTAATGAGCATTTTCGTTAATTCGGCGCGGACAGTATAAAACTCTGATGTACCATGGGAAGCTTCACCAATCATCACAATTTTGGCATTTCCGATCGCTTCTACAATTTTATTTAAACTTTGTTCGTTAAAGGGCAGTGCATGTTCTTTGATAGCAGCTACCAGTTTTCTTGGCATGTTGATTCATTCCTTTCTTACTTCATTATCTTTCCCGTGCTACTCATATGAATACCCTGTAGCAACTACATAAAAAACAGCAAAGAATTTTTGTTTTTTTTGAATAATCGTCAAATAAATGGTGATACTATTAGCGATGGTCGGTTAGCCATCGAATGATTTGGCGCATGATTCCTCGTGAATCTGATGCGCCTTTAATTTTGCCCATTTTTACACTATATTTTTTATAACTTTTCGAGTTAGTTATTTTGTACTTGTATGAAATTTATAATATGATAGCTTTATACTAAACGTTGTAGGGATAATGACTTAATGAGCATTTATAATTATTTAGTGAAAAAAACAAACGGTGAGATACTTTCGATGGAAACGTATCGAGATCAAGTCATGTTGATTGTGAATACTGCAAGCAGTTGTGGATTTACTTTCCAATATGAAGACATGCAAAAGTTATATGAACGCTATGCCGATAAAGGGTTCACAGTTCTTTCGTTTCCATGCAACCAATTTGGCGAGCAGAACCCGGAGGACGGTGAAACGTCTGCAAGACAATGCAAGCTTCAGTTCGGAGTTACATATCCAGTGTTTGATAAAATCGAAGTGAATGGCAATGAAACACATCCGCTGTTCAATTACTTAAAACATGAAGTGGATTGTCCGGAATTTGTTCGTGAGACATTACAGCAAATCCGCTTATACAACACAATCCAAACGAACTACCCGGAATACTTAATTGGCCGCAATATTCGCTGGAATTTCACGAAGTTCCTGGTAGACCGTAATGGCCGTGTCATCCGTCGATTCGAGCCGGATGATTCATTCCTTGATATCGAAAAGGCAATCGAAGAATTATTGGTGCCGGCAGCTGTAAAATAGTTTGAAAATATTTAAAGAGGCCTAGACATAACCCAAAAAAGCTATTTTTCTCTGAGAGAAAAATAGCTTTTTTTTGCTGAGCGTTGAAATTGATTTCCATTCCGGGACGCTTTCCGCGGGCGTGGCCTGAGCCTGTAGTCTCAGGCGTCACGCTATTCCCGCAGGAGTCGCCCTGCATTCCAATCAATTTTGCAAAATATCCGTTTCTTAATAAAGGATTTCCTGTTATTTATCGGTTATTCTACTTATGTCCCAGTTTCTTTAAATTATGCATTTTTCTTCGTTCTTGTAGTCGTTGTCCGCTTTCTCGTTTTCGGTTTCTTCGTTTTATCAAGGGATGCTTGCAATGCAGACATCAAGTCGGTCACATTATCAGGCAACGGTCGTTTTTCGTTTGCAACAACAGTACTTTCCGTTTTCTTTTCCTCGATTAGCTGCATAAGGGCTGTCCGGTAATCATCGGTGTATTTCGTCGGATCAAACTCGGTTGTCAATTGTTCAACAAGCATAAGAGCCGTATCGAGTTCTTTTTGCACGACGGCTTCGACACTTGGGATATTCGGTACATCCCCGACATCCCGCACTTCATCCGGAAAATGAATGATTTCCATCACTAATGCGTTTTTATAAACACGGACAATGGCCAATTGCTCCTTTGATCGAATTGTAATTTTAGCTACACCGATTTTACCGGATTCCTCCAACGTTTTTCGAAGTAGCACATAGGCTTTTGCACCCGTATTGTCAGGAGATAAATAGTACGTTTTTTCAAAATAAATCGGATCGATTTCTTCCAGCTTCACAAAATCTATAATCTCGACGGATTTATCTTCGTTTTCCTTGCGTAAATTTTCCAGGTCCTCCTCATCCAAAACGACAAATTTGTTCTTTGTATATTCGTATGCCTTTACGATATCTTCATCTTTCACCTCTGCCTGACAGCCTTCGCACACCTTTTTGTAGCTGATTGGTGTATGGCATTCTTTATGGAGCTGTCGGAGCTTTACGTCTTTATTTTCAGTTGCCGCATGTAGTTTTACCGGAATATTTACTAAGCCGAAGCTAATACTACCTTTCCAGACAGTATGCATGTTGTCACCTCATTTTTCCTTACTATGGGACTAAAATTTTAATTTATGTATCGTCTGCGAAAAAAAACAAAGGATAAATACAAAAAACGAAAGTTGGCCTTTATGTGAAACCTATGTTATTAACCGATGCACCGGAAATTCCGTTAGGTGATGATTGGTTATACGAAACAAAATATGACGGTTATCGCGCTGTTTTAATTTGGGAAAAAGGTAATCGGTTGCCAATACTGAAAAGCCGGAATGGGAATATTTTAAACGAAAAATTCCCTGAAATTATTCATTATTGTGAGCGTATTTATGAAGAAATCGAAGCTTACTTACCGCTTAGCTTTGATGGGGAAGTCGTATATTTAATAAACAATTTTAAAAGTAAGTTCTCGTATGTGCAAAAGCGTGGGAAAATGACGAACCAAAAAAATATTGAAACAAGCGCACAGACTTTTCCGTGTCATTATATTGTGTTCGATTTACTGAAATTAAAAGGGAAAGATAAGGGAAATAGCCGGTTAACGACAAGAAAACAATTACTATCCGACTTTTTTGAACGTCTCAATTTAGCTGGAACGATACAATATACCGATTCAAGAAAACTGCAAATGATTGATGTATTTGAGGATTCGCATTTACTTTGGCTAAACGTAAAATCCCATAATGGGGAAGGGATGATTGCCAAAAAACGTAACAGCAAATGGATGGAAGATACGAGAACGAAAAGCTGGCTGAAAATAAAGAACTGGAAACTCGTAAATGTTATTCTTACGAAATTTGATCAGTCAAACGGTTTCTTTAATGGGGCAATTTATAAAGAAAATACCCTTTTGGAGATTGTGTCGTTTAAACATGGTTTATCTGAAGAGGAAAGCAAAACGTTGACTACCTTTTTTAAAACAAATGGGACACTGGTGACAAAAGGTATTTTTGATATACCTCCCTCAATTTGTGTAACCATTGCTTGTATTGATTTTGACGGCACTAAATTAAGGGAACCGCGCTTTCATTCATTCCAGCATCATCTGGAAGCAACAGATTGTAACTGGCAGCAAATGCAAAGGCAGTTAAACCCGATTCCGGAAAATTTAACGATCACAAATCCGGATAAACCGGTGTTTCCCGCAAGCAATATTACGAAGAATGATTATTTATATTATTTGCAGACGGTTTCGCCGATGCTGCTGCCTTTCCTGCAGGACCGGTTGTTGACGGTGATCCGTTATCCGCACGGCGTTCCGGGAGAAAGCTTTTACCAGAAAAACTATACTGAAAATTTGCCTGATTTTGTTACGACACAGTTAGTGGACGACACCCATTTTATTTTATGTAATAACATTGAATCCCTTTTATGGTTGGGCAATCAGCTCGCTTTGGAATTTCATATTCCGTTTCAGCCGGTCACTTCAGAGCAGCCGACAGAAATTGTCTTTGATTTGGATCCACCATCCGTTGATGAATTCGGATTGGCGGTAGATGCTGCATTAAAATTCAAATCGATTTTAGATTATTTTGAACTGACAAGCTATATCAAAACGTCAGGCGGGAAAGGTATGCAAATTTATATCCCATTGCCGCTTCACACGTTTTCCTATGAAGAAACAGGTGTGTTTACAGAGTTTATTTGCCGTTTCCTTGCACAGCAATATCCTGACTCCTTTACAATCGAGCGGATGAAGAAAAATAGAGGGAAAAGGCTCTATTTGGATTATGTCCAGCATAGGGAAGGTAAAACGATTGTTGCACCGTATTCAGCTCGCGGCAATGATAAAGGATTGATTGCCACCCCGTTATTATGGGAAGAAGTAAATGAAAAATTAACACCTCATCTTTTCACAATACCAAATGTAATCAAGCGTTTAGAAAGCATAGGCAATCCCTTTAGAGATTTCAGGGAAGCGGGTGAGCGTCAGGCTTTTCGAGATGTTCTGGACCAAATAAAGGGTAAGTAAATGTTTAAAAAGCCTTCGCAAGTTACGCGAAGGCTTTTACATTATGAAGGGTTAATGACAATAGGCGTATCCTCATGATGGTTATGGTGACTCGGTGCTAGTTCATACGCAATGAGCGTAACATTTAATTTTTGCTCCAGTTGTTTAATGGCTTCAAGTTTGGTCATATCCAGTTCCGCAAATTTCGTATCTTTCACAAAAGCACATCCTTTATCGTTTAGCTTTAGTATGAAAAGTTAATTTATATTTATCCATGTTGTATGTTATTGGTAAGCTGGTGGAGACAAATAAAAAAGAGAGATAAAATTATCTCTCAAGAATTTATCGCATTATAGTTTAATGGATGAAGAATATTCGTAAATACATCTTTTTTTACAATAAAGTAAGTTTTCTTATTATATGTAACGACGACTTGCCCCGGTTTAACAAATACTTTCGCTGTTTTTAAATTAGCATATGGTGCCCCTAATAATTTTGAAATGTTCATGATCATTACCCCTTTTTAAGTTTCTATTTTCGTTATTCCCAAAATAATAATAGCTTGAAACTCTTTCGAATAGATTTTTGCTGTAAAAAGGTCTTAAGTAACAAATTCACTATATGAGTATAGAATAAAAGACCTGAGCATCCACTCAGGTCCATAAAGTGACCAGTTATTATAATGTATGTTTCCTAGATGCAAATTATTACTACTTCAAAACTTTAACTTTGTATCTTAACTACCGGAATATAAATATCACAAATCTTCCCATCATCGAGCATACAACGATCATCGTATAGTTCGAAATCGTTACAACCCGGTGCGTACTCATAACCGGAATTGGGGAACCATTCATTAAAAATATAATTCCACGTTCCTTGAATAGCAGCTACAAAATTTATTGCATCAGAAGGAGGCGTTGAAAAGACAGCATAAGTTGCAGGAGGTACTTCACAAACATGGTATTCGTCAGCAATTTTAGCACCTTCTTTCGCTTCGACCCCTATTACATACTCAAATTCACCGGTAGTCGGGTCTTCCGGGAAGCATACACCGTATTCATCGTGCTTTTTAATAAAGTTTTCCGAATGAAGTTTTTCCATTCTTCCGCCACTTATATAGTCGTCCCAAAAAGCCGGGATTGCGGTAGAGTTTTCGCCGCCAGTTGACGTCGTTTTAAGGACATAACCAGCAAGATTAATAGCAGGCAGTGTGACAAATTTAGGTTCCATAACAATTCCTCCGATAAAGTATTTGTACGTGCAGGCAAGGCTTGGCGGAAACGGACGATTACTGTGCGCATGCAGACGGTAAGTTCCTGGTGAACAGCCGTAATGACGCCGAAAAGCTTTACTGAATCCAGAGTGAGTTTCAAATCCATATTCTATTGAAATATCGAGAATCCGCTTGCCCGTAGAAAGTTCATGTGCGGCAAACGCAAGTCGGCGGTTCCGGACATAGTTCATCACCGAATATCCGGTACCCCATTGGAATACTCGGCAGAAATGCCATGTTGAATAGCCCGCTTGTGCAGCCAAAATATCCGGACTTATATTTTCAGTAATATTCTCGTCAATAAACTCTAAAATCATCTGTAAAGTTTCTCTTGTGTCCATTTAAATTCCCCCAGCTGTAAAGTGATTCGTACAGTAAAATCAGTATACCAAAGCTCCGGTGGAAAACTGTTCCAAAATTGCGGTATTTGGAAATTAAATAAAAAAAGATGCATTATTGTATTTGAAATTGAATTAGATCAAACTCTTCAAGATTTACCGTAATTAATAGAGAATATAGATATGCCAAATAACGAATCTACAGGATTTAGAGGAGTGCACCTGGATAAATGCCAGTGCACTTTTTTATATTCAGAATAAGATGAAATAGAGCCATTGGAACAATAGGCAAAGGAGGCGGGATCATGACTTCAGTTTTAAAATGCGTCGAATGCAATAGACCTGCACGGTTATTAAAAGAGACAAGGGAACAAGATAAAAATGGCAATGATTTTGTAAGAAAGGTGTATGAACGGATTTGCCTTTGCGGCGGTGAAATTAAACCGGTAATGGAATAGTGCTTTGAACAGTGTGTATTGGCACTTCTTTTGTCGGTATTTACTGTTGAGAGTATCTGGATCCTGTTAATAGCCTTTGTGTAGCTTTTAGTTCTGTACTATATAGGAGGTAGTAAATTATATGGATTGGTTAGAAAAGGCTGCAGAAAATTATGCGAAAATCAAGAAAGATCAGGAGAATCAAAAACAAATTAAAGAAATTTATCCAGAAAAGGTAAGAGAATTATGGGCTTCCTTCAAGCATATTTACGATACTATTGGCAGTAAATTTGGCAATTCCACTATTTTTACGAGCAACCTCTATCATATGGAATCAGTAATTGGCGATGTAGTGATTAGAGGAAGAGCAAAGCAAGCATACAAGGCAATTGGATATTACGGTTCGGTCATCATTTTTATCGAATATATTAACTCTAATCGTATTGGAAATGTTCATTTCCATGAATTGTTGTTAGGATATGTAAATGGAGAGCCGGCGTGGATTTATCGAGGGTTAGTGGATGGAAAAATAAGCGACATAACCTTTGAAAAGGCGGATATTGAAAATATATTTAAAAGCGCCTTATCAATTTACTTATAGTACAAACAAAAGGTGTTCCTGTCGAATGCCTTTTTACATTGATAATTTTTTTCCATACGAAAATTGGTTTATTAAAATTGCCTCTTTATTAAAACCCATTACAAATTAAAGTTATTAACGCTATAATACCTCTAGAGGTGAAGAGAATGTTTATTTCAGAAACAACAGTAGAAGTACGCTATGCGGAGACCGATCAGATGGGGGTCGTTTATCATGCCAATTATCTCGTTTGGTGCGAAATTGGGCGTACAAAGATTGTGAAGGATTTAGGATTTAACTATGCGAAACTTGAAGAGGACGGGTATTTATCGCCTGTTATGGATTTCTCGATTCAATACAAAGCGGCGATGCGCTATGGTCAAACAGCTACAGTTCGCACATGGATTGAGGAACATACGAAGCTGCGCACTACATACGGCTATGAAATTCTGCATGAAGACGGCACCGTTGCAGTAACCGCGAAGTCTCAACATATTTTAGTGAAAAAGGAAAACTTCCGTCCGGTCGCGTTGAAAAAGATTGATGCGGCATGGGATGCCAAATATGCGGAAGTTGCGAAAATTCAAAGTTAATCGACATGTCCTGTTAAATTAATAACAGGGCATTTTTTCTTTAATGAACAGACGAATATTGTTATAATCATATACGACCAAACGGAACTGTATATAAAAAACTATGGGGGAGGTGTGTTCATGGCACCAAAAACAATCGCAAATATTCAAACCCGCTGTCATATTTTATTGACGAATACGGCACGAGAAGCGATGAAGGAGCATGTTCCAGATGAACACGCCTTTTTTAATTTACAGCAATATTTCATTGTCGCGATTGAAAAAGTATCGGTTGATGCAGAACAAACGCATTTGAGCATCTTTTTCGATAATGATAAAAACGTAAAACTAAAAAATAAATTTGACGAACGCGTCGTCATTATGGACTGTGTATTTGACCGGAAAAACGGACTTGTGGCGAAAAGCTTTCGAACACGCGGCAAAGGGACACCGGTTGTCACAAATCGCCGCGCCACAATGAAAATCCACTTCGTCGCTTCCCGTATTAGTGGCCATACATACCAGGAACCGTTTCTAAAAGCCATTGATGAACTGCCGATTGCACAGGAACGCTTTGATTATGTCAATAAACGGATCAGCAGCTGGGAAGGCTATTTAAAAGTGTTAAACAAAAATGCGGACATTGAAGATATTCATGCCCGTTTTTCAAGTGTCACATTTGATGCAGACTTTTCTCATATGACCGTGCGTATTAACAACCTCGATAAAAAGCAGTGGAAACAGCTGGAGGGCCTTAGTGCGCGTTTACGCGGCTATGTCCAGGAAATCGGGGATGTGGCGAAAATCCGCCGCAACGAAAATACCGTTGAAATTGCCTTAAAACCGTATTACAGCAATTTGGCGCGGAGAAATGAGCTTCAGTTCCAATCGGAAGACATCGAATTCTCTAATGCCGCGACGAAATCACAGTTAAAACGCTTATTAAAAGGATTTGAACGGTTAAAAGAAGGATTGGCTGCAAATGCGAACCTCGAAACAATTTTATTCGAAGATAAACCGGTTATTGCCGAGCGCAAAAAAACGGTTCCTCTCGATTTCCATAACCGGCTGAATCAGTACCAGCAGCAAGCAGTCGAAGGGGCGATCAGTTCCGAAGATCTGTATGTCATTCAAGGTCCGCCGGGTACCGGTAAAACGACGGTAATTTCGGAAATTTGCTATCAAAATGCAAAAGCGGGTCTGAAAACGCTTGTTGCTTCCCAATCGAACTTAGCGGTCGACAATGCATTAAGCCGGCTTTTATCGA
Organism: Solibacillus sp. FSL R5-0691; assembly: GCF_037974225.1. Classification (GTDB taxonomy): domain Bacteria; phylum Bacillota; class Bacilli; order Bacillales_A; family Planococcaceae; genus Solibacillus. The sequence continues at coordinate 1,651,399 of NZ_CP150231.1, forward strand.
ACAAAGATATCCGGATTTTGCGTTACGGCCGTACGGAAAGCATTGAAGAAGAAGGGAAGAAGTTCATCGAGGAAAATGTTGCGTCGTATTGGCAGGAGCAGACGTTTGAAGCAATCGGCCATGAAATTTCGCTGCATGAGAAAAAAGAACAGCTTTTAAATGATGAAATCAATGAAGCGCAAAATGAGATTACCGCGCTTGAACAAAAACAAAAAGAGCTGGAACTTCAAATTGAACAAAAAGAAGCGGCAAAAGCAGAATTGCATGTTCTGGCCGAAAAGATTCTGGCATTAAAAAAAGAATTGACCGAATGTAAAAAAGAACTGGAAGACAATGAACGCAAACTGGAGAAACTGCAGGCGACAGGGAGCACAGTAGCCGAAACTGTTGCCAACTTTGAACAGCAAGTTAAAGACGGATTGTCAGTCGAACAACTGACAGAACAAGCGCAACAGTTGAAAGAAGCGAGAGAAAACTACCAGCAGCAACTTACGCAAAGTCATTATAAGGCGCAGCTTGATCAATTCCAGCAGCGTTTTGATGCAGTTAAGACGAAAATTGAAAAGGCCAATGAAACGTCACAGTATGATCTGCTCGTTGATAAAATCGCTTCGTTGAAAAAAGTGTATGAAATAGAGGAGTTCATGAGTGAATACAATATTCGCCGGAACTATGCGATGGACCGCTTACTTACGGCACTTGATCGAATTCAGCCGCAAATGGAGCAGTATAAGCCGATCAAAGATGTGAAAGAACGTCTGGAAAAGGCATTGCACTACAGTGAAACGGCGTTAGGGATTCATGTAACACCGGATAGACTGGATATGGGGCATCATTATACACTGGAAGAGATTCAGGAGTTTTTGACGAAGCTGAGTATTGCTTTTAGGGACCGCCGTGTAAATGCTCAAAACGGCACCCGCTCCATTCAGGGAATTCATTTGCGCATGCAATACATCGAGCAGCTGAACAATAAATATATGGATGCAATCCGTGAAACCGTACTAATTTTCGAAAAGCTGAAAGAGGAAATCATCCTACAGTTCAAAGAGCAAAATGATGTGAAGGCACAGCATCTTCAGCAGCTGGAAGAAGAGGCAACAACGGTTAAATCCCAAATGGATACAATCAATGAAAAAATCGATCCGTCGATTACGCTGAATCATACAACAGATGAGCTGGAAGAACTGCTCGCAACAAATGAGCTGGATCAGATGAAAACTGAAACACAGCGCCAAAACCGTGAAAAAGTGGAGCTTCAACTGAACAAAAAAGCGGAAGAGCTGGCAATTTTAAATGAACAGATTGCCCTTGGTACTGAGACGGTCGAACAGTTAACAGTGCGCTTTAAAGGGATCAACAGCGAAGGCGTACAGCTTGAAAAACGCCGCACAGAACTTGAACAGCTGACAAAACTGAACCCTGAGCAGGCAATCATTGAAGTAAACGAAAAGATTACACTGCTTACAGAAAAGATCGAGACGCTAGAAGTGAAAATCAGTTTGCTTCCGGTAACAGCAGAACTCCAAAACGAATGGCATGGGTTACTGAAAAATGCCAATGCCCATGACTTGGATGAAATTCGCAAATTGTACGTGAAACATGCCAATGTAATCGGCACAACATGTGTTGCCTCGGCGAATAAAGAGTTTATGGACAACTACCCGACATTTGATGTCGTCATTATTGATGAAGTTTCAAAAGCAACACCACCGGAACTGTTACTGCCGATGTTAAAAGGCGCAAAAATTATTTTAGTTGGGGATCATCACCAATTGCCGCCGCTTGTAGGCGATGCGACCTTTGAAGAAACATTGGAGCAAGTTGTGAAGGAAAGTACAACATTTGAAGAAAAACGGGAGCTTGAAAGATTACTCGAAGAATCATTGTTTGAGCGTTTATATAATAATTTGCCGTCGCAGAACAAAACGATGCTTGCCCTTCAGTATCGTATGCATAAAAATATTATGTCAACTATTACACCGTTTTACGAAAATGAATCCGAACAGCTGCAATGTGGGTTAGAAGATTCAGATGCTGTACGAGATCATTTCCTTGAAACATCCAAAATTACACGAAATCATCATTTGCTATGGCTCGATATACCGAATGCCAAACCATTTTTTGAAGAGCGGATGAAGGAAGGCTCAAGTTTATTCAATTTAGCTGAGCTGGAACAGATTAAACAGCAGCTGCTCGAATTAAATGCCGCAACGGAGCAGGCAAAGGCACAAGGTCTGATTCCACACGACGCATTAAAATCGGTTGGCGTTATTTCATTCTACGCGGAGCAGGTAAAGCGCATTAATCGTTTGATCGAGCAGGAGATCAGTGTACCGCATTTACACATCCGTACTGGATCGGTCGATAAATTCCAGGGGATGGAGATGGATGTCATTATTGTCAGCATGGTGCGGAATCATGACAATGAGCGCGGAGAAATCGGCTTTGCGAAAGATTACCGACGTCTCAATGTTGCCTTATCCCGCGCCCGGGAACTGCTCATTATGGTCGGCAGTACCGAAATGTTTACGAAGCGTCCAAAGAGCGCGAAAACAAGGGATATGTATGCCCATGTCTTAACGACAGTCAAAGAACAGGACGGCTATTTTGCTGTGTAGAAACAGGGGGATTGGATTGAATGGATTTACAAGGAACAGTTTTACAGCTGCAGAAAGAACTCGGCCAAAACCCATCCATTGAAATCAAAAAGCAAATGCAATATGCCATTCCGATTCATACATTGGAAGTGAAATATCATCCCGTGATGCGCAATGCCATGGATATTTTAATGAAGATGATGCTCATTTCCTTTGAAAAGGCAAAACTGAAAAATGTGGAGCTCTTAGCCGAAATTTTATTGGTGGAACCGTTATTTATTCATGATTTGACGAATAAAATGTTACGACTCGGCATGATAGTGAAAGAACAGGAATTTGCGCTTACTGCTAAAGGGAAAGCACAGCTGGAATCGGGCATTTTTGAAGAGGAACTAGAAGAAACAAGTTACTTCATTCAATACAGTCCGATTCATGAACAGCCATTGGAGGGGGACCTGGAAGAATTCGCGGATTTGGAAGAGTTTCCGGAGCCTTTCCCGACAATGGATACAGAAGAAATTGAAGCGATTGAAGAAACATTGCTCGTTGATTTCATTCAACAGCAGCTTTCCGAACAACCGGTGGCGGAAGACGAAGTTCCGCACTATATAACGAGTGTTGTGTCGACGGAATCGATCCAGATTAATGATATACCGGTCCTATGTTTTTTATTGTTCGATCAAAAGGAAAACAGACATTTTGTACGTGTATACAATACGTTGACACGTGTATGGGATGAGCGGCTGGAAACTATCTTATTCAATATAGAAAAAGAACAGCTTCAGGATGAGTAAAATAATATTTTTTGAATTATTGCAAAACTATAAAGTACATGATACACTAATGACAATTTAATAGTCTTATCAAGAGAAGCGGAGGGACTTGGCCTTATGATGCTTCAGCAACCTCTAGTCCAACTAGAAAGGTGCTACTTCCAGCAAGGTGTTGACCTTGGCAGATAAGAACGGGTAAAAGCCCCTCTCAATTCTGTTTTGCTGGAGTGAGAGGGGCTTTTTATGTTGTTCTGGAACGGTTCGTTTCGCTCGTAAAACAATGCAATGCCTGAACACAACTGATTATTAAAAGTATTTTGAAATAGTTTATGAGGGGGAAAGTGAAATGCCGATTAATATTCCGAAACATTTACCGGCGGGTGAGTTGCTTAGAAAAGAGAAGATTTTCGTCATGGAGGAAGACCGTGCGAAAACGCAGCAAATTCGACCGCTAAATATTTTAGTGTTTAATTTAATGCCTGAAAAAGAGAAAACCGAGCTGCAGTTGCTGCGCTTACTTGGGAATACACCATTACAGGTAGATGTCACTTTTTTAAATACGGCTACATACGAATCAAAAAATGTTTCCAAATCGCATTTAGATACATTTTACCGAACATTTGACCAAGTGAAGCATCGTCGTTTTGATGGTCTCATTATTACGGGTGCGCCAGTAGAGAAGATGGACTTTGAAGATGTCGGCTACTGGAACGAAATTACGCATGTGATGGACTGGGCAAATGAACATGTTACTTCAATCATGTATATATGTTGGGGCGCACAGGCTGCTCTGTACCACCATTTTGGCATTGGAAAATTCGAATTGCCGAAGAAATGCTCCGGTGTATATTCCCATGTGATTACGGATTTAACAGTAGATTTAGTGCGTGGTTTTAGTGACGAGTATGTGGCACCGCATTCGCGCCATACATCGGTTTCAATTGATGAAGTACGGGCACATCCCGACTTGCGTTTACTCAGCTATTCGGATGATGCAGGGGTGTTTATCGTTCAATCGAAAAATAATAAACATATTATGATTACAGGGCATCTGGAATATGATGCAACGACATTATCGGATGAGTACTTCCGCGATATCGAGAAAGATCCAGACAATACGGATATTCCGGTTAACTATTTCCCGAACAACGACCCGCTGCAGGCACCGAAAAATGTTTGGCGTGCCCATTCGCATCTATTGTTCTACAACTGGCTGAATTACTACGTATACCAAGAAACACCGTACGAATGGCATTATGTTGATGAGAATATTGAATATCATATTTAATGCTTATAAATGAAATGAACCAGCAAGAGGTGTACTCCTGCTGGTTCGTTTTATTTAATCGCGACCCAGGCACGTTCGCGTTCGATCTGCAAACTGATTTCCCGCCCGAAGAAATCGCTTAATAATTCATCTGTTAAAACTGTTTCCCGTGCATTGGCTTCGATATTTTTTCCGTCTTTCATTAAAAGCACATGGCTAAAGCAAGGCAGAATTTCTTCTACATGGTGCGTCACATAGATGAGGGTAGGGCCGTTTTCAGCGTGTGCAATCTGTTCAATCGTCTGCAGTAAGTTTTCCCGTTCGATTAAGTCCAGCCCGCCACACGGTTCATCCAATATGAGAATTTCGGGATCTGCCATAATGGCCCTTGCGATTTGAACACGCTGCCGTTCACCTTGTGACAAATGCTCGAATGATTTATTTGCTAAATGGTCACAGTGAAAATGCTTCATAATGGAAACCGCATGATCAATTTCTTCATCTGTCACTTCATCGAATAGTCGAAGGGCACCGAATTTTCCGCTGAGCACGATTTCAATCGCATTATCCTGCCAGTTGAAATTATCGATCATCGCGTTGCTTACCCAGCCGATCCGCGTCCGCATCTTCGGTATATAGGTCTTGCCATATGTTTCGCCCAATACTTGGACGCTTCCTTCATTTGGCCATATATAGCCGTTAATGACTTTCAACAACGTCGTTTTACCTGAGCCGTTCAACCCTAAAATGGCCCAATGCTGTCCCTTTTGGACATGCCAGCTTAAATCGTTTAAAATCTTTTTGTCATTGCGATATAAATGGATATTTTCAATATGTATCATTTTAAAAACACCTCCACTTACTACTATGCACTTTTTTCCATTGTTACGAAAGTATTTTTTGAAAATTGTAACAATTCAAATGTAAAAAAAGAAAGCAAACGCATAATGCTTGCTCTCTACCTATTTTTATATAACGACACTTTCTACACCTGCTGCGCGGTGGAACAGCTTTCCGTTCCATTTGAGCGCCCATTGTACGACAGGCCCTAAGCCGAACGCCATAAATACCGTACCGACTCCGACCGGTCCGCCCAATATAAAACCTATAATAGCAACCGTTACTTCCATTGTTGTACGTGCACGGTTGACACTCCAGCCAAGACGGTGAACCAACAGCAGCATTAACGTGTCACGAGGCCCTACACCAAGGTTAGCCACCATATACATGCCGCAGCCGAAGCCCAGCAGGATAACGCCAACAACAAATGCCAATGTTTGTTCAAACAGTGTATTCGCATCCGGTAATACAATCATAAATATATCAATAAAAATACCTGTCAGGAACATGTCCAAATACGTTCCGACTTTCGGCAATCTTTTCGTGAAAAACGTATCAACAGCCAGAATGAGCAAGCCTAAAATGATAGACCAAGTCCCGACCGTTAAGCCCAAGTTTTTTTGTAGTCCGATATGAAGGACATCCCATGACCCAACGCCAAGTATTTGTCCTTTGATCGTTAATGTCACGCCTAATGATAAAACAATGATGCCTGCAATAAAAAATACGCAGCGCCAATAAAATTCCTGTTTCGCTTTCACATATAATCCCTCATCAATCTTCGATATAATCCTTACTCATTATAACGATTGAATCGGCAAAAACGGATTTACTAAAATTTCGAAACATTTGAACTTTTCAATGGCGAATTGTTCGTATTAGAGAGCGATAAAAAGGTGTTTATTTTTCATAGGAATAAGTTAATTCTTCGGATGAATCGGCGACATCTACAACTAAATGATGTTCGTTGAAAAACCATTCATCGGACTTTTCAATATAAAAATGAATATCTTCCACAACGGTTTCAATGCCTATTTCATGCGGCTGCTCCCGTGTCATCCCTAACGAAAACCCTTCATGAAAAGGTGAAGAACCTCCATACCTTGCATAAAAACGAATGAAATCGCCTTTTTCTACTTCCATTTCCTGTTTAAACCAAGTAAGTGCTTTTTCTGATAGTCTGATTTCCATATATTTCACCTCTACTGCCATTATGCAGGAAATAAAAAAAACTTACAAAGCTCGCGTTCTGAAATTTAATTACAAAAAAAGACTGAAAGGAAACCCCTTCAGTCAATTAGTTAAAATCCTTTAATTTTCGGTTCAGTCCCGGCTTTGATCCGCTTAATATTTTCACGGTGACGGTAAAAAATGAAGCCAGCCAGTACGACAACTAAAATGAATAATGCATATTCACCCGTTATTATCCAATGACCGATGACATAAATCACCGCTGCAGCGGACACAATCATAGATGATAAGCTGACCATTTTTGTTAGCTTTAAGGCGATGACAAATACAAAGATTAAAATTATAAATAACGGTAAATTATAGCCTAAAATAACGCCACCGCTCGTAGCAACCGCCTTTCCTCCACGGAAACTGGCGAAAATCGGGAACATGTGACCCGCAGCTGCGATGACACCCAAGATTAAAGGATGGACCGTGCTGTCTGCGAAAAACGGCAATAACGGAAGCAATACCGCTGCTGTCCCTTTCAATATATCAATTAGCAATACGGCGATGCCCGGTTTTTTGCCCAATACTCGAAATGTATTGGTCGTGCCTAAATTGCCGCTGCCCTGTTGTCGAATATCCGTTTTGTAAAAAATTTTGCCAATCCATAAAGCTGATGGAATGGAACCGATTAAATAAGCACAAATAATAATTAACGCGTTGATCAAGTGTTGTGCTCCTTTCGAATTCAGAATTATCAGTTGGTACTAATAGTATGTATTGAATATTTTACAATGTTTTTTAATAGAAGGAAAGAGGTATTATTTTTTCGCTCATGTAAAAAACAGGAAAAAAGTTACATTTTATTGTTTGCTGCTAAAGGATATGCTTTTAAACGTTCGGTATTGGTGATACAATTAATCTTTGCAAAGCCTAAATCAGTACCTTTAAACATTGACATCATGCATATTTGAGCGTACGATTAGGTAGTAAATAGAACGTTTGTTTGTATTTTTGGAGGGGATTACATTTGGTAAAAAACCAAACCGGTATTTCGTATAATGAAGATGCCATTCAAGTATTAGAAGGTTTAGAAGCCGTACGCAAAAGACCAGGGATGTATATTGGTTCTACAGATAGTCGAGGTCTTCACCACTTAGTGTATGAAATTGTAGACAATGCAGTGGATGAAGCGCTTGCTGGATTTGGACATCATATCATCGTGAAGATTCATGAAGATAACAGTATTAGCGTGCGTGACCATGGTCGTGGTATGCCAACAGGTATGCATAAAATGGGTAAACCAACCCCGGAAATTATTTTCACCGTCCTTCATGCAGGCGGAAAGTTTGGACAAGGCGGTTATAAAACAAGTGGTGGTTTGCATGGTGTAGGTTCATCTGTAGTAAACGCCCTATCAACATTTTTGGAAGTAACGATTTACCGTGACGGGCAAATTTACCGCCAGCGTTTTGAACAAGGCGGGAAGCCGGCTACATCGCTTGATATGATCGGGAAAACGAAGGAAACAGGAACACTTGTACATTTCCTGCCGGATCCATCGATTTTTTCTGTCGTTAAATATAAT